>JBNMIL010000008.1:0-28540 GCA_050873265.1 Angelakisella sp. | reverse complement strand
TGCCTGAATAAACTGACAAGACATAGCAAGACCTCCGAAGCAAGCGCTTCGGAGGTCTTTTACTATGGTGGTTTATTTATGAGGGCTGACCGCTTTCCCGCAGGGCTTCGGCATCGGCGGCACGCTGCTCCAATATCGCTTCCTTGAGGATCATATCCTTGACCTTCATCAGGCGAATGGTATTGGCACGCTCGTTTTCATCCAGCTTCATGGTGATGTAGCGGATACTCTCCTGCATCTGCGGGATCTTGACATATTCCAGCGCGTTGACACGGCGGCGGGTCTTTTCGATCTCCTCCGCCAGCAGCTGGGTGGTCTTTTCGACCTCCGCCAGCCGCAGCATATCCTGAAACACGCCGGAAAGCGCCGCGACAGCATCGTCCAGCTCACCGCTGGTCTGCGCGTAGCCGTAGGGGTAGGCGCTGCCGCCCTGCTTTTCAGTAAAATGGTAGCGGGGCACCTCCACCGACATGATGTTCTCAAAGCTCATATCCAGCTCCACACTGCGGCTGGGAATGAGCAGCGACTGCCCAAGCATCTCCGGCGTCATAAGGGCGGCGGCAACGGTAAAGGAGGCATGCGCCTGCATAAGTCCCTCCTCCACCCGCTGACGCAGGGCGCGGTTTTCCCGCACGGTCTCCATAAACTGCTTCATCAGCTCATCACGCTTATCCCGCAGCAGCTTGTGACCCCGCTGGGCGGTGCGGAGCTGGCGTTTCAGGCGGGTCAGCTCCATGCGGGTGGGATTGATGATGGTTCCCGTCAAGTTGCTCCCTCCTTACTGCCTGGGCAGGTATTTCTCGATATACTCCGGCTTGATACGCTTCAGCTCACTCTTGGGCAGCAGGCTGAGAAGCTGCCAGCCCAGATCCAGCGTTTCCTCGATGGAGCGGTTTTCCTCGCTGCCCTGCGAAACATACCGCCGCTCGAACTCATCGGCAAAGCGGGCGTATTGCAGGTCGGTCTCGGAAAGCGCCGCTTCGCCCAGAATGGACATCAGCTCCTTGTTTTCCTTGCCGGTGGCATAGGCGGCAAAAAGCTGGTTCATGGTGCCGGCGTGATCCTCGCGGGTCTTCCCTGCCCCGATTCCTTTATCCTTAAGGCGGGAAAGGGAGGGCAGTACATCGACCGGCGGCGTGATGCCGCGGCGGAACAGCTCGCGGGAGAGAATGATCTGACCCTCGGTGATATAACCGGTGAGATCGGGAATTGGGTGGGTCTTATCGTCCTCCGGCATGGTAAGAATGGGGATCATGGTGATGGAGCCTTCCTTGCCTATCTGCCGTCCGGCACGCTCGTACATCGTGGCAAGGTCGGTATATAGGTAGCCGGGGTAGCCGCGGCGCCCGGGGACTTCCTTTTTGGCGGCGGAGATTTCCCGCAGGGCTTCGGCGTAATTGGTGATATCGGTGAGAATGACCAGTACGTGCATGCCAAGGTCAAAGGCAAGGTACTCGGCGGCGGTGAGTGCCATACGCGGGGTGGCGATACGCTCGACTGCCGGATCATTCGCCAGATTGGTAAACAGCACGGTGCGGTCGATGGCGCCGGTGCGGCGGAATTCGTTAACGAAGAACTCGGATTCTTCGTAGGTAATACCGATGGCGGCGAACACCACGGCAAAGTTGCTTTCACCGCCCAGCACCCGCGCTTGACGCGCGATCTGCGCCGCGAGCTGCGCGTGCGGCAGACCGGAGCCGGAGAAGATGGGCAGCTTCTGTCCTCTGACCAGCGTGTTCAGACCGTCGATGGTGGAGATACCGGTCTGGATAAACTCATTGGGATAATTGCGTGCGGCGGGGTTCATGGCAAGGCCGTTGATATCACGGTATTCATCTGCCAGAATGGCGGGACCGTCATCGATGGGCTGACCCATGCCGTTAAAGACCCGCCCCAGCATATCGCCGGAGACGGCAAGCTGCAGGGGGTGCCCCAAAAAGCGGATCTTGGATTCCGCCAGATTGATACCGGCGGAGGCTTCGAAAAGCTGCACCACGGCAGTATCGCCGTTGACCTCCAGCACCTTGCAGCGGCGCAGCGAGCCATCGGTCAGCTCGATCTCCGCCAGTTCATCATAGGTGACGCCCTGTACATGGTCGACCACCATCAGCGGTCCGGAGATCTCCCGTATCGTTTTATATTCACGGATCACAGTGCTTCCTCTCCTTTCTGCGCCAGCGCTTCCAGCTCCTCCTCCATCTGGGTCAGGAGCTTATCATATTCCACTGCGTAGCGATCGGCGAGGACGCTCTTGGCACGCCCCAGTTTTTCCCGCGAGGGGGTCATAAACAGCTCCACGACACGGCAGCCGCGCTCGGCGGCACTGCGGCAGAGGGCATCGTACCGGCGGATCATCGAGAGCATCTTCGCCTGCCGGTCGTACTCCGAGAAGGCATCGACCTCCACAAAGGAGTTCTGCTGCAGGAAATCCTCCCGCACCATACGGGCGGTCTCCAGCGTGATCTGATCCTTGGCGGAAAGAGAATCCTTGCCGACAAGCTGGACGATCTCATTAAGGCTTGCCTCCTCCTGCAGGACGGACATTGCCCACTCGCGGTTCTGCAAAAACGCTTTGCCAAAGTGCTGCTCGTACCACGGGCGGAGACTATCGATGTAAAGCGAATAGGAATTGAGCCAGTTGATGGCGGGGAAATGACGGCGGTAGGCAAGGCTGGCATCCAGCGCCCAGAACACCTTGACGATACGCATAGTCGCCTGAGAGACCGGCTCCGAAAGGTCGCCGCCGGGAGGCGATACCGCGCCTACGGCGGTCAGGGAGCCGCGGCGTTCCTCATCGCTGCCGATGCAGGCGACGGAGCCGGCACGCTCGTAGAACTGCGCCAGACGGGAGGAAAGGTAGGCGGGGTAGCCCTCCTCGCCGGGCATTTCCTCCAGACGACCGCTCATCTCGCGCAGGGCTTCCGCCCAGCGGGAGGTGGAATCGGCGATGACAGCGACGGCATAGCCCATATCACGGTAATACTCCGCGATGGTGATGCCGGTGTAAATGGACGCCTCGCGCGCCGCGACCGGCATATCGGAGGTATTGGCGATGAGGACGGTGCGCTTCATCAGGGATTCTCCGGTACGGGGGTCGATCAGCTCGGGGAACTCCCGCAGAACATCGGTCATCTCGTTGCCGCGCTCGCCGCAGCCGATGTAAACCACAAGGTCCACATCCGACCACTTGGCAAGGGCGTGCTGCATGACCGTTTTACCGGAACCGAAGGGTCCCGGAATGGCGGCGGTGCCGCCCTTTGCTACGGGGAAGAAGGTATCCACGATGCGCTGACCGGACTGCAGCGGCACACTGGGCGGGAATTTACGCCGGTAAGGGCGTCCCACACGGACGGGCCACTTCTGCATCATGGTAAGCTCCGCACGGGTGCCGTCGGGCTGTTCCAGCACGGCGACCGTCTCGGTAACGGTATAGCTGCCGGACTGCACGGAAATGAGCTTGCCCTTCATTTTGGGCGGGATCATGATCTTATGCAGAATGGAGGGGGTCTCCTGCACCGTACCGATGATATCGCCGCCGATGACCTCATCGCCGGCGTGGGCGGTGGCGGTGAACTCCCATTTCTTTTCCCTGTCCAGGGCGGGGACTTCCACGCCGCGGGGCAGGTTATTGCCGCCTGTTTTTTTCATGATGGCATCCAGCGGGCGCTGAATTCCATCGTAGATGTTCTCGATAAGTCCGGGTCCCAGCTCGACCGAGAGGGGCGAACCGGTGGTGACGACCTCGGCGCCGGGTCCCAGTCCGGAGGTCTCCTCGTAGACCTGAATGGAGGCGGAACCGCTGTTCATGGTAAGGATCTCGCCGATGAGGCGCTGCTCCCCTACCCGAACCACATCTGCCATATTGGCTTCCTCCAGACCGGTGGCGACCACCAACGGACCGGAGACTTTAACGATTTTTCCCATGGGGCGTTTTCTTCCTTTCCTCAGATGATATCAGCGCCGACCGCGCGCTCCACTGTTGTTTTGATCTCGCTCATTCCCAGCCCGAGGCTGCCCTCTTTGCCCGGAATGAGGATAATGGCGGGGGTGGCTGCCCTGCGGTAACGCGCAAGCTCCGGTGCAAGCCCTGCCGCCAGCTGCTCGGTGATATAAATGATGGCGGTATCCTCCTTTGCCAGACGGTGCAGAATGACGCGCGCCTGCTCAGGCGTTTCGGCGGGGCAGGTCTCAAGCCCCAGCGCCGCAAAGCCCTGTACGCTTTGGGCATCGCCCAAAACAGCTATTTTATACATACGGCACACCTCCTCAGTCCGCGTTCCGGCGCAGGCGGCTATGGATCATTTCCGGCGCAAGCCCCGCCGCACGCCCTGCCATAATGATGCAGATCGCGGTGATCTCATTCTCCACGGCGGCAAGGAAGCACAGCACCGTTTCTTCCCCGAAGGGGGTACGGCGTGCCGCCGATAGATAGGCGTCGGTCGCTTCATCACACGCTTTTTCAAAGGCGGTGAGGGAACCGCCGCCTGCTGCCGCCGCACCCAGCTGCGCTGCGCGGGAAAGCACACCCGCGCCGAACAGCTCGCCTAACTTAGCCGGTTCCGCCGCCGCGATGACATGGGGCGATACACTGCCGCCCTCCAGAAGCGCCTGTGGCAGGATCTCGCTGCTGCCGCTGCGGGCGGCACGCACCGCCGTGCGCAGGTTGGCGGCATCGATAAGCTGCCGCACATAACCGCGCAGAAAATCACTTTTCATTTCCTCGGCAAGGGCGGTCATTTCGGCATAGCAGGCGGCATCCAGCCGCAGATCGGCGCCCTGCGGATCATTTTCCCGCAGCAGCGCTGCCGCCTCCTGCGCCGCCCGGCGGGCAGACTCGCTCACCGGCAGGGTATGCTCCTGCTGCCACGCGCTTTGCAGGCGCTCGGCATCATACCGCCCGCCGGAGAGCAGAAGACCCTGCGGCGAAATGCCGCGGCGCTCCGCTTTTAAGATCGCCTTGATATTGTGATAATCGTATTTGAGCCGAAATAGATCCAGCAGTTTAGGCTCCGGCACGGCAGAGGAAAGCTCCTTATACAGGCTTTCTCTGCGCTGCCGCAGCGCCTCCTCCAGCGGGAGGCTTTCGGCATAGCCGCACTCCGCCAGCAGCTTGCGGGCTTCCGCCTCGCTTGCCGCTTCCAGCAGGCGCTCCTGCTTTTCCGGCGTCAGCAGGCGGGTCTCCATGACGTGCAGCCGCGCGGAGACCGTCAGATAATCGGTATCCTTGATGGGGGTCATCACAGCCCCTCCTTACTGTTTGGGAAAGAGGATATCCGCAACCTCTTTCTCTAGCTTTTCCCGCTGCAGCCGCACCAGTGTCTCAAAGGTGCAGTTCAGCTCCACATCGCCGTGGCTGAGGATAAACCCGCCCGTAATGGGGCGCCTTTCGGCGCTGAGGGTCAGACCGCCCCGCTTGCCGGCAGCGCGCAGCGCGGTATTCGCCATCAGCACGGCTTCCGCGCCGAATTCCTCGGCGTCCCGCGGGGAGAGGATCATCTCCTCCCCGCCCTCGGCGGCTTCCGCCGCCAAAGAAGCGATAAGGGCAAGATATTCCTCCCGCGGCAGCCGGCAGAGCTGCTCCACCGCCGCCGCGAAGGTCTCCTCGAGCAGCTCCTGCTTGGCGGCAAGCTCCAGCTTGCGGCACTCCACCGCCGCCGAGGAGGACAGGCGTTCCCGCCGTTCCTCCGCCGCGCGGCGACCGCGCGAAAGCAGCTCCAGGCTTTCCTGCTCCGCCGCCGACTGCGCTTCCGCCGTGAGGGCTGCGATCTTTTCCTCATTTTCCCTCTGTATTTCGGCAATCTCCCGCTCGGCATCGGCAATGATGCGCGCGGTGATCTTTTCAATTCCTTCCATGGGAACTCCTTTCTGCTGCCCTGCTTACGCGAGGAACAGGAAGTACAGCATCAGCATAGAAGCCAGCAGCGACAGAATGGCGTAGAACTCCACGATGCCGCACAGCACCAGTCCCTTAGACCAGTCGGAGGGCTTTTTCGCCAAAATGTTGATGGAGGAGGCGGCGACACGCCCCTGCGCGATGGCGGAAAGCAGACCGCCCAGCGCCATGGGCAGACAGGCGGCAAAGCAGCGCAGACCCTCCATGACGCTCAGGTCGGTATTGCCGTTCAAAAGACCGATGGCGTAGATGGAGAAAAACCATACGACCGTGCCGTACAGCCCCTGCGTGCCGGGCAGTACCTGCAGGATCATCGCCTTACCGAACTTGCCGGGGTCCTCACACATCAGACCGGCGGCGGCTTCACCCGCCATACCGGTGCCCTTAGCCGAGCCGACACAGCTCAGTCCCGCTGCCAGACCGCCGCCCAGCAGTGCCAGTGCCAATCCGCCGAAAGATTCCAGAAAACTCATATTCCTTACGCTCCTTTTTTATTGTTCTGCTATTCTGTAATATTTGGGTTCTGCCGCAACGGGGCGGAAAGCACGCCCGCCATCGCGGTAGAAATACTTGAAAAACTCCAGACACTGAAGCCGCATATCGTGCACATAGCAGCCCAGCAGGTTAAGGGCAAAGTTGAGGGCATTGCCCAGCATGGATACGATGAAAAAAACAATGACATTGCCGGGGATTGCCGCCAGTGTATTGAATACCTGCGCGATGACCGCGCCCGCCAGCATCAGCGCCATCAGCCGGACATAGGAGAGAATATCCCCGAAATAGCCGGTAATGTGGTTATACACCGAGCCGCCGATTCCGACCAGCTTGCCGCCGATTCCCTTTTTGCTATAGCTTTGACTGACGATCAGTACCGCCAGCAGGATCCACAGGAACACCTTGCTGCCCGTGACGCCCAGCGCAATGCCACAGCCGATGATGACCCACCACGCGGCTTCCTCGCACAGGGCACTTGCCACCTCGCCATGCTTCAGCTTGTAAATAAAGCCAATGACCATGCCGACGAGGATCTGCACACAGCCCAGCGCCAGCGACCCCAGCATAATGATGATGATATCATTGATGGGAGAGAAAAGCGGCTGCCAGAACCATGTAAAGGTACTTTCGGGATCAAAGAGCTTAATAAGCTGTGGGATAAAATCCCCGAAAAAGCCGCCGGTCATGGCACCCATAAAGAATGTGGAGATACCGCACAGTCCCAAAAGGGCGAAGAAATTATGGCTGCCGCCAGTGGGCTGCTTCTTTTTCAGCACGATGAGCGATGCCGCCATCATCAGAAGTCCATAGCCCATATCCGCCATCATGATGCCGTAAAACAGAATAAAAAACGGCGCCATGTATGGGTTGGGGTCCAGCGTGCCGTAGGCAGGCAGGGAGTACATCTCCGTGACCATATTGAGCGGCTGGGTAAAGCGGTTGTTTTTCAGCTTGACCGGCACCCGCGGATAGTCCTCCGGCGCAGGGTCTGTCATCTGCCACGCGCAGGTGCAGCCCTCCAGCAGCATTTCCAGTTCTTTTGTGTTCTCCGCCGGGAACCAGCCCTCCAGCAGGAAGGTCTCGGCGGTCTCCCTTGTACGCCCCTTTGCCTCTCCCCTGTCTACCTCAATGCGGGAGGCATCGGAGAACTGCCGCAGCTCCGGCTTTTGGTCGGCGCATTCTGCTATTTCCTGTTCCAGCGCGATCTTTCGCTCTGCCAACGCCGCCTGCTCCTGCCGCAGCGCCGCAAGGTTTTCCGCTACGGTGCCATGGCGCTCACCCAGTGAGACACGGCTCCAGCCCAGTGCTTTCACCGCCGCCACATGGTCCTCCGCCTGCGAGATATGTACCGTCAATACGGCGTACCGGCGCTCGCGGTCGGTGCTGACCTCGCGGAATTCGTACAGCTCGCCCGCCGCGTCCAGCGCTTCCCGTATCCGTTCCGACGGGACTGCCGCGGGCAGCGTGCCCAGCTGGATCAGCACCTTTTCGGTGGTGGCACATTCCAGCGGCATGGTCAGGAACTCCCACGGCAGAAGCTGCGCTTCCTCCGCCGCCAGCTTTTCGCCGCGTGCCTGTAACGAAGCCAACTCCTCACGGCAGCGGTTCAGCCGCTGTGCCGTGTTTTTTCCGCCGGTCAGCCGGCTTTCATCGGTCAGCACCTGTTCCGCGATGACAGGCAGCGGTGCCAGACCGTTTTTCTCCTTGGGGGTATGCTCTGTCAGCGTTTGCAGTGCCTGCTCCGCCGCCGTGTACTGCTCCCGCGCCTTTTGCAGCTCCGCCGCCTCCGGCACCCGCAGCTTTTCCAGCAGCGGGTCGTCTGCTTCCGGCTCCGGCTCGGTGATCTCCAGACAGCCGAGATGCTGTAACCGCCGCAGCATTTCCTCTCGCTCCGCCTGCAGCCCGATGAGCCGCAGGTGACGCATTGCAACAATCGCCATCAGTGATTCACAACCTTTTCCACGATCCACCCGACCGCCTGCGGCATTCTTTGTCGGGCTTCCTCTTTTTTATGTTCCCATTCCGCGGAAGCCGCCTCCAGCGCCTTGTAGGTCTCCTGCGCTGCCTGCCGCTCCGCCTCGGACATCATTTCCCGCACCTCCGCTTCGGCATCTGTCCTTGCCTGCTCCCGTAGGCGCTCTGCGCTGCGCTGGGCATTGAGCAGCTTTTGCCGGCACTCGGTGACAGCGCGTTCCCGTCTGGAATTCATATCTTCCTCGGTTTTCAGTACCTCCATGATGGGTTCCATCGGCACCATTTTCGCCTCCTCGTCATATGTTTATTACTAATTTATTATAATTATATAGCATTACAAGAATGATGTAAAGGAAAAATTTGCGGACAATTTATACTTTTTGTGGTATGTGAATGAGACGCAATCCGATAATTGGGCAAAAATTAACAAAGAAAAAAGACAGAACACCTTTTCCGCAGTGTTCTGCCTTTTCTATCGCTTTTTCCACCTCAAGACCGTTCTTCCTCCGTCCGAAATGAACAGATTGCCATAGGCTTAATTCATTTTCCTTTTGTAATAAGCAACAGGGCGCCGACCCTACATCGACGCCCTGCTATTTCTATCCATTTTTGGGAGGTATCTATTGGAGATTACTCCATGTGCTCGCGATCGGTCGCCATCAAAACGGTCCAGTACTGGTCGGCAACGACCTCATTCTTCTGGTTGATGGTCTCGATGTGGAAACGGATAATGCCGCGGCCGGGCTTTCTGCTCAGGCGCTTCTCAACGGGGGTCAGCACGCAGGTGATGGTATCCTGGAAGCGGACTGGGTTGGTGAACTTCATCTCGCAGCCCAGCAGACCAATGTAGCTACCATCAAACATACCAGTCTGGCATACCAGACCGGTGCTGATGATGTAGGTGAGGGCACCGTAGGCGATACGGGTGCCATAGATGGACTTCTTGGCATACTCTTCGTTGATGTGCAGCGCGCTGAAGTCGCCGGAAAGACCCGCAAAGTTGACAACGTCCGCTTCGGTAATGGTACGCGCAGAGGTATAGTACTGCTTGTTCATCTCAAATTCATCGTAAAGTTTTCCTACAAATTCGTAAGCCATTTTCAATTTCCTTCTTTCTTGATATGTAGCTTTTATATGATCTATCAGATCACACCGTGCTCCTTAAGGGCGGCGATCTCTTCTTCGGTGCGACCCAGCTCCTTCAGGATATCGTTGTTATCCTGACCGCAGACGGGAGCGCTGGTGCGGACTTCGCCGGGTGTCGCCATCATCTTGATGGGGATACCCTGCATCTTATACTTGCCGACATCGGGACCTTCCATATCCACGATCATATCGCGGGCAAGGAACTGCTCGTTCTCGATGACCTCGCTGACGCGCAGTACAGGGCTGTACGCCTGACGATACTGATTTGCGATGATCTCCTCGATCTCGGCACGGGTGCGCTGCTTCGTCCAGTCGTTGATATAAACGAACAGCTCGTCCGCATTTTCCACACGGTGCTCATTGGTATCAAAGCGGGGATCCTCGATCAGTTCAGGATGACCGATCGCCTCAGCAAAGGGATCCCACTTATTAACGGTAGTATTGCCCAGAATACAGTAGCCGTCCTTTGCCTCAAAGATATCATAAGGATAAGCGGAAAGGTCGCGGCAGCCGATACGACCGGGCTCAACGCCTGTCATGGTGTACTGCACAATGCCCTGCATGATCATATGCAGCATCGCGTCGGACATGGAAACCTCGAGGTACTGACCCTCGCCGGTGCGCTGACGATGGAACAGGGCGTACATAATGCCCAAAGCAGTAAACAGACCACCGATGCTGTCGCCGAAAGCAACACCGGAGCCGGTGGGCTTGCCATCGGGATAACCGGTCACGCTCATGACACCGCTGAGTGCCTCTGCCAGGTTGGAGTATGCGCCGCGCTGTGCGTAGGGACCGGTCTGACCGTAGCCTGAGAGAGACGCCATGATGATATCGGGCTTGATGGCACGCAGCACCTCATAATCGATGCCAAGGCGCTTCATCACGCCGGGGCGGAAGTTTTCCACCACGACATCGGCGGTCTTGACCAGATCGAACAGAATCTGCTTGCCCTCATCGGTTTTGAGGTTCAGGGTGATGCTCTTTTTGTTGCGGTTCATATTAAAGAACTGCACGCTCCAGCCCTTGTAGATGGGGTTCCATGTACGGGCGGGATCGCCGGTAGCGGCATTCTCCACCTTGATGACCTCAGCGCCGAAATCGGCGAGCTGCATGGTGGCAAATGGGGCGGAATAAGCGGTAGTCAGGTCGACTACACGAATACCCTCCAAAACTTTGTTGTTCATTGCGATTATTCTCCTTAAACGATAGATAGAGGAAAAGGTTCGGGCGCCAGCCGGGTCTTGCATTCGGCGGCGCCCGGGGGAAAATTTACAGGGTCAGGGGTTTACTCTGGTCTTACTTTGCAGCCTTCTTGTTATCGGCAACGAATACCAGACGGGACACAAAGAAGCCGATGATAACGACCAGCAGGGTGATCCAGGTGGAGGCAACGCCCAGCTTCTTGAGAACAATGTAAACAATGACGCCGGAGATGAACAGCGGACCATTGTACTTGACATTCTTCATGAGGTAGTCGCAGATGAGAGCGCCGAAGATGGCGGGTACCAGATAGCTGAAGGTAGCGGTAACGCTGGCGGGCAGCGCGGAAATAACGGTGGAGCCGAGGATAACGAAAGCGGTGAGCAGTACAACGGTAAGCAGGTTGCTGACCGCGACAGCCATGGTGGAGATGACATTGCCGGCTTCGGTGCCGCCCTCTACATCGGCGCTCTTCTGAGCAGCCGCAACAGCGGGCATACGCAGGTCGGATACGTTACCGGTGGTCCATGCAAGGAAGCTGCCGCCGACGCCCAGCGCGGGGTAGAAGGTGATGGGCTGCAGGATCCAGCCGATGAGGAAGGAAGCCGCGACCATCGCGACGATCTGACCGATCTCACTGCCGGTGGGAATAACGCCGGTGGTGATATACAGATAGGTTACAGGCAGGAAGTTGGCAACCAGTGCGCACAGCATGGTGATAACGCCCAGCCGCATACATTTTTTATCAAAAGACATTACAAACCCTCCTTATGCAATAAGGCTCTTTGCCACTACGGCAGCCAGCAGACCCACGATCATGGAAATACCGAGGGAGAACTCCTGCATTCTGCGATTCTTGGCAAATATCTTGTTGAGCAGGAACATGCACGCTGCGCCGAATACAGCCGCGACTGCATAGGGGCTTGCCTTGCCATAGACCTGGTTGGTGAGCAGATAGGTGAACAGGGAAACGAGCGCGCCGCTCATGAGGATCTTCATCCACTTGGGGTTCAGCTTGGCGTTCATGGTCTCGGTCACTTTACCCATGCACAGGATCATGACCAGCGGTCCAAGGATCCAGCCGCCCACATGGACGGCCTGTGCCCACAGACCGTAAACAAAGGTGTTGGTCTCAACATCGCCGCCGGCAGCAGCCGCCATATCCTGAACCAGCGTGGCAACGGTCAGCTCGGAACGACCGGAGCCTACATCCGCCATACGCATCCAGGAGTTGGGACCGCCCATCGTCGCCATCAGCGCCAGGCACATAACGACCAGCGCGCAGGCGGGACCAAAAGCGGTGATGAGGGCGGAACGCATGCCCTCCTTCTGTCTTTCACGGCTGATCTCAAGATGGTCAGCCTCTTTACGGGCGGTACGCAGATACAGCAGTGCCTGAATAACGATCACAACGATCATGACGCCACAGACCAGCCACATGCCAAATCCGTTTTTCAGTGCGGAAACATCCATGGAATTTTACTCCTTTTTAAGATTATTCTGTCTTTATTCTTGATGCTTCTTTTCTTAAAAAGAGAAGCATGCCTTTTCCGATCTTTTATTCGGCGCAGCCCTCGATGATCTTTTCGACCATCTCGCCGGACTTCACCAGATCCTCCACGACCAGCGTTTCATTGACGGTGTGGTTCTTGCTGTAGCCGGTCGAAAGTCCGACACACTCGATGCCGTAGCCGTTGAGGCGGTTGGCATCCAGTCCGCCGCCGCCATGCTCCACCCGCGGCTCCACGCCGATGCTGGTAAGCGCTTCACACGCAACCTTAATGGGGCGATGATCCGCGGGAACGAAGAACGCGGGATAATTGAGGACATAGTGCGCGTTGATCTCGGCGCCGGTTTCCTCCGCTACTTCCTTCGCGGTCTTCTGGAACAGTTCCAGATAAGCCTCCAGCTTTTCATTCCGCAGGCTCATTGCAAATGCCTTGGCATTGGCAGTATCCGGCACGGCGTTGCAGGGACCGGGCGCGACCAGATAAGACCAGTTGATAACGGTATCCTCGTCCAGACGACCGTCGCCGATGCGGGAAAGTACCTGTACAGCGGCGTGGGTCGCGCTAACGCCCAGCTCGGGGTAGGCGGCGTGGGCAGCTTTTCCCTTAATATCCAGGAACAGCTCGGCTTTGCCCATTGCGGAATCCAGAATACGACCGATCCGTCCGGGGGAGTCCAGTACAAAACCGTATTTGGCTTCAAACAGCGAAGGATCCAGATGCTTGGTGCCCTGAACACCGATCTCCTCGCAGACCGAGAACAAAACCTCGATGCGCGGATAGGGCTTTCCGCTTGCCAGCGCGCGGCGGATACCGTCCAGAATGGCGGCTACGCCGGAAAGGTCGTCCGCTGCCAGAATGGTGGTTCCATCGGAAACCAGGTTGCCGTCCTTGATCCGGGGCTTGATACCCAGACCGTTCTGCACGCGGTCCAGATGGGCGGCAAACAGGACGCAGCCCTTTGCGGTGCCTTCCAGATAGGCGCAGATATTACCTGCCTCGCCCTCTACCTTGGCGGCAGTACCGTCCTCGCGGACCGTAAAGCCGAGCTCCTTGAGTTTCTTGGTAACGGCATCCGCTACCAAACGCTCATGGCGAGATGCGCAGTCCAGCTCAGCCAGCTCTACGAACTCCTTTACCACAGGCATATTTTCCATCACAATACCTCCTCTATACTCGATATTGATTAGATTTCATTCACCGGTTGAATGTTCTGTAAACATTCTTGCACACAAAAAATGACCATGCAACACGAAAATTGCGATTCGTTATCACTATTGGATATTTACCTATTCCATTTGTTCATATTTGTAGTGAATGTGCATAACGGCAATCTTATCATCTGTGCACAATCCCATGTTAGATTTTTTTGACAGTTAATTTGCTGTTGTATTTCTGACGATTTTCATGTAGTATTGGGTAGAAAAATAATAAAAATTAAGGAGGTCAAGAATGGATCTGGCATCTTTGCGCTACTTTAAAGCGGTCGCCGAAACGCAAAATATGTCCAAAGCAGCCAAAAGCCTGTTTGTTTCGCAGTCCGCCCTCAGCAAGAGCATCCGCGCGCTGGAAAACGAGCTGGGCGGTTCCCTGTTCCAGCGCACCGGCAAAAATCTGGTGCTGAATGACGGCGGCAGGATCCTGCTGCGCTACGCCACGGATATCCTGAACCAGTATTCCCTGATGGAGACCGAGCTTTCCGATTATTTTGGCTGGGAAGCTACCACGGTATCCGTTTCCATCAATATCGGCACCCATCTGCTTACCACGGTGCTGCCCGGTTTTTTGGATCGTCACCCGCAGATCCAACTGCAGATCTCCCAAAACGACTTCAGCATGCCGGATCGGGATAATTACGATATCTGCATCAACGGCACCACCGAAAAACCCGATGATCCCAATGTAGTCACCCTTTTTGAGGAGGAACTGCTGCTTGCCGTTCCCCGCAACCACCCGCTGGCAACCGCGCCTGTCATTTTCATGCGGGATATTGCTGATGAACCGTTTGTGCAGGTACGCGGTCAGCAGCTTACCGAGCAAACCAACGCCGCCTGCCAGAAGGCGGGCTTCCAGCCCAAAGTTATTCTGCACTCCGACTACCCCTCCACCACGCTTGACCTCATCGAGCTGGGCGTCGGCATCTGCTTTTTGCCGGAGGTCACCTGGAGCAGCGCCGGACGCAGCGGCATCGTGCAGCGCCGCATCACCGATGCGCATATGCGCCGCTATATTTCCCTTTCGTGGCGCCAAAGCGGCTATCTTTCCAACGGCGCCACCCAGCTGAAGAATTATCTGCTGCACTACTTTTTTCAGGAGTACCCGCACAAATAACAAAGACCCAGCAAAAAAGGCAGCCTGCCGTGCGCTTTGTCACAGTAGGCTGCCTTTTTATAGCTATCTTATATTACTCCATCATTAGGCTGATAAGACGGATCCGGTTCTTTACACCGGTCTTGCAGTAGATATTGGAAAGATGCTTATTGAGGGTCGCGGGCGAAATATACAGCTGCCCGCAGATCTGCTCCGAGGAATAGCCCTGGCAGATGAGATCGGTGATCTCGGTCTCCCGCTTTGTCAGCCCAAAGCCCGCCGCCTTGGGCAGCATCACCTTTTTCAGTCCCAGATTGCCCACAGGCTTTTCGTTCATCAGCAGACGGGAGAAGCGCTGCTCCAGCGCATCTTCCAAAGCCTGCAGAACAAAGCGGTCACGCTCCGAAAAATCCTTTTTGCCGCGCTGACGGAACAGCCCCAGCAGAATAAGCGGCTGATCCTGATAGATGACGGAGGAAAACAGCCCCCAGTAGATGTCCCGCGGCTGCCATATCTCGCGGTAAACACGGCTGCGCTCCCAGTGCTCGCCGTCCTCCACTAGCTCCGACTGGCTGAACACCATACTGGAGGGCGACATGATAAATTCCGACCAGCGGGGATAGCTGCCGTTCAAAAAGCCGGAGTAATCATCATTCAAGCGGTAATTGACCGGCTCCGAAATGGTGACGCGCCCCTCTTCCCTGCCGATGCGCAGGCAGAAGGCACGGTCAAAGGGCAGCACCGTCTGCAGCTGCTCCATCAGTACCCGGCAGGTCTCTTCATAGTTTTCCGCTGCGTCGATGCGTGAGACCAACTGCAGCAGGAATTTCCATTCATAATCCAACAGCTTCGCCACAGATCCGCACTCCTTTTCTTCATTCTAACTGCTATTATAAGCGGTCTTTTCCCTTAAGTCAAACCCTCAGATGTAAAACTCCTTGGCGCCATGGGCAAAAAATATGTAGATAATGTGTATTTTGCCTCGAGAATGAAAGAAAAAGTATTACTCCCGCCGATGTAAATATCAAGCAGTTCCATTTACAATAAAGCTGTGCAAAAAACTTTGCAAGGAGGTTTTTGAATATGATCCTTTCCGAACAGCACAGCATGATTCGGGCGCTCGCCCGTAAATTTGCCGAAACCGAGCTTACTCCGGAGATCCTTGATCAAGTGGAGGAAACCGCCGTTTTCCCGCAGGAGCTTCTGGATAAGATGGCGAAAGTCGGCTTCTTCGGCGTAAAAGTCCCCAAAAACATGGGCGGTCAGGGCGGCGATACCCTTGGCTACATGCTGGTCATGGAGGAAATCAGCCGCGTAAGTGCCGTAGCCGGTATTTATGTCTCCTCGGCGAACTCCCTTTCCAGCGGTCCCATTATGATGGCAGGCACACCTGACCAGATCGAAAAGTACCTCAAGCCCGTTGTGACCGGTCAGAAGCGCCTCTGCTTTGCTTTGACCGAGCCTGGCGCCGGCTCCGATGCTTCCGGCATGACCACCACCGCCGTGCGTGACGGCGACCACTATGTTCTGAACGGTCGTAAGTGCTTCATTACCGCTGCTCCCCTCTCCGATTACGCCGTGGTTTATGCCAAGACCGACCCCACCAAGGGCGCGCGCGGCATTTCCGCCTTCATTGTGGATATGAAGACCCCCGGTGTTTCCTGCGGTAAGCCGGAGCACAAGATGGGCATTATCGGCTGCGCCACCAGCGATATCGTGTTGGAAGATGTGCGTGTCCCCGCCGAGAATATGCTGGGCAAAGAGGGACAGGGCTTTACCAACGCCATGAAGACGCTGGATATCGGTCGTCTGGGCATTGCCGCCCAGTCCATCGGTGTGGCGCAGGGCTGCCTGGACGAAGCTATCAAGTATGCCAAGAGCCGCCGTCAGTTCGGTCACGCACTTGCCGATTTCCAGGCGATCAGCTTTATGCTGGCTGATATGGCGACCAAGCTGTATGCCGCCCGTGAAATGACCTACAACGCCGCCGTTATGAAGGATAAGGGCATGGATTGCTCCATGGAGTGCTCCATGGCGAAGTACTTTGCCTCCGAGACCTGCAACGAGATCGCCGCGAAGGCTCTGCAGATCCATGGCGGCTACGGCTTTATCAAGGATTATCCCATTGAGCGCAAATACCGCGACTGCCGCGTGTTCACCATCTACGAGGGCACCAGCCAGATCCAGCAGCATGTTATCAGCGGTAAGCTCTTAAAGTAATATAAGGAGGCTGAGACTTATGAAATTTATCGTATGTGTAAAGCAGGTCCCCGATACCTCCGGCAAGGTCGCTGTTAAGCCGGACGGTACGCTGGACCGCGCTTCGATGGATACCATCATTAACCCCGATGACGCCAATGCCGTAGAGGCTGCCCTGCAGCTCCGTGACGAGCTGGGCGAGGGCAAGGTCGTCGTTATGACCATGGGTCCCATGCAGGCTGCCGGTATGCAGCGTGAGCTGCTGGCGATGGGCGCCGATGAAGCCGTGCTGGTCTCCGGTCGTGAGTTCGGCGGCTCCGATACCTATGCCACCAGCCAGATCCTCGCCGCCGCTATCCACAAGCTGGGCGTGGAAAAGGACGATATCATCTTCTGCGGTCGCCAGGCGATCGACGGCGATACCGCTCAGGTCGGTCCCCAGATCGCGGAAAAACTGGGTCTGCCCCAGATCACCTATGTTGCCGAGCTGAAGAAAGAGGACGGCAAGGTAGTGTGCAAGCGTATGCTGGAGGACGGCTACATGGAAGTAGAAGCTCCTACTCCCTGCCTGCTCACCTGCATCAAGGAGCTGAACACCCCCCGCTATATGACCGTTGCCGGCATTATGGAGTGCATGGATAAGCCCATACAGGTCTTTGACTATCAGGCGCTCGCCGGTGATGCTCTCATCGATCCCACCACCATCGGTCTGAAAGGCTCTCCCACCAACATCTTCAAGTCCTTCACTCCTCCCCAAAAGGGCGGCGGCGTTATGCTGGAGGGCAGCGGCAAGGAAGCCTGCGACACCCTGGTCAACACGCTGTTGGCCAAGCATCTGATTTAAGGGAGGGCGCAATATGTCTAATCTTATCAAAATTGAAGACGCCAAGGGCGTTTGGGTATTCTGCGAGCAGCGTGAGGGCAAACTGATGCCCACCGTGCTGGAGCTGCTCTCCGAGGGTCGTAAGCTCGCCGATGAGCTGCAGTGCGAGCTGTGCGGCGTGCTGCTGGGTGAAGATGTCGCCCACCTCACCGAGGAGATCGGCGGCTACGGCGCCGACCGTGTTCTGCTGTGCGAAGCACCCCTGCTGAAAAACTACACCACCGATGCCTACACCAAGGTCATTGCCGATCTGGTGCTGGAGCAGAAGCCGGAGATCTTCCTCATCGGCGCCACCAATATCGGTCGTGATTTGGGTCCGCGTCTTGCTGCCCGTCTGCACACCGGTCTGACCGCCGACTGCACCCACCTCGATGTTGATGTCGCCAAGTACAAGGAGTTCCTGCGCACCAGCTCCACCATCGATGTGGACCATACCGTATTCGATGAAAATGACCGTAACCTGAAGATGACCCGTCCCGCTTTCGGCGGTCACCTGATGGCGACCATCATCTGCCCCCGTTTCCGTCCCTGTATGTCCACCGTGCGTCCCGGCGTACTGAAGAAGGCTGACTTTGACCCTGCCAAGGTTGCCGCCTGCCGCGTGGAGCGTCCCGCGTTCTCTCTGGGCGAAGCCGACTGCATCACCAAGGTGCGTCAGGTTGTCAAGGAGACCCGCCGTCTGGTGGATCTCACCGGCGCCGAGGTCATTGTTTCCGTCGGTCGCGGCATCAGCGCCGATGTGGAAAAGGGCATTGCGCTGGCGGAGGAGCTGGCTGCCGCCATGGGTGGTGTCGTCGGCGCTTCCCGTGCCGTGGTAGATGCCGGCTGGATGACCGCCGATCATCAGGTCGGGCAGACCGGTAAGACCGTCCGCCCCCGCATCTATGTCGCTCTCGGCATCTCCGGCGCTATTCAGCACCTTGCCGGCATGCAGGATTCCGAGTGCATCATTGCTGTCAACAAGAATAAGGACGCTCCCATCTTCGAGGTTGCCGATTACGGCATCTGCGGCGATCTGTTCGAGGTCGTTCCCCAGCTCCTCCAGAGCCTCAAAGAGATCCCCGCTTAATTTACCATCCCCCTCTTGTGTTATAATTCCTGCAAAGACCCGCCCCGTCTCCTCGGAGCGGGTTCTTTGCGTCCCCGCATAAAAAGTGAAAAGGACAGGCTCCGTTTTTGCGGTTTCCTGTCCCCTTCTTTCTATTTGCACTCCAGCCCCAAAATGAAGTTCTCACAGTTTGCGGCAGCGTTTTCGCTGTCCTCGTAAAGGTTCATCTCGGCGCTGACCACCCAGCCGTCAAATTGCAGCTGATAATGCCGCATGGAATAAAACCTCGCCTCCGGCTCAGCGTATTCCCTGTTCTTTGCGGGATATCCGAAATCGGCGTAGCTGCATTTTTCCGCCGCGGAACATTCCGCCTCATGCAGATCCTCCGGAGACAGCCACAGCATGTGATCCTCGGTCAGCTGCCCATAGGTATCGCCGTCATCACGGTACACCGTCACTGTCCCCAGTTCACCTTTTTCATCTTTCAGCGCAAGCCGCTGTGTGCCGTCCTCCGTTAGAAAAAGCGCCGCCTCCCAGCCCTGCGGCAGCTCCGCCGAAAGCGTCACCGTTTTCTCTGTCTCCTCCGCCGCTGTATTGCCATATATCTGCGGTGCCATCTCCCACTGCCGCCTTGCACTTTGCCCACAGGCGGTCAGCAGCGCCAGCGCCAGTATTACAGCCGCTATCCTTCTCATTTTCTGTCTCCTCCCGTCGTCTGTGTTCATTTAGTATAACAACACAAACGGAATTTTGCAACATCGTTAATTTTTTGTAAAACTTCCCCCCTCGGTTTGCCAAAGCACCCTGTTGTATGGTATATTTAGTATAGTAAAGTGCGGAGCCGCTCACTTTCCGCATATTATTAAACCGTGCCCCACCGAAACAAGAAAGGAGCGAGTGTACTGAAACACAAAAACAATGCGGCTATTACCGCCAACCGAGTAAAGATCATTGAAAAAATACGGGAAGCTGCCGTCAGTGTGCTGCCCATCGTAGTCATCGTTCTGCTGCTGTGCCTGACCATTGCCCCCGTCGGCACCGATCTGCTGCTCTGCTTTTTGATCGGCACCATTTTCGTCATTGTAGGCATGGGGCTGTTCTCACTGGGTGCGGAAGCCTCCATGACCCCCATCGGCAACCGTATCGGCACGGCGCTGACTAAAACACGCAATCTGCCGCTGATCCTCATTGTCAGCTTTATGCTGGGCTTTGCCGTCACCATTGCGGAGCCTGACCTGCAGGTGCTGGCGGAGACGGTGCCGCACATCAATAATGCCGTGCTGCTGGTCACAGTCGGCATCGGCGTCGGCTTTTTCCTTTCGGTGTGCATGCTGCGCATTGTCACCGGCGTCAAGCTGCGCTGGCTGCTTATCGCCTTTTACGGCGCTGTGTTTATCCTTGCCTCCTTTGCCGCGCCGGATTTCCTCAGCGTGGCATTCGATTCCGGCGGCGTTACCACCGGTCCCATGACCGTTCCCTTTATTCTGGCGCTCGGCGTCGGTGTCTCCTATATCCGAAGCGACGCCCGTGCCGAAGCCGACAGCTTCGGTCTGGTGGCGCTCTGCTCCATCGGTCCCATTCTGGCAGTGCTCATTCTCAGCTTTTTCTATACCGAAAGCAGCGGTTCCCTGGAGATCACCACCTCCTCCTTTGCCAATACCTCCGCCATCGGCGCCGCCTACCTGCACGACCTGCCCAAGTACATGGGCGAAATGGCGGTAGCGCTGCTGCCCATTGTGGTCATCTTCTTCGCGTTCCAGCTCCTTACGCTGCATATGCCCCGCCGCAACCTTGCCAAGATCATCATTGGTATCCTTTATACATATGTGGGGCTGGTGCTGTTTCTCACCGGCGTTAATGTCGGCTTCTCCGCCTTGGGCGAGGTACTGGGCGCCGAGCTTGCCAATGGCTGGACGCGCTGGCTGCTTATTCCCCTTTCCATGCTGCTGGGCTGGTTCATCATCTCGGCGGAGCCTGCCGTGGCAGTGCTGGAGCACCAGATCGAGGAGGTCAGCGCCGGCACCATTCCCGGCAGCGCCATCAAAACCAGTCTTTCCATCGCAATCGCACTTGCCATGGGCTTTTCCATGCTGCGGGTGCTCACCGGTATCTCTATCATGTGGTTCCTCATTCCGGGCTATGTCATCGCGCTGGGGCTTTCCTTCTTCGTCCCCGATCTTTACACCGCCATCGCGTTTGACTCCGGCGGCGTTGCCTCTGGTCCCATGACCGCCACCTTTATGCTGCAATTTATGATCGGCGCCTCCACCGTAGTGGGCGGCAATCCGCTCATTGATGCCTTTGGCGTCGTCGCCATGGTCGCCATGATGCCCTTGATCTCCATTCAGATGGTCGGCTTTATCTACAGCCGCCGCACCGAGACCGAGATTACGCGCGAGCATTACGGTGATGATGAGATCATCGAGCTGTGGGAGGTGAACCCCGTATGAATTATCTCATTTCTGTTGTCAACCCCGGCGCGATGGAGCGTGTGTGTGAGATTGCCGCCACCCTTGATCTGCCCCAGACCGTCGCCATGCTGGGGCACGGCACCGCCGCAAAAAGCATGCTGGATCTGTTGGGGATCGAATCCACCGAAAAGCGTGTCATTATGACGGTGGCAAACCCCGAAAAGACCCGCCAATTCATCAAGGATATGCGGCAGCAGCTCTATATCGGTATTCCAGGGCACGGCATCGTTATGGCTGTCCCGATCAAAAGTGTGGGAGGAGGAAAAACCTTGACTTATCTGAATAACGGCGAGCAGCAGCCTGCCCGCTATACCCCCGAACTGAACGGCAAGTACGAGCTGATCGTCATAGTAGCCAATGAGGGACGCACCGACCAGGTGATGAACGCCGCCCGCGCGGCAGGTGCCACCGGCGGCACCGTACTGCACGGTAAGGGCACCGGCAGCCAGAACCCCAAAAAGTTCTACAATGTTTCCATCGCCGCCGAAAAAGAGGTCATACTGATGGTCGCACAGACCGACCGTAAGGCTGCCATCATGCAGTCGGTGCTGCACCAGGCGGGACCCGACAGCGAAGCCGGCGCCATTCTATTCTCGCTGCCCGTCAGCGAGGTCGCGGGCTTCGGTCTGATGGAGGAAGCCGCAGACTGGCCCCAAATATCGCCCTGATTAAAAAAAGATCCGCTCCGCGCGGGTCTTTTTCATTTTCCTATTGACTTTCTAAATCAAAGTGATATCATAAAGATATCAACTATAAGGAGTGACTTCTATGACAGAAAAAATCCTCACCAATAAAAAACACGGCATGGCAATGCTTCTTCTCTTCCTGCTGCTCATCGCCGCCGCTGTGGCATGCATCATCCTCGGCGCGGCAAATGATCTGTACGGGCTGATTGCCGTCGGCATTGTTGTGATGGCATTCATCTGGATCCCCATGATGGGTCTCAAGATCCTCAAGCCGCAGGAGGCGTTGGTGCTCACCCTGTTCGGTCGCTACTACGGCACGCTGAAGGGCGAGGGCTACTACTATGTCAACCCCTTCTGCACCGGCGTCAACCCCGCCGCCAAAACACGGCTCAGTCAAAGCGGCGATGTCAAAACGCTGGGCGTAAAGACCACCACCGGTGATAATACCGCCTCCATCGAGGTAGATACCACCGGCAAAAAGCTCTCCCTCAAGATCATGACGCTCAGCAACAACCGCCAGAAGATCAATGACTGTCTGGGCAATCCTGTGGAGATCGGCATTGCCGTCACCTGGCGCATTGTGGATACCGCCAAGGCGGTCTTTAATGTGGATAACTACAAGGAATTCCTTTCCCTACAGTGCGATAGCGCCCTGCGCAATATCGTGCGGCTGTATCCCTACGATGTCGCCCCCAATGTGGATACCACCGGCGACGGCGTAGCCGATGACGGCAGTCTGCGCGGCTCCAGCGAGGTCGTTGCCGCCCGTATCCGTGATGAGATCCAGCAGCGGGTAGCGGAAGCCGGCATCGAGATCATCGAAGCCCGCATCACCTACCTTGCCTATGCCACCGAAATCGCCGCTGTCATGCTTCAGCGCCAGCAGGCTTCCGCCATCATCGATGCCCGCAAGATGATCGTAGACGGTGCCGTAGGCATGGTGGAAATGGCGCTGGAGCGTCTCTCCCAAAGCGGTATGGTGGAACTGGACGAAGAACGCAAAGCCGCCATGGTCAGCAATCTGCTTGTTGTGCTGTGCGGCAATCACGATGCCCAGCCTGTCGTCAATTCCGGCAGCCTGTATTGATCCCCCATGAATGATAACCAGAAAAAGCAGGTGCCGCTGCGCCTTTCGCCCAAGCTGTACGCCGCCATCGCGGCATGGGCGGAGGACGACTTCCGTTCGGTCAACGGGCAGATCGAATACCTCTTGACTGAGTGTGTGCGCCAGCGCAAGAAAAACGGCAAATATGTCTCCGACGAGATCGATGTCCCGCCGGAGCTGGATATCGAATAATACAGTCACGCAAAAAGCAGACCCGCCGCAGCATTCCTGCCGTGACGGGTCATTTGCGCTGTATTCTTTTATTGCTCGTTCTCCTGCCAGCCCTTGCATACATCTACCCATACCAGCGTGCCGGAAAGCTCGTACAGCTCCTCGCAGGTCAGCTCAATGGCGCTGTTGCTGCTGCCGCAGGCGGGGAATACCGTGGTAAACCGCCGCAGCGAGACATCTAAACAGGTTTTCACGCCGGGCTTTACCGCAAAGGGGCATACCCCGCCCACTGCGTGACCGATCAGCTCCACCGCCTCCTCCGGCGTCAGCATCTTTGCCTTGCAGCCAAAGGTCTCCTTGTACTTGTGGTTATCTATCTTGGCGTCCCCTGCCGTTACTACCAGCAGCGGTCCCTCCGCCGTCATAAAGGAAAGCGTCTTGGCAATGCGGGCGGGAATGACCCCCACCGTCTGCGCCGCCAGCTCCACCGTCGCGCTGGAGGTCTCAAATTCCAGCACCCTGTCCTCCATGCCGCGCGCGGCAAAAAATGCTTTTACTTCCCGAATAGACATAATGGTTTCCTCTGATATTTGCGTAGTGATATTTGCGTCGTAATGTACCTATCATAGCCCCTCGTGGGATTTTGTCAAGCGCTGTCGTTACTTTTCCCGCAAAAGGTCTTGACTGTCGGCGCATTTCACGGTAAAATATACAGGTATTCTAAAATAAACGCAGGCATAGTTCATCGGTAGAATAGCGGCTTCCCAAGCCGCGGAGGCGGGTTCGATTCCCGTTGCCTGCTCCAAATAAAAAGACCGCCGTTGGCGGTCTTTTTATTTGGAGCAATGGGGAACGCATCGTTTCCACAAACGGACACCCTCTGCCCTAATTAAACGCGAAAGACAACCCTGACGGTTTTCTTTCACACTATCTTTCCCTCCGTCGCCGCCGGTTTCTGCTCTCCTCCCGTGGGCGTCCCTTTTTTTGGAGCAATGGGGAACGCATCGTTTCCGCAAATGGGCAGTCCCTGCCCTGATCAAACGCGAAAGACAACCCTGACGGTTTTCCTTCACACGATCTTTCCCTCCGTCGCCGCCGGTTTCTACTATCCTCCCGTGGGCGGCTTTTCTTTTGGAGCAGTTGTATTTTCCTTTTAAGCAATTGAATTTCTCTCCCCGCCCCGCGTTTTATCGTCATTATTTCTAATTTTTATCCGTACTTTTGTGCCGATTGTTGCATAAAAACTATTGACACTTCCCCCTTTCCGGTGATAATATTAGTGCATTAAAGCGATACCAACGCTGTGACTACGGAGGAAAGGAGAAAGCTGCAATGAAAAAGAACTGCTTTATGATGATGGCTATGATGATGCGCATGTGCGGTATGCGCACTTTTTCCGATGCAACTTTTTCCGATAGCTCCATCATCACAGATTAAAAACATCGCGCCGATTTGGGCGCCGCCATCATTTGTTTTTAACCGGGAGACTTCATCGGAAAGTCTGCCGGTTTTTGTTTTATCCAATCTATCAGCGAAAGGAACCATGCCATGAACCTGTATTACGAAGATCTGGTACGGGCGAACCACCTGCTGGGGCGAATGTGACCCTGTCCCCCGCCCCGCACCGTTCACCCACAGCAATCTAAGATAAAAAGCTTGTAAGATAAAAAGAAAGGATATCACCATGAAAAAGACTATTAAATCTGTCCTCGCCGCTCTGCTCATCGTCTGCCTGCTGCTGCCTCTGGCTGCCTGCGGCAATAATGCCACCACCGAAACCAAGATCAAGATCGCGATCCCGAATGATACCACCAACGAAGCCCGCGCGCTGCTGCTGCTGCAGGATCAGGGCTACATCAAGCTGAAGGACGGCGCCGGCATCACCGCTACCGTTCTGGATATTGCCGAAAACCCCAAGAACATCGAGTTCAGCGAGGTCGAGGCGGCGCAGCTCCCCAATGTCCTGCAGGATGTTGACTACGCTGTCATCAACTCCAACTACGCCATCTCCGCCGGTCTCAATCCCACCAAGGACGCTCTGGCACTGGAAGGCTCCTCCTCCGCCTATGCCAACATTCTGGCAGTAAAGGAAGGCAATGAGGAGAACCCGCTGGTCAAGGCGCTCATCGCCGCTCTCTCCAGCAAGCAGGTCGCCGATTACATCACCGAAAAGTATGACGGCTCCGTTATCTCTGTTGTGGAAAACCCCGGTGACGGCTACGATGCCGACCTTGATTACACCGCTCTTGCCGGTCAGACCATCTCCGTTGCCGCTTCTCCCACTCCCCACGCCGAGATCCTCGCCGTAGCCAAGGAGATCCTCGCCGCCAAGGAGATCACTCTCGATATCCAGGAATACAGCGACTATGTTGTTCCCAATAATGTTGTGGAAGACGGCACCGTTCTCGCCAACTATTTCCAGCACACTCCCTACCTCGATGACTTCAATGCCGAAAACGGCACCCACATCGTTTCCGTTCTCTCCGTCCATGTGGAGCCTCTCGGTCTCTACGGCGGCAAGCAGTCCACGCTGGATGCCCTCAAATAATTAAAAACGAACTGGGGATTTGAAGAAGTTATGATCGAGCTGAAAAACCTGTGTAAAACCTACGCCCTTGCCGATGGCAGCGTGGAAGCGCTCCGCGATGTGTCCCTCACCATTCCCGATGGCGATGTGTTCGGCATCATCGGCATGAGCGGCGCCGGCAAAAGCACCCTTGTGCGATGCATCAATATGCTGGAACGCCCTACCTCTGGCAGCGTGGTCATCGATGGTCACGACCTGACCCAAATGACCGAAAAAGAGCTGCGTCAGGAGCGCCGCAGCATCACCATGATCTTTCAGGGCTTTAACCTGCTGATGCAGAAAAACTGCCTGCGTAATGTCTGCTTCCCGCTGGAGCTTGCCGGTGTCAAGAAAGCCGAGGCGGTCAAAAAGGCGCAGTCCCTGCTGGAGCTGGTAGGCTTGGGTGACAAAGCCGCCGCCTACCCCGCCCAGCTTTCGGGCGGTCAGCAGCAGCGTGTCGCCATTGCCCGTGCGCTTGCCACCAACCCCAAGGTGCTGCTGTGCGATGAAGCCACCAGCGCCCTCGACCCCAAGACCACCGGCGCCATTTTGGAGCTGATCCGTGATATCAACCGTAAGCTCGGTATCACCGTCATCATCATCACCCACCAGATGAGTGTAGTAGAATCCACCTGCCGTCATGTGGCGATTTTGGAGGAGGGTCAGGTGGTGGAGCAGGGAGAGGTCAGTGCGGTATTCTCTCACCCCAAGTCGGAATCCGCCCGCCGTTTGGTATTCCCCGAGGGCAATCCGGAAAGCCTTTTGTGCGCCGGTTCCGGCTCCCGTCTCATTCGCGTCGTGTTCAATGGTGCCGATGCCACCGGCAAACCGCTCATTGCGCGTATGGCGACCGAGGCTGGCATCGAGGCGAATATTGCCTATGCCTCCACCCGCAGCATTGAGGGACGCACCTACGGCTCCATGCTGCTTTCCATCGAGGATAAAAACGATGATCTCGACCGTGCCATCGCGTACCTCACGCAGGATGGCGATGTGACCGCTCAGGAGGTGACCCAGTATGCTGAATAATCTCTTCTCCGCCGAGGTGCTGCAGGAAACGCTCACCATCGTCAAGGGACAGTTCCTGCTGGCATTCTGGGAGACGCTGTATGTCACCATTCTTGCCATGTTCTTCGCCGTTCTCATCGGGCTGCCGCTGGGCGTCCTGCTGGTCGTCGGGGAAAAGGGCGGTCTTGCCCCCCTCCCCGGCTGGCTGATGAAAACCATCAATGTCATTATCAACCTGCTGCGCTCTGTTCCCTTCCTCATTCTCATGATCCTGCTGTTCCCGCTCACCCGTGCCATTGTCGGCACGGCGGTGGGCACCGTGGCTTCCATTGTGCCGCTGGTCGTCGCCGCATTCCCCTTTGTGGCGCGTCTGGTGGAAAGCAGCCTGCGGGAGCTGAACCCCAATATCGTCGAGATGTCCCGCAGCATGGGCGCTTCTCCCCTGCAGACCATTGTTAAGGTCATGATCCCCGAGGCGGTCCCCTCCCTCATTTCCAATGCCACCATCGCCATCACCACCATTCTGGGCTACACCGCCATGAGCGGTATCATCGGCGGCGGCGGTCTGGGCAAGATCGCCATCAACTACGGCTACTACCGCTACAAATATCTGGTCATGCTGCTGGCGGTCATTCTGCTTATCGTTATCGTGCAGATTTTCCAAAGCATCGGTACCCGCCTTGCGGTCAAGCTGGACAAGCGCCTGAAGCAAAACCACTAAGCAATCTTCTTTCTTCTTTTCTCCCCTATATAAAAACTCCGGGATCCTGCCGATCCCGGAGCTTTTCTTATGCAAATATATGCGAACAAATGTTTCACGTGAAACATTTTCGTCTGGGGCTTTAGTAATGGTACCGCTGCCGCTTTGCCAGCAGGAAGATCGCCGAAATGATCGCCGCCATCACCTCGGAAACGGTGTTCGCCCACCAGATTCCGTCAATGTCCAGTATCATCGGCAGCACAATGACTGAGGACGCCTGGAACACCAGCACACGCAAAAAGGAGATAAGCGCCGAAATGGCGCCGTTGCCCAGCGCCGTAAAGAAGCCGGAGCAGAAGATATTGAAGCCTGCCAACAGGAAGGAGAACGAGAACAGCCGGAACGCATGCTTCGTCAGCGCAAACAGGCTCTCATCAAAACCCACAAAGATATAGGCAAAGGGACCCGCCGCCGCGATCGCCAGCGCCGTCAGCGCCACACCCACCGACAGGGTCAGCGTGATGCTCTTGCGCAGCAGGCTTTTCATCTCGGTCGTGTTTTCCGCGCCGTAGTGGTAGCTTACAATAGGCGATACCCCGATGGAGTACCCGATGGAAATGGCAATGAAGATGAACTGCACATACATCAGCACACCGTAGGCGGAAACCCCGTCCTCCCCGATGTATTGGAGCAGCTGGAAGTTATACAGCATACCCACCAGCGAACTGGCAATGTTTGACATCATCTCGGAGGAGCCGTTGCCGCACGCCTTCAGGATCGGCTTTGCCTCCAGCGTCGGCTTCCCTGTCAGCCGCAGCAGGCTGTCATTCGGGCGCAGGAAGTAGATAAGCGGCAGCACACCGCCCACCATCTGCCCGATGCCGGTCGCCAGCGCGGCACCCGCCAGTCCCCAGCGGAAGCCCACGATAAACAAAGCGTCCAGCACGGCGTTGGTCAGCCCCGCCGCGACGGTCACAAAAAGCCCCAGCTTCGGCTTTTCCGCCGCCGTCAAAAAGCTTTGAAAGACATTCTGCAGCATAAAGGCAGGGGTAAACGCAATAACGATGCGCCCGTACAGCACGCAGCCCTCCATCATCTCGGGGGTCGCGCCCAGCAGCACGCACACCGGCCGTATCACCGCGATGCCGATGACTGCCAGAACAATGCCCAGCAG
>JBNMIL010000007.1:0-29693 GCA_050873265.1 Angelakisella sp. | reverse complement strand
GCATTTCTCCCGCGCCAAAACTCCGCAGGACTTTTCGCCGCGGGAAAATCAGATGATGACAAGGAAGAGAACCGCAGGAATACTTGCGTATTTCAAGGCTCGATGACGCAGTCAGCGCTGATTTGCGCATGGGGACCCCGCAAGGTCGCAAGACCTTGCGGGGAGAGGAGGACGCACCGCAGCGGGGAGGGCTGCCCGTTAGGGTCAGCACGACTAAAGCGGAGGTTGTGTCCGACGAAAAAGCGAGTGTGTCCTTGTCAAGCGAAGGTAAAATAGATCCCGGCTCCCACCGGCGCTTTTATGGCGGCGGCTTACTTTCCCGCACGCTGTTATACGGTCTGCACCGTCACGCGCGGCAGCAGCGCACTGATGTCGCTCATCACGGGCGGCTGGGTGCCGCGCCGCACCACCTTAGCGGTCGCCGCCGCCACCGCGAATTGCAGTGTTTCCTCGGGCGTCAGTCCATGCACACCCGCGTACACCAACGCCGCCGTCATGGTGTCGCCTGCGCCGGTGGTATTGGCGGCGGTCACGGCGGGCGCTGCGGCGTACAGCACATTTTGGCGGGTCGCCAGCAGGGCGCCCGCGTCGCCCAGGGAAACCACGACCTGCCCCACCCCGCGGTGGAGAAGCTGCCATGCCGCTTCCGCCAGTGCCTCGGTGCTTTGCAGGCGGTAGCCGTACAGCGGCTCCAGCTCCTCACGGTTGGGCTTAATGCAGTCCGGCTGCCCCGCAATGCCAAGGATCAGCGGCTCACCTGCCGTATCCAGATAGACTTTGGCACCCTTATCATGGCAGGCGGCAATGCAGTCCCTGTACCAGCCGTTTGGCAGGTCACGGGGCAGGCTGCCGCACAGCACCACGGTGTCATTCGGCGTCAGCCGTTCCAAAAGCTCCGCTTTCAGCCGCTCGGCAGGGGCGGCGTCCCCCAAAATGCCGGTATCGTTCAGCTCGGTGGTCAAGCCGTCCGCCCTTGCCGCGATCTTCAGATTGACACGGGTCGGCTGCGGCGCGGCATAAACGGTGCAGGGCAGTCCCTCCTGCCGCAGCAGGGCGGCAAGCTCCTGACCGGTGGCGCCGCCGGCAATGGTCAGGGCGGTGCAGTCCTCGGCAAAGACCCGCAGCGCCCTTGCCACATTGATGCCCTTGCCGCCGGCATAGCGGGTGCGCCCCAGTATGTGGTGGGTGCCGCCCGCAAGAAGCCGCTCCACCTCCAGCGTTTCATCAATGGCGGGATTGAGGGTGACGGTGTAGATCATGGTCGTTACCTCCAAAAAGATGTCGGTGCCTCTTTTTCCCCAGTATAGCGCAAAGAAAGCGTATTTGTCCACATAGAAAAAAGCCCGAAGGTTCCGCTTCGGGCAGGGATCATTCTTCTTTGGGATCTTTGCCGCAGGCGGCGCTGCGGCAGTGGGCGCAGTTGCCGCAGCAGCCGCTGTGACCGCGGCGGTGCGCCCTGACGGCAAAGAATACACCGACCGCGATGAGCCCCAGCAGCAGCCAGTCAAGGGCACCCATTACAGCAGCCCCGCTATGGCGTAAGCCGCCCAAGCCGCCAGCCATGCCACGCCGCATTGCAGCATCACCACGCCGACGGTTTTCAGGGAGGAATTCAGCTCCCGACGAATGGTGGCGACGGCAGCCACACAGGGGGTGTAAAGCAGGGTGAATACCAAAAAGCTGACCGCGGCGCGGGTGGAGAACAAACCGGTGACGGCAGCGCTGCCCAGCAGCACCTCCAGTGTGCTGACCACCGATTCCTTGGCGACAAAACCGGAAATGAGGGCGGTGGCACAGCGCCAATCGGCAAAGCCGAGGGGAGCAAAGATGGGCGCGATCCACCGACCGATGAGCGCCAGCAGGCTGTAGGAGCTATCCGCTACGACATTGAGGCGGGTATCGAAGCTTTGCAGGAACCAGATGATGATGGTGGCGAGAAAGATGATGGTAAAGGCACGCTGCAGAAAGTCCTTTGCTTTTTCCCACAGCAGCAGACCGACGCTTTTCAGCCCCGGCAGGCGGTAGTTCGGCAGCTCCATCACAAAGGGGACAGGCTTGCCCCGAAAAACGGTCTTATTCATGATAAGCGCAGCCAGTATGCCGATGAGAATGCCCAGAACATACAGCGAGATCATCACCAGCGCCCGATGCTGCTGAAAAAACGCCGCCGTAAAGAAGGCGTAAATGGAGATTTTGGCGGAACAGCTCATGTAGGGGGTGAGCAGAATGGTCATTTTGCGGTCACGGTCGGAGGAGACGGTGCGGGTAGCCATAATAGCCGGCACCGAGCAGCCGAAGCCGATGAGCATGGGGACGATGCTGCGTCCCGAAAGACCGATTCGGCGCAGCGGTTTATCCATGACGAAGGCAACCCGTGCCATATAGCCGGTATCCTCCAGAATGGAGAGGAAAAAGAAAAGGGTGACAATGATGGGCAAAAACACCAGCACGCTGCCGACACCGGCAAAGATGCCATCGATGATGAGGCTGTGCACCACCGGATTGATGCCGTAGGCGGTAAGGGCACGGTCAACGATGGCGGTAAGGGCATCAATGCCGACCGCCAGCAGATCGGAAAGGCGCTGCCCGATGACATGGAAGGTGAGGTAAAAGGTGAGGAACATGACCGCCAAAAAGGTGGGAATAGCGGTATATTTTCCGGTCAGGAGCTTATCAATGCGGACGGAGCGGGCGTGCTCGCGGCTTTCGTGGCACTTGATGACCGAAGCCTCTACCACCCCCTCGATGAAGGAATAACGCATATCGGCAAGGGCGGCATTGCGGTCCAGTCCGGTCTCGGTCTCCATCTGCACAATGCAATGCTCCAGAAGTTCCTTTTCGTTTTCATCCAGCCGCAGCTCATTTTCCAGCGAATCACCGCCTTCGATGAGCTTGGCGGCGCAGAAACGGGTGGGGATCCCAGCCCGCTCGGCGTGGTCGGAGATAAGGTGGATAACGGCGTGCAGACAGCGGTGAACGGCGGAATCCTCGGCGCAGAAATCGGTGACCTTGGGCAGAACCCTGCCGCGCGCCACGGTCAGCGCCTGATCGATCAACTCCGAGACACCCTCGCCCTTGGCGGCGGAAATGGGCACGACCGGAATGCCCAGCGCGGCGCTCATCTTCTGCACATCAATGGAGCCGCCGTTGGCACGCACCTCGTCCATCATGTTCAATGCCAAAACCATCGGCACCCGCAGCTCCAGAAGCTGAAGGGTGAGATAGAGATTGCGCTCGATATTGGTGGCGTCCACAATATTGATGATGCCGTCCGGCTTCTGGTTCAGGATAAAATCCCGCGAGACGATCTCCTCCTGGGTGTAGGGGCGCAGGGAATAGATGCCCGGCAGATCTACCACCGAGCAGTTCCTTTCGCCCCGGATCTCCCCCATCTTCTGATCGACGGTGACGCCGGGGAAGTTGCCGACATGCTGGTTGGAGCCGGTGAGGGCATTGAACAGTGTGGTCTTGCCGCAATTCTGGTTGCCGACCAATGCGAAGATCATGCCGTTTCCTCCTTCACCTCGATCTTTTGGGCTTCCTCCACCCGCAGCGTCAGCTCGTAGCCCCGTACTCTGATCTCGATGGGATCGCCCATCGGGGCGACCTTTTGCAGAGTGACGCGGGTGCGGGGGATCAGCCCCATATCCAAAAGGCGGCAGCGGAGCGCGCCATCGCCCCCCACCGCGGTAATGATGCCGGAGGTACCGGCTTTGAGTTCATTTAAGGTCATGTTGTTCGCCCTTTCACCGCATGAAATTAGTCTAAGCTAATTTTAATATAATACGGCGGAAATATCAAGTATCCGACGAAATTCGGGCGGTGTCTCCGGCAGGGGAACGAAAAAAGAGAGGCGGCTTTGTCCCTTTGGGACGGGACGGGCATTTTTTTGTCGGCGGGGCATACCCTTCTAAGGAGAGAGGGGGAATGAGTGATGATGGGTGCAATGGTGCTGACGCTTTTGGGCGGGCTGTGGCTGCTGACGCTGCATGTTTCGGCTTCGGGGTCGTTCCCGCGACCGCTGACGGCAAAGCAGGAGCGGGAGTGTCTGGAACGAATGAAGGCGGGCGACCGAGCGTCGAGAAATGAGCTGGTGGAGCGCAACCTGCGGCTGGTGGCGCACATCGTAAAAAAATACTATGCGGTGAGCGGTGAGCAGGACGACTTGATCTCCATCGGGACGATAGGGCTGATAAAGGCGGTGGAGACCTTTAACATGGAGAAGAAAACACGGTTTGCGACCTATGCGGCGAGGTGTATAGAGAATGAGATCCTGATGTACTTCCGCGGGAGGCGGAAAACAGCGGGAGATATCTCGCTGGACGACCCCATTGATACCGACCGGGACGGCAACAGCCTGACGCTGATGGAGCTGGTGAGCGACGAGGAGGACATCATCAGCCGGCTGGATATGACGCTGCGGGCGGAGAAGCTGCGGAGCGTCTTTGGGCTGCTGGAGCAGCGGGAGCAGAAGGTGCTGCGGCTGCGCTACGGCTTGGATAACCGTCCGCCGATGACGCAGCGGGAGGTGGCGCGGAAGCTGAACATTTCCCGGAGCTATGTTTCCCGTTTGGAGAAGCACGCCATAGAACGGCTGCGGGAGGAGATGGCGAAGTGACGGGCGGGGGAGAGGCGGCAAGATAATGCTTGCCGCCGGCGGCAAAATACGCTATGATGGGGGAGAAATTATTTGCCGGAGGTGCCCTATGCATATCCCTGCCATAGCGACCAGTGAGATGGAGGTGCTTTCCTTTGCCGAGGCGATGCGCCAAAGCGGACGGGAAGCCGACTACGATACCGACCGGTGGCTGTATGTGCCGGATTTTTACACCGAATACCGTTATGTGCTGGGCACCAAAGGGGAGAAGCCGCTGATCTGCATTGGGGTGAACCCCTCGACGGCGGAGCCGGATCATCTGGATAACACGCTGAAATCGGTGGAGCGCATTGCGCTGGGGAACGGCTATGACAGCTTTATCATGTTCAATGTTTACCCACAGCGCGCCACCCGCCCGCAGGATATGGCAAAGGAGCGGGACGAGCGGCTGCACCGCGCCAACATGGAGGCGTTCCGGTATATTCTGGGTCTTTCCGAAGCGCCGACGGTGTGGGCGGCGTGGGGGAACATTATAGAGATGCGCCCCTACCTGAAGGACTGTGTACAGGACATGATAGCGGTGGGGGAGCGGTACGGCGCCCGCTGGGTGACAGCGGGGCAACGCTCGATGAAAGGACACCCGCACCACCCGCTGTACCTGAAAAAAGACAGCGGGCTGGATCCCTTTGATGTGGCGCGGTACTGCGCCGAGTGTCTGTAAGCGCACAACCGAACAGCGAAAGAAAGGCACCGCAGGGGAAGCTCCCTTGGCGGTGCCGGATTTTATCTCCTTTTTATTCCTTTGGTTCCTCCAGCTGGGGCGGCGTTTGGGCGGCTTCCAGCTCCTTGAACATTGCCTGCATGGTGGGGTTATTCTTTGTCAGGCGCTTGACGGAAAGCTCCTGCGCCTTATTATTGGCAAGCCGCAGGTTATCCTCGGAGGAAAGCAGCGCCTCCTTGGTTTTTTGCAGGTGGGTGATGGTTTTATCGATCTCCTCGATGGCGGCTTTGAACTTGCGGCTGGCGATATCATAGTTGCGCCCGAAGCGGTTCTTAAAGTCGTTCATCTCCTCCTCAAAGTGAGAGATATCGATATTCTGGCTGCGGATCTCCGCCAGCTGGCGGCGGTACTCCACGGTGTGCAGCGCCGAGCCGCGCAGCAGGGTGATGATGGGAAGGAAGAACTGCGGACGAATGACATACATCTTGGGGTAGCGGTAGCTGACATCGGTGATGCCGGTGTATAGCTCGCTGTCCGGTTCCAGCAGCGAGACGAGGACGGCGTATTCGCAGCCCTTTTCCTGCCGGTCCTTATCCAGCTCCTTGAAGAAATCCTCGTTCTTCTTTTTGGTGGAGGTGGTATCCATCTCGTTCTTCATCTCGAACATGATGGAGAGGAACTCAATGCCGTCCTCGGTGGCTTCGCGGTAGATATAATCGCCCTTGCTGCCGGTGCGGGCGTCGTTATCCTTTTCAAAATAGGCATTGGGGAACGCCGCGGCACGCAGGCGGTTGAACTCGGTCTCGCAGTGCTGTTCCAGCGTTTCGCCCACCATTTTGGTGGAAAGACGGGTCTTAAGATCCTTGTAATAGGCAATGACCTCATCTTTGCCGTGCAGCTCCCGCTGGTGGTTTTCCAAAAGCTCCTGAACCTTTTCGCGGCTGGCGGCGGCTGCCTCCCGCAGCTTATAGTTCAACTCGGCGATCTCCTGCTTCTGGACGCTCAGCTCCTCTTTTTTCTCCTCCACCGCCTGCTGGACGGCAAGCCGGCGGGAAAGCTCATCCTTTTCCAACTGGGCGCGCAGCTCGGAGATCTGCCGCTCCTTTTGGGCAAGGGTATCGGTCTGCTTTTCCAGCGCTTCTTTGACCGCCAGCTCCCGATGGGACTGCTGGGTGGAAAGCTGGGCTTTCAGCTCCGCGATCTGCCGGAGAAGCTCCGCTTCGGACTGCTCCTGCGCGCGAGCCGCCTGCGTGCGCACCAGCTCGATATCTTTTTTTGTTTCTTCGGCAAGCTGCTTTTCCCGCAGGGTCAGCTCCCGACGGAATTCCTCATCGCGCACCTGCCCGACAATGGCGGCATAGCCGGATTCATCGACGGTAAAAACCTCGCCGCAGCGGGGGCACTTGATCTCATGCATAGCCGTTCCTCCTGCTTACTTTGACTGCTGCCCGTGGCTTTGGGCATGGCGCTTGATCGCCTCCATAGAGGTATCGCTGATGACATGCTCCATTTTGCAGGCGTCCTCGGCGGCGGTCTTTTCATCGACGCCAAGGCTGACGAGGAAGCTGCTGAGCAGACGGTGGCGCTCGTAGATCTTTTCGGCGACGGCTCTGCCCTCCTCGGTGAGGGTGATGCCGCCGTCCTCCGCCACATGGATATAGCCCCCCTGCCGCAGGATACCGACAGCGCGGCTGACGCTGGGCTTGGAGTAGCCCATTTCCTCTCCGACATCGATGGCACGGACAAAGCCGGAGCGCTGGCTGAGCACGAGAATGGTCTCCAGATACATTTCACCGGATTCCTGCAGGGACATAAGGGCACCTTCTTTTCTATGAGGGATATATTTATTAAAGGATAGCACAAAAGGAAGGAAGTTGCAAGGGAAGTGAGGGGGATTTTGGAAGGGCGCGGGCAGGTGTAGATGATGACATAAAAAAACAGACCCTCTCCCAAAGGGAAAGAGGTCTGTTTTTATGGGATTGGAGCTGGAAACGTGACTTGAACACGCGACCTGCTGATTACGAATCAGCTGCTCTACCGGCTGAGCTATTCCAGCAGAATTTGGCGCTTTGGGGGACACCTTTGCTATTCTAACACACCCTGCGGAAAAAATCAATCAAAATTCACGCGCAGTTCATTTACTTTCGCGGCGGGCGGCTCTATAATAGGGAACAGACTATATCTTAACGGAGCATGAACACGATGAGGAGACTTTTGGCGCTGCTGCTGGCGGCGATGACGATATGGATCATGGCTGCGGTGCCTGCCGCAGCCGCCGAGGACGAGGTGCCGGAGACCTACAGCAACGCCTATGTGGTGATGGACGCCAAGACCGGACAGGTGCTGCTGCAAAAGAATATGTACGAAAAGAAGTATCCAGCCAGTATTACCAAGATACTGACGACGGCGCTGGGACTGGTGTACGCTAAGCCGGAGGATAAGATCACTATTTCGCAGGAGACGGTGAGTGACATCTGGAAGTGGGGCGACACGACCCATCTGGCGCTGGAGCCGGGCGAGATCATCACGCTGCGGGACGCGCTGTACGGGGCGATGGTGGAATCCGCCAATGACTGCGCCAACGCGATAGCGCAGGCGGTAAGCGGCGATCTGGCGGAATTTGCGGAGCTGATGAACCAGCAGGTGACGGCGCTGGGGCTTTCCGATACCCATTTTACCAACGCGCACGGCTTGCCGGACGATGACCACTATACCACCGCCTATGATATGGCGCGCATCACGCGCTGGGCGATGAGCGTGGAGGGCTTTGAGGAATACTTCTGCGCGACGGAATACACCCTGCCGGTGGATAACAAAAAAGACGTGGTACGCAACATTGGCACCCACCACCATATGCTGGTGGAGAGCGCCTACTACTACCCCTACGCCAAGGGCGGCAAGCTGGGCTGGACGAGCGAGGCGCAGCACACGGCGGTGACATGGGCGGAAAAGGACGGACTTTCGCTGCTGTGCGTGGTGCTGGACTGCAGCGACAAGTGGGGCAAGTACAAGGATACCGCGGCGCTTTTTGACTACTGCTTTGAGCGGTACAGCATGGTCTCGGTAAAGACAGAGGAGATAGCGAACTATGATATCCCGGTGGGCAGCCTGACCAACACCGCCGGCATGGTGCACATCGTCCCGACGGGGGATCTGGATATTCTGGTGCCGAAGGGCACCGCGGTGGAGAGCATTGCGCTGAAATACAATATGCCCAGCCGCTACAAGGTGGGGGAGCGCATTGACCCGCAGGTGGAGATCTGGTGCGGAGGGGAGCTGGTAGGCACCTTCCCGATGGAATACACGGTGGAGACCTACGCGCCGGCGGAGGAAATCCCCAAGGATAGCGAGGAGGCTGCCGCGCGGGGCTCGGTGCTGCTGACGATACTGAAATGGGTCGGCATTGTGCTGGGCGTGCTGATCGTGATACTGTTTACGCTGCGGGCGTACTTTATGGCGCGTCGCCGCCGCCGTGCCAAGCGCCGCCGCGCGCAGAGACGGCAAAACGGCACAAGATGAATATTCGGCAAAAAATATAGGGCAGACCGCCGGGTCTGCCTTATATTTATGCAACTAAACAAAGTTGGGAAAAATGAATGCTTTGCGGGAAATAGACTGGACAACTTTCCCCAAAATGAGTTACAATAAATCAGTGTATAGAGATGATAATGGGCGGGTATACCCCCGAAGGAGAATAAAACATGGACATTTTTGCGCTTCTGCGTCTGGTGCTGGGTCTGGCATTTTTCCTCTTTGGCATGAATGTGATGTCCAGCAATCTGGAGAAGATGGCGGGCGGCAAGCTGGAGCAGCTGCTGAAAACCATGACGGCAAGCCCGTGGGTAAGCCTGCTGCTGGGCGCCGCTATCACCATCGCGGTGCAGTCCTCCTCGGCGGTGACGGTTATGCTGGTGGGTCTGGTCAACTCCGGCATTATGAAATTCGGGCAGACGCTGTATGTGATCTTCGGCGCTAATATCGGCACCACGCTGACGGCGTGGATCCTTTCCCTTTCCGGTATCCAGACAGGAAATGTCTGGCTGAAAATGCTGAAGCCGGAAAACTTTTCGCCCATTCTTGCCATCATCGGCGTAGTGATGATGATGGTGTGCAAAAATGATAAGAAAAAGAGCATCGGTACCGTGCTGGTGGGTTTTACGGTGCTGATGTACGGTATGGTGCTGATGAGCGATGCCGTAAGTCCGCTGGCGGAGCTGCCGGAATTTACGGCGATCCTGGCGGGGCTGCGCAACCCGCTGCTGGGTCTGGTGGTCGCTACGCTGTTCACCGCCGTGATCCAAAGCTCGGCGGCTTCGGTGGGTATTCTGCAGGCGCTGGCGCTGACCGGTAGCCTGACCTACGAGATGGTCATTCCCATGGTGATGGGGCTGAACATCGGTACCTGTGCCACCTCGCTGATCTCCAGCATCGGCACCAGCTACAAGGCAAAGCGGGTGGCGGTCATTCACTTTTCCATCAAGGTCATAGGTGTGCTTATCTGCCTGCCGCTGTACCTGCTCATCACCTCGGTATTCCAGATGGATTTTGTGCAGACGGCAGTGACCCCGTGGAACATTGCGCTGGTGCATACCATCTATAACCTTGCCATTACCGCAATCCTGATGCCCTTTACCAAATATCTGGTAAAGCTGGGCAAGTGGCTGGTAAAGGCAAAGGACGAGACCGCCCCCAAGGACGCGATGCAGTACGCGCCCGACCTGCTGCTGCTGCGCTCGCCCTCGGTAGCGCTGCAGGAGTGCGACCACTACACCTTCCGCATGGCGGCGACCGCCAGAGACTCGCTGGAGCGCGCCATCGGTCTGGTGGGCGCCTACAACGCCGAGGAAGGCGAAATAGTAATGCAGCAGGAGGATACGCTGGATCTGTACGAGGATCGGCTGGACACCTATCTGGTGTACCTTTCCGCGCAGGCGCTTTCCCAGCAGGACAGCCGCCGCGTGGGTAAGATGCAGCACGCCATCGGAGACTTTGAGCGGCTGGGCGACCATGCTGTTAATCTGGTAAAGGCGGGCAAGGAGCTGGAAAATAAATCGTTGTTCTTCTCCGAGGAGGCGCGGCGGGAGCTGGGCGTCTTGACCTCCGCCGTGCGGGAGATATTGCAGCTGACCACCGATTGCTACATCAATACCGACCACGAGATGGCGCACCATGTAGAACCGCTGGAGCAGGTCATTGACGGACTGACCAGAGAGATCAAGGAGCATCATCTGGCACGGCTGCAGGCGGGACGCTGCTCCATCGAGCTGGGATTTATCCTGACCGACCTGCTGACCGACTACGAGCGTATTTCCGACCACTGCTCCAACATTGCCGTGGCGGTCATCGAGCTGCAGCATGACGCGATGGATTCCCACCGTTACCTGAATGAGATGAAGCGGGACAGCGACGCGTTCCGCCAGATGTACACGGAATTCCGTGAGAAGTACATCCTGCCGGAATCCGCCTATATCCAGAAGCAGACGGAGGAATACCGGAAACTGGTGAACCCGTAAAAGGAAGAAAATAGGGAAAAAGGCATCCCGCTCTCTGTGAATGTACGGAGGGCGGGGTGGTTCTTTTGTCGAAAAGGAATAAATTATTGTTCAAAACTTGACAAAGTCGATGCTGAAAGATACAATAAATTTGTACAGTCATTTTGACAATAAACAAGACAGAAGAAGGTATAGTTATGCAAAAGATACCCGGTGTTTCTCTGTATCATCAAATAAAACAGGATCTGCGTGTGAAGATAGAACCGCTGAAGCCCGGGACAAAAATAGAGACGGAACAGCAGCTTTCCGAGCACTACGGGGTAAGCCGCGGAACCATCCGGCAGGCGATCAACGACCTGGTGGGAGAGGGACTGCTGCAAAAGGTACAGGGCAGCGGGACCTTCCGCAGTGACAATGACGGGGTGCATATTTCCTACTTCCTGAACCGAACCTTTACCCAGCAGCTGGTGGAGCGCGGGCAGGTGCCGGGCATTGCCGATATCCGGCTGGAAACGGTACCGGTGACAACGGAGATAGCACAGTACCTGAAAATAGAACAGGGAACGGAGGTCTACCGGCTTTCCCGCGTACGGTTGGCGAATGGGATTCCCTTTGGTGTGGGTACAGCTTATATCCGCAAGGATATGGTGCCGCAGCTTAAGGAAGAGGATCTGGAAATGTCGCTGGTGGATATGATGGAGACCAAGTTTGGCTTTGTCTTTACCAACCGGCATGGTTACTGCTACGCGGTGCCCGCTTCCGCGGAGCTGGCGGCGGCGCTTTCACTGCGCCCCAGCACACCGATCCTGAAGATCGACTATATTTTCTGCGACCAGAACGGAACACCGCTGATGGTGGATATGATGCAGCTGAGCGGGAGCTTCCGTCTGGCACTGGACGCCGCGGAGCATATCACAGGATAACAGAGTTTCAAAAAAAGACCGTCTCGATGAAAAGAGACGGTCTTTTTTTGAACGGGCCAGCGGAAGCGAAGGGAGCAGCTCCCGCTGGATATAGAGGAGAAGAAATAATTGAATAATTACAAATGCGGTGTAATACCAAGACCGCTTTGCCCCAGTGTGCCGCCGGGATGACAGCGCAGATATTGCTCCGGCGTTTGTCCGACACGGCTTTGCAGCAGAACGCTGAGCGCCATGAGAACATATAACTGGGCGATGACCGACATGCGCGGCGCACGGCCCAAGGGTCCGCCCTCCCGCTGTACGGTGGCAGGAAGGGACAGCACGGCGCTTTTTGCCAGCGGGCTGCCGGTATTGCCGGTGACGGCGATGGTGCGGCAGCCGATGGCATTGACTGCGGCGGCGGTGCGCAGCAGTTCCTCTGTTTTGCCGCTGTTGGAGATCAGGATAACGACATCCTGCGGGGAAAGCTGACCGCAGGAACCGTGGATAGCCTCGGTGCCGTGCAGTACATAGCTGGGGGTGCCGGTAGAGGAAAACAGCGAAGCGCAGTAGGCGGCGACATAAGAGGCCTTGCCGATACCGGAAAAATGCAGCCTGCCGCCTGCCATACGGGAGGATTCGATAAGCGATGCCGCATGCAAAAGAGCATCAGTGGGCAGACCGGTTTGGAGTTGTCGCCATTCCTCGGCGGCAATTTCACAGAAATGCTCCAGCGCGGGGAGTGTGTTATTCCAACTGCTTTGTTCCATTTATGACCCTTTCCGCGACCTTCGCAAGCCGTTGCTCCGCCGCACCGTGGGGCAGCCGCAGTGTATGCAGGACGCCCCAGCCCTCCAGCACAAGCGAGGAGGTGACAGCGCCGCGGACAGCGCAATCCAGTGGGGACAAACCATCAAGATGATGATAAAGAAAGCTGCCGCAGAAGCCGTCGCCTGCGCCGGTAAAATCAATGATGTCTTCCTCGCGGGCGGCAGTAGGCACCAAATAGACGGCGGGGCTTTCTGCCGTAGCAAGCAGCGCACCCTGCGCACCCATCTTTACCACGACGATACGGGGTCCCATTGCCAGCAGTTCACGGATATAGGGGATATATTGCTCCGGCGGCTGACCGTAGGGAATATCAAAGAATTTGACAAATTCGTCTTCACTGGGCATGAGAATATGCGTACGGCGCAGAATGGGCAGCCAGCGGGTGCGGTACTGCGGGAAAAACCAATCGTAGTGTGGATCGATCTGCAGAACGGTGTCCTCTGGTAGTGTGGGGAGCAGCGCCTCCACACTGGGTAATGGCAGTGGCGCGATGTGATAGCCTGCCGCCTGCCGCAGGTAGTGCGGCGGAAGATGCTCCGGTCGGGGAGCAGCTTCCTCACGGGTGGAGCTGTTGTGATGGGTGACCCACTGGCGGTAGCCGTGATCTTCATACAGCAGCCACAGCTTTAGACCGACTTCATCGGTGCGGGGGGCGCCATCCATATCAAGAGAGGGCAGCGCACACATTTCCTCGTAATAACAGTCGGGAAAGCCGGCGGGCAGCTTGGTAACAACGCCGACCTCGTGACAGGTGCTCCACAGAGCAGCACCTGCGGCGGAGTGAAGCCCCCCGCCGCCCGGCTGCCGGAAATAGGTCACGCCGGTCTCGCTGAGAATGATATCGTCCAGCGTGGTATGACCGATGCAGACAAGTTTGACCTGATCCATAGCGGATTACGCCTTGAGGGCGATGGCAAGCTCCGAGGCAAGCCGGACGTTGCTTTGCACCAGCTTGATGTTTGCCTGCATGGATTCGCCGCCGGAAAGCTCCTTGACCTTGGCAAGGATATAGGGGGTGCTGTCCTTGCCGTGGATACCAGCCGCTTCCGCTTCGTGTACGGCACGCTCGATGATGGGATTGATGGTCTCCTCCGGAACCTCGAATTCCTTTTCGATGGGATTGCAGAGCATCATACCGCTCTCAATGCCCAGTGCTTCCTGAGCGCGGTAGATATCGACCATCTGCTGAACGGTATCAATACGATAATCCACCTTATAGGGGCTGGTGGAGGAGTAGAACGCGGGGAGGATATCGGTTCTCCAGCCGAAGACACCGACGCCCTTGGTCTCCAGATATTCCAGCGTCTTGGGCAGATCGAGGATCGCCTTGGAGCCGGCGGAAACGACGATGCAGCGGGTCTTGCCCAGTTCGTCCAGGTCGGCGGAGATATCAAAGGTCTCCGAGGCACCGCGATGAACGCCGCCCAGACCACCGGTGCAGAAGATATCGATGCCGACCAGACGGGCGACCAACACGACCAGCGCGCTGGTGGAGGCACCGTTCAGCCCCAGCCCCAGCATGGCGGCAAGGTCACGGCGGGAGGCTTTGGGGCACTCCTTGCAATGGCTGCCCATGTACTCGACCTGTTCATCGCTCATGCCAACGATGACTTTACCGTGGAGGATACCGATGGTAGCGGGAACGACGCCCATGGAACGGGCAATCTGCGCCAGGCTGTGCGCCATTTTTACATTTTCGGGATAGGGGAAGCCCTGCGCGACAATGGTGGTCTCCATGGCGATGATGGGCTTATTATGGTCAAGAGCGTCCTGTACCTCGGGAGAGATCTCAATATACTTTTTCAGTGCGGACATATCCATTTTTCAGTTCTCCTTTTCTTTTATATCAAGTCATTCGCGGGCTTTTTGCCGCGCGCGGTGACTTTTTTCCACAGTTTCTTTGCCTTATCTGCTATGCCGAAGTTTTTGACGGTGATAAGCATAATGATAATGCCCATCAGAATATCGGTCATGGACTTGGGAACGCCGCCGAACATCTCCACGGTGATGGAGCCACTGTTCAAGGCGCCCATAAAGAGGGAAGCGAAGGGCACCAGCAGGGGATTATTGTTGGCGAGCAGCGAGATGACGATGCCGTCAAAGCCGAAGCCCTCTACGGAGCCGATGAGGAAGCGGTGGTAGATACCCAGCGTTTCCATAGCACCGCCCAAGCCGGCCAGCATACCGCACAGAATGAAGGTGAGCAGCTTACCGCTGTTGACATTCAGACCGGAAAAGCGGGAAAAGCGCTCGTTCATGCCAATGATGCGGGTCTCGTAGCCCTTTAGCGTATAGCGGCAGAACAGGGCGATGGCAACACAGGCGACCAGACCGATGAGAAGCGAGGTGGTGACCTGTGAGTTGGGAATAATGCGGGTGAGGTGAGCGTTTTCCGAGATATAAGCGGTGGAGCCTGCCGAGGCAAGGCTGCCCCCCTCATTAAAGGGGTGACGGGTGAGATACTCGGTGAAAAGACTAGCGATGTAATTGAGCATAAGAGTGACAACAATGATGTTGACATTAAAGCGGATCATGATAAGCCCTGCGATGAGCGACCACAGGGCGCCCGCCACCATGGCGGCAAGGCAGCACAGCGGAATGAGGAGCCATGCGGGAAGCTGCGGAAAGGTGAACCCGACCCAAGCCGAGGCAAACGCGCCGATGAGCAGCTGACCCTCCGCGCCGCAGTTGAACACGCCTGCCCGTGAGGAAACAAGAAACGCCAGCGCGGTGAACATAAGCGGGATAGACCAGCGAATGGAACGGGCGATATTGTAGGAATCGGAGAAAATACCCTTCCACAGGGAATTGTAAACCGCCCCGACGGATTTTCCCGTTGCAACCAAAATGAGGGCGTTGATTAGAAAAGCGGCAAGAATGATAAGCAGGACGCGGATAAGACCGCCGGCTTTTTTCCCTGACTGTGCGCCGGTAAGTTTCATACGGCTTCCTCCTTTTCCTTTCCGAACATCAGCCGACCAATCTTCTTCTCATCGGCTTCGGCACCGGTCATTTCTCCGGTCTTTTCGCCCTCGAACATGACCATGATGCGGTCGCTGAGCTTCATGACCTCATCAAGGTCGGCTGAGATGAGCAGCACGGCGTTGCCCTCGTCGCGGGTCTTTAACAGCATGGAATGAATGTATTCGCTGGCACCGATATCTACGCCGCGGGTGGGCTGACAGGCGATGACGAGCTGCGGAGCGACAGAAAGCTCCCGCGCGACGATCACCTTTTGCATGTTGCCGCCGGAAAGGTTCTGGCAAAGTTCCTCGGCACCGGAGGCTTTGACCTTGTACTGACCGATCAGTTCTTCTGCAAGAGCCTTTGCCTTATCCCAGCGTATGATCCCGCGGTGCAGGATCGGCTCCTTATTGCGGCGGTTGATCATAATATTATCGGTAATAGAGCAACCCAGCGCCAGCCCTTCGGTCATGCGTTCCTGAGGGATAAAGGCAAGACCTTTTTCAATGCGGGTGTTGACCGACGCCTTTGTGACATCGGCACCGCAGATCTCAACGCTGCCCTGCATGGCACGGCGGATACCGAGGATACATTCCGAAAGCTCGGTTTGACCGTTGCCCTCCACACCGGCAACGCCGAGGATCTCGCCGCGGCGCAGCTGGAAGGAAAGTCCGTTGACCTCGGTTTTATTACGGTCGCCCATGACGACCAGATCCTTTACTTTGAGGACAGGTTCACCCAGTGCGATCTGCTCGCGTTCCATACCGGCGAGCTGGCGACCGATCATCATTTGCGCCAGTTCTTCCGGTGTGACATCTTCCTTATTGACCGTGCCTACCGTTTTACCGGCGCGCAGCACGGTGATGCGGTCGGAGATCGCCATGACCTCCTTTAATTTATGTGAAATAAAGATCACGGTGTGCCCGCGTTCTTTCAGCTTGCGAATGGAGATGAACAGCTCCTCGGTCTCCTGAGGAGTGAGCACGGCGGTGGGTTCATCCAGAATGATGAGTTTAGCGCCGCGGTAAAGCGTTTTAACGATCTCTACACGCTGCATCATGCCGACGGAAAGATCCCGCACGACGGCATCCAGCGGAACATCAAAATCCATATCCGCCAGCGTTTCTTCCAGCCTTTTTTGCAGCTTGCGCTTATCCCAGATGGGACTTTTGGAAGGCTTGCAGCCCAGGACGATATTTTCCCCGACGGTAAGGGAGGGGGACAGCATAAAGTGCTGGTGTACCATGCCGATCCCCAAAGCCATGGTCTCACGGGGAGAGGTGAGGTGCAGCGGCTTACCCTGATAAAGGATCTCGCCGCCATCCATGCGATGCATCCCGTACAGACAGTTCATCAGCGTGGATTTGCCGGCGCCGTTTTCACCGATCAGGGCATGGACTTCGCCCTTTTTTACCCCGAAGCTGATATGATCGTTTGCCAGCATCGTCCCGAATTTTTTGGTCACATTCCGGAATTCCAGTTCGTATTCCTGCATAGTGGTCTCCCTGTTCAATAGGCTTAAATGGCGGTATTCTATTCCGGTGAGGGATCGGGTGCGGTACACCGCACCCGACCGGATACCGAAAAATCAGTGGTTCCAGGTGGTGTTCATTTCGATGACCAGCTCGCCGCTGATGATCTTGGCTTTGGCATCCTCTACCGCTGCCATAGCGGCGTCCCAAGCCTCGAGCTTATCCTCGGGCAGGTTATCGCGAATGACGGGGCTGATGGCGAGAGAGATACTGCCGCTCTTGAGATTGACATACTGCTGACCGCCCTGCCAGGTACCGGCGACCAGATCGGAGATCTGCTGATAGGTAGCGGGTCCGTAGTTGCACTGGGTGTCGCCCAGAACGTACTCGGGAGCCTCGGGATAATGCACGCCGGAATCCGCCATGACATAGACGCCGTTCTCTTTACCGGCTTCGATCACGCCGGAGGCGGCATTGGAGCAGTCGGTGAGAATGACATCGCAGCCCTGAGAGATAAGGGTAAGACCGACATCCTTACCGGCGGCGGGGTCGGAGAAGCTGTTGGCATTGACTACGCGGACGGTGGCATCAGGATTGACTGCCTTCAGGCCGTCGATGTAGGCGTTATCATTGGCGATAAGCGCGCTCTGCTCGGCACCCAGCACATGACCGACCTGATTGCTCTCGGTCATATAGCCCGCGACCATGCCGGCGAGATAGTACAGCTCCCAGCAGGCGAACTCAACGCAGCGGACATTGGGAAGATCAATGGTGGTGAGGGGCAGGCAGATAGCGAAGTTTACATTGGGGAACTCACCGGCAACGGTGGTAACGGCTTCGACCATCTGGGGAAATGCGGTAACGATGAGGTCAACGCCTTCACGGGCATAGGTGCGCAGCACTTCCTCGTACTGGGAAGCATCGGTCGCCTCGTAGATGGAGCCGTTGACATTATCAAAGTCCTCCAGCGCCTTCTTGAGGTAGTTGTTCATGTCATCGGGGGTACCGCCGCCGCCCAGCGCATCGGTAACGACAACAACGACATTCAGCTTGTCATCGGTCGAGTTTCCGCCGTTGGGGGTAGGGGCAGGATCGTTGCCGCAGCCGGCAAGCAGGGTGACCAGCATGATACATGCCAGCAGGGTAGCTACAAATTTCTTCATTTGGGTTATCCTCCTTTTATTTCATTTGAACTGCCGTTCAAATCGATCCATTAGTAACGGGTGGTGCCCGCATCGACATTCAGCGCCTGACCGCGGATCATGGCGCCGGCGGGGGAGCAGAGGAACGCTACGATGCGTCCGACCTCCTCCGGCTCGATCAGACGGAAGCCAAGCTGGGCAGGTCCCCAGGTCTTTTCACAGTCGGCAACCGTTACGGCACCGTTTGTTTCCTTTTCGGTGGCGACCATACAGGCGCGCAGCATAGCGGTATCCACCGCGCCGGGACAGACGGAATTGACATTGATGCCATAGGGCGCAAGGCAGTCTGCCATGCACTGCGTCATATTGACTACAGCGGCTTTGCTGGAGCAGTAGTGTACTTGATCGGCGTAGGTCTTTTTTGCACCGTTGGATGCGATGTTGACCACATGACCGCCCAGCTTTTTCTCCCGAAGCGCTTCGGCAAACATCTGGGTGCAGCGGAAAAGCCCGAATACATTGATCTCATAGATCGCCTTGAAGTCGCTGACGCCGACGGAGAAAAAGTCCTGCATGCGGGTGATGCCGGCATTATTGATCAGGATATCGGCAAAGCCGAGCGCTTCCTCGGTTTTGCGCATGACCTCACCAAAGGAAGCGGGGTCGGAAACATCGCAGGCACAAGCCAATGCGGGAACACCGCGCTCCTTCAGGGCTGCCATTGTTTCGGCAAGGGCTTCCTCTTTCAGGTCACAGACAGCGACCTTGGCACCGCGCTCCCCCAGCGCCAGCGCAATGCCGCGCCCCAGACCGCCGGCGGCGCCGGTGACGATAGCGGTACGACCGTCCAAACGAAATTGATCCATAGTTGACCTCCTTAATAGGCTTCGGCGTGCATGACGCCGCCATCGCACATGGTTACCTCGCCGGTGATCCATGCAGAAAGATCGGAACTGTAAAAAATGCAGGCGTCGGCGATATCGGTGGGCAGTCCCAGGCGGGCAACAGGCGCGCGGGAGCAGAAGCGTTCCCGCCAGCCGGGAACATTTTCATCCAGCGAGGGACCATCCATCAGCCCGGGCGCGACGCCATTGACACGGATACCGTATTTGCCAAGTTCCACGGCAAGGCTGCGGGTGGTCATGGCAAGACCGGCTTTGGATGCGCTGTAAGCTACGCTATCCGCCAGCGGGCGATAGCCGTTGATGGAGATGATATTGACGATATTGCCGCCGTGCCTCTGACGGATCATCTGTGCGGCGCATGCCTGACAGCAGAAGAAGGCGCCCTTGAGGTTGCTGTCCATCATGTCGTCCCATTCCTCTTCGGTACATTCCAGCACCTTCTGGTGCGGGTAGATGCCGGCATTATTGACGAGAATATCCACGCTGCCAAAGGCGGCGACGACTTCTTCCACCATACGGCGGCTTTCCTGCGGGTGACGGACGTCCAGCTTGACCGCCATGGCGGGCGCGCCGATTGCGCGGATCTCCCCGACTACCTTTTCGGCGGCTTCTTTCAAACTGTCGGTAAAGTAGGTGATGACAACATTTGCGCCGGTCTCGGCATATCGCTTGGCAATGCCGACGCCGATGCCAGAGCTGCCGCCGGTAATGATAGCGGTGCGTCCGGTAAAATCCAAAATGTTTTTCAGCGGTGTAGCCATGGGAGGTTCCTCCTTTTGTGAACGGTTATTTTTCGTTGACCGAGGTCAATTTGACTTTATTTTTAGAAAGAGGGGCAAGACTCTTTTTCAGGTTGAAGTTGCGGAAGATGAGCGCCAGAATGGTGCAGAGGTAGGGAGCCATCAAAATGATCTGGCTGGGGATCGCCGCGCCCTGCAGCAGGTAGGAGAGATTTTCCGCCAGACCGAAGATAAAGCTGGCAAGCATGACAAGCATGGGATTTGCCTGCCCGAAGGCGACGCAGGTGTAGGCAAAGAAGCCGCGTCCGGCGGTCATGTTCTCCGAGAACATGGTGACATAGCCCAGGGAAAGGTGCGCGCCTGCCAGTCCGCACAGAGCGCCGCCCACGGTAAGGGCAATGAAGCGGTACTTGGAAACCGAAACACCGGCGGAAGCTGCCGCCAAAGGACGCTCGCCGACGGCACGCAGGTTGATGCCGGCGTGAGTGCGGAACAGGAAAAAGTGCAAGATGATGACCAGAACCAATCCGACATAGACCAGCGTAGTCTGACCATCGAGAACCTTGCCGATGACAGGAATGGAGGAAAGAAAAGAGCTGTTGTGCTTAGGAATACCGGCAATGCCCATAATGATGCCGGAATCACCGAAGATGCTTCGCTTGAGGAAGGAAGTCATGCCCAGCGCCAGACTGTTCATACCGATGGAGGTGATCATGGCATCGGCTTTCCAGCGTTCCACAAAGAGGTGGTAGACCATGCCCAGCACGGCACCGGTCAACAGCGCGACGAGCGCGCCCAGATAGGCGTTATCGGTATAATAGGAACCCATTACACCAAAGAATGCGCCGAACAGCATCATGCCCTCCAGCGCCAGATTGAGCACGCCTGCCTTTTCGCACAGCAGACCACCCAGCGCGGCAAGCAAAATGGGAGCGGCGGTTCTTAGCATGGAAGAAAAAATATCCGTCATGGTAGAATTCCTTTCATTGATGCGGAGCGATTATTGCACTTATACTAATTTTTTGTTGTAAGATGAACTATTTTTATTGATTATAGTATAGATGACAGATTTCATTTGTCAATATGTCTATACATATTTTCATCTTAATATACAAATCAAAAGAGACGGCTTTTGACAATCTGCCATAAGAAAAGCCTTGGGCGGATATCCCAAGGCTTGTATTTTAGGTAAAATGACGATCATTCAACGATCTGTTTGGTCGAGCTGGCACCGATGCGGCTGGCACCCGCCTCCAGCATGGCAAGGGCTTCCACGGCGGAGTGAATGCCGCCGGAGGCTTTGACACCCATATCAGCGCCCACGGTTTGCCGCATCAGGGCAATATCTGCGGTGGTCGCTCCTCCGGTGGAAAAGCCGGTAGAGGTTTTGACAAAGGCGGCGCCGGCGTTTTTGGCAATTTGGCAGCATTTAACCTTTTCTTCTTCAGTCAGCAGGCAGGTTTCCAGAATCACTTTGACCTGTGCGGGGGCAGCGACTTTTACCACAGCGGCAATGTCCTGCTCCACCAGTCCCCATTCACCGGCTTTTACATAACCGATGTTTTGAACCATATCAACTTCTTCAGCGCCTGCTTTTACGGCAATACGGGCCTCCTCGGCTTTTGCCGCAGTGGACATGGCGCCCAGGGGAAACCCGACTACGCAGCAGGTCTTAACACCGCTGTCCAGCAGCGCCTGGTGTACCAGCGGCACATAGCAGGAATTAACGCAGACGGAGGCGGTCTTATAGTGCTTTGCCTCCTCACAGATCTTCAGAATGTCGTCTGGGGTGGCAACGGGCTTTAACAGGGTGTGGTCGATGTACTTGGCGAACTCGGGGTGTTTCATCTTTTGTTCTTCCTTTCTAAGTAGTGCTTTTGACTGCTTTCGTGCCTATTCTATTCTTTCGTAAAACCGCGCGTCAATAGATTTATTCATATGTCTATACAAATTTGGAGAAACAAACAAAACCATTGGTCATCTATTGTTGGAAAAGTCGGAATTATTTTGAAAAGTGCCGGACAAAATCGCGCTTTTGTCCAAATTAGCATTTTGTTTACACTTTGTCCGTGGTAAAGCGGCGGCGATGATGGTATAATACCTCTCGCAACTTTTTGCAAAACGAAAAAGGGGAGAGCTGCTTTTATGACACTGCTGACGCCGATATTGATATGCCTTGCCGTGGCGGCAATACTGGGGCTGCTGTGGCTGTTTGCGCCGCAGGCGGCTTTACAGGCAACCATTTCGGTGGGGGTGATCGCGGCACTGGGCATCAGCGGAGGGATCATCGGGGAGCTGCTGCCCCGCAGCTGGTTCCGCTGGGACCGCTTTCCCTACAAGACCTGCGCGTGGGAGAAAAACGGCAAGATATACGAAAAGCTGGGTATCCGCAAATGGAAAGACAAGGTGCCGGATAAAAGCCGCTGGGGCGGGCATGAATACGCCAAGACCATTCGGGGACAGAACGACGCCGAGAACGCCGCCCGCCTGCTGCAGGAGACCTGTGTGGCGGAGCTGACCCACTGGGTGCTGATGCTGGCGACGCCGCTGGTTTTTGTTTTTGCCCACGGGACGATGGCGGTGCTGGTGGTGGTACTGTACGGGCTTTCCCACATTCCCTGCATCATTATTCAGCGCTATAACCGCCCGCGGCTGTGCGCACTGCTGCGGCGCTGCCAGAGAAAGGGGACGGAAGCAATATGAAAATTTTGATCCTGACCTGCAATACCGGCGGCGGGCACAATGCCGCCGCTGCCGCACTGCGGCGAGAGCTGGAGGGACGCGGACACACCTGTGCCGTGGCAGATGCGCTCTCCTTTGGACCCAAGCATTTTTCGGAGGCGATCAGCCACCTGCACACCATTGCCTACCGCTATTTCCCTAAGATATACGGCATGGGCTACCGCAAGAAAGAGGAGCGGGTGCTGGGGGAGGACGAGACCTCCTTCGAGTACAAAATGAATGCCATCTGTGTGCCGCACCTGTACCGTTACCTGCTGCTGGGCGGCTTTGACGCCATTGTGACGCCGCATGTGTTTCCGGCGGAGATGCTGACCCGTCTGCGCCGCAAGTATGAATATAAGAAGCCCTTTTATTTTATTGCGACCGATTATACCTGCAGCCCGTGTGTTGATGAGATCACACCGGATTACTGGGTGATCCCCGATAAACGGCTGATACCGGAATTTACCTGCCGCGGTATTCCGGAAGGACGGCTGTTGCCGCTGGGCATTCCCACCGCGCCGGCGATGGCGACCCATGTGGATACCGCCCTTGCGCGCAGGAAGCTCAACCTTCCGCAGAGCGGCAAAATGGTGCTTATTATGAGCGGCTCCATCGGCTGCGGACCGATGACCCAGCTGGCGATGAAGCTGCTGCGCCGTTTGCCGAAGGACGCCTTTGTAGTGGTTATCTGCGGCAAAAACAAGGGCGACCTGAAAGACCTGCAGCGCATTGCCCATTACCGTGACCGGCTGTATCCGGTGGGCTTTACCGACCGAATGGATCTTTATTACTCCGCTGCCGATGTGGCGGTGGGCAAGCCCGGCGGACTTTCCTGTACCGAGCTGGCGCAGAAGGGCGTTCCCGCCGTGCTGATGCTGAGCGTCCCCGGCTGTGAGAGCCGCAATCTGGAGTTCTTTACCCGCTACGGCATGGCGCTGGGGAGCGAAAATGTACGGGATACCATCACGGGGGTGCGGCACCTGTTGGAAAATGATGCTCTGCGTACCCACATGACGGCGGCGCAGCGCAGCCTGCCGCATGGTGCGGTCGCTTCGATCGCAAATCTAATCGAGCAGGGCGTGCCGCCCGAAACTCAATAATAGAGCAAAAGGAAAAAAGGGAGCCGAAGGCTCCCTTTTTGCGTGGGATCAAGCGTTAGTTGCAGCCGCAGCCACAGCCGCCGCCGCAGCTGTTCGTACCGACGCCGTCGCAGCCGCAGGTACGGTAGGCGGAGATATTGGTGGCATTGCCGCCGGTCAGCCACAGCCAGACCAGAATGAGAATAATGATGCACCACCAGTTGTTGCAGCCGTTGTTGCACCCGCAGGAATTGCAGCCCATAATATGCCCTCCTATCAGAGAATGAGTAGAGATGTGTTAATTGCAGCCACAGCCGCAGTCGCCGCAGCCACTGCGACCACAGCCGCATGTATTGCAGCCGCAGCCGCACCCGCCCAATCCGCCGCTTGTCAGCAGCCAGATGGCGATAAGGACGATGATAAGGGTGGCGTCATTCAGGCAGATGCCGAAAAGTCCGCGGTTGCTGTCGGCAGGACAGCCGGTATTGCAGCAGTTACCAAACATAGTGGAAAGCCTCCTTTTCATTGGGATCACCCCATCTTATGCCGCGGGCAGATTTTGGTGCGGCGTTTAAGCCGCTTTATGCCGTCCATATTAAGGTGAAGGAAAAATAAAGGAGGGGAGACCCCATGAATCAATATAATAACGGCTTTACCCCGCGGGCAGCGGCGGCGCTGGGCGGCGCGCAGCTGGCAGCACAGCAGGCGGGGCACACCTACATCGGCACCGAGCACCTTTTTCTGGCGCTGATGCGGGAGGGGGCAGGCGCCGCCTATACGCTGCTTTCTCAGCGGCGGGTGACGGCAGGCAAGGCGGAGCGTGCCCTTTTACAGATGGTTGGGCGCGGGCACCCCACGCTGCTGGAGGCGGAGGAGACTACGGCGCATTACCGCGCGGCACTGGAGGCGGCACAGCGGGAGGCGCAGAACGGCGGCTTTTTGCAGGCGGGGACGGAGCATCTGCTGCTGGCGCTGTGCCGGCAGGAAAACTCCGGCGCCCTGCGGCTGATGGCAAAGCTTTCGGTCGATGTGGATAATCTGACCCTTGCCCTGCGGGAGACGATACGGCTGGAGCAGTGCGAGCAGAATGTCGACCGGCAGCCGCCCAAGGTGGTGGGAAAGGCGGCGCGGCAGACCCGCAGCGTGATGTTGGATCGATTCGGACGGGATCTGACCGAGCAGGCACGGCAGGGACGGCTCGACCCGGTCATCGGGCGGGAGCGGGAGACCGAGCGGCTGCTGCAGATCCTTTCCCGGCGTTCCAAGAACAATCCCTGCCTGATAGGAGAAGCGGGTGTCGGCAAGACGGCGGTGGTAGAAGGGCTGGCGCAGCGCATCGCGGAGGGGCGTGTGCCGCTGATGCTGGCGGAGAAGCGAGTCATCACGCTGGATCTACCGGCGATGGTGGCAGGCACCAAATACCGCGGCGATTTTGAGGAGCGGATCCGCTCGGTCATCGAGGAGGTGGCGGCAGCGGGAGATGTGATCCTGTTCATCGATGAAATCCATACCATTATGGGCATCGGCGCGGCGGAGGGCGCGGTGGATGCCGCCAATATTATGAAGCCGAAGCTGGCGCGCGGGGAGCTGCAGGTCATCGGCGCGACGACCATCGCCGAATACCGCAAGACCATCGAAAAGGACGGCGCGCTGGCGCGGCGCTTCCAAAGCCTGTTGGTGGAGGAGCCGACCGAGGCACAGACAATGGAGATCCTGCGTGGACTGCGTCCCCGCTACGAGCAGCACCATGAAATGTTTATCACCGAGGGGGCGCTGGAAACGGCGGTACGGCTTTCGGTGCGGTATTTCCCGACTCGCTTTTTGCCGGATAAGGCGATAGACCTGCTGGACGAGGCGGCGGCAAGACACCGCATCGAGCGGACGGGAATGCTTTCTGCGGGGCTGCGCCCCACCCGACGGCTGACCCTGACCCAGCGGGAGGTACAGCAGGCGGCGAGCGCTATGACGGGGCTGGCGGCGGAGCAGAACCTTTCCGCGGAGCGGCTGGAAAGCGGGCTGCGGCAAAGTGTAGTGGGACAACGGGAGGCGGTGGAAACGGTGATCCATGCCATTCTGCGCAGCAGCGCCGGTCTGCGAGACCCGCGCCGTCCCATCGGGAGCTTTTTATTCCTGGGGCCCAGCGGAGTGGGGAAAACCCAGCTTTGCTACGCACTGGGCAAAACGCTGTTCGGCAGCGAGGAGAATATCATCAAGCTGGATATGAGCGAGTACCGTGAGCCGCACAGCATTTCCCGCCTGATCGGCGCGCCCCCCGGCTATGTGGGATGCGAGGAGGGCGGTGTGCTGACCGAGGCGGTGAAAAAGCACCCCATGAGCGTGGTGGTCTTTGACGAGATAGAAAAGGCGCACCCCGACCTTTATAACCTGTTATTGCAGATCATGGAGGACGGACGGCTGACCGACAGTCAGGGACGGCTGGCGGTATTCAGCAACACCGTAGTGATCCTCACCAGCAATCTGGGCGCGGAGGCACTGATGCGCCGGCAGTCGATCGGCTTCGGCGATGGGGAGGAGGATAAAAAGGCGGCGGTGCTGGCTAAGCTGCGGGAGCATCTGCGGCCGGAGCTTTTGGGCAGACTGGACGAAACGGTGCTGTTCCAGCCGCTGGGCAGGGAGGAGCTGCGGCAGATAGCGGGGCAGCTTTTGGGGCAGGTGCAGGGGCGCCTGCGGGAGCAGGAGATCGCCATGGAATTTGAGGATACGCTGCTGGAGCAGATCGTGCAGGGCGCCGAGGAAGGACCCTACGGAGCACGCCCGCTGCGGCGGCTGGTGCGTACCATGGTGGAGGATCCACTGACGGAACGCCTGTTGGCGGGCGAGCTGCATGCGGGGGATATCCTGAGCTGCGGCTGGCAGGACAATGCCCTGCAAATGCACGCGCCGGTGACGGCGGTACAGTAAGGAAAAAGGTACAGGATCTTGTAAAAAGATGCCGCTTTACAGGAGCGGCATCTTTTCTTATAATAAGAATACCTTCACTTGACAAGGACACACACGCTTTTCGGCGGTGAAAACCAGCGCTGACGGCGTTATCGAACCTTGAAATACGCAAGTATTCCTGCGGTTCTCTTCCTTGTCATCATCTGGTTTTCCCTCGTCGAAAAGTCCTTCGGAGTTTTTGCGCGGCAGAAATGCTGCCTGATGAAGCGCGGAGTGGCAGGCAGGCTGGCGCCTGTCAACGCGACGCACAATGCCATATGGTATTTATGCCCGCAAAACCCGTATGTGCTCTTGTCAAGTGAAGGTAACACCAGACATATAAGGAGACCCCATAATGGAAAACAAAACCTTTACCGTACATAAAACCGTCACCGAAGCGGATACCGCCGCCCGCGTGGGCAGCGGCAGCCTGCCGGTGCTTGCAACCCCCGTTCTCATTGCGTGGATGGAGGAAGCCGCCTGTGGCTGCTGCGCCGCGCTGCCGGAGGAAGGAACGACCAGCGTAGGGACGGAAATGAATATGCGTCACACCGCAGCCAGCCCGGTGGGAATGAGCGTGACCGTCACGGCGGAACTGACCGCCGTAGAGGGCAGGATCCTCTCATTCCGTATATATGCCGAGGATACTGCCGGTGAAATCGGCGAGGGCAGCCACACCCGTGCTGTTGTGCGGGCGGAGCGCTTTATGGAAAAGACCAATGCAAAACTGACCCGCTGAGGAGCTTCCAATGACTGTTGCAACTGCCAAAAAACAGAATAGGATCATGAAGCGCGGCGGTATCATTGCCTGCACAGTGCTGACACTGCTGACCCCGTTGGGACTGCTGCTCATTTATTTGGCACGCAATAACGCTGAGGCAGTGGAGCGTCTGTACAGCCGCGGGTTGTACCACGGCATGGCAACGGCGTTGACCACCCTGACAGGAAAGCTGCCCTTCTCCGCTATGGAGATCATTCTGCTTCTGCTGGGGGCTGTTATCCTGCTGTACCTTATCTTCTGGGTGCGGGAGGCGATCAGGCGGAAAGGGCGCTGGTGGCAGGTTTGCCTTAAACGGCTGTGGATCATTGCTTCGGCGGCTTCGGCGGTCTTTTTCTGGTTTATCCTTACAGGCGACCTCAATTATTACCGGATCCCCGTGGGGCAAAGTCTGGGCTTGCGGACCGAAGCGACCGATGTGGAAACGCTGCGTTCGCTCTGCCATCTGCTTGCACAGCAGGCGGCGGAGCTGCGCCCCGAATGTGAGGAGGACGCCGACGGCGTTTTTACCTCCTCCGTTTCCTATGCCGAACTGGCAGAGACTGCTTCCGAAGCGGTGACGGCGTTGGACGGTATCTATGATGTGCAGCTTTTTGATCTTGCGGGGCGCACCCGTCCCAAGGCGATGCATTTTTCGGAGGCCATGAGTTATATCCAGCTTACCGGCGTTATTTTTCCCTATATCTCGGAGCCGAATATCAATGTTCGCCAGCCCGCCTATGGCATTTCCTCCACCATGTGCCACGAGCTTTCCCATATCTGCGGCTTTATGCGGGAGGACGAGGCGAATTTCATCTCCTACATTGCCTGCTACCACAGCGGGAACACCGAACTGCGGTACAGCGGCGCGATGATGGGACTGATCCATGCGACCAACCGCCTGTACCGATATGATGCCAATGCGTGGCAGGAGATCTGCTCGCTGCTGCCGGAGGGTGTGCTGCGGGATATTTCCGCCAACAGCCGCTACTGGAAAAAGTACGAAACACCGGTGGGCGAGACCGCCGACCGCTGGAACGATGCCTACCTGAAAGCCAATGCCCAGACCGACGGCGTGCAGAGCTACGGGCGCATGGTCGATCTGCTCATTGCTTTTTATCGGGCGCAGGGGACTATCTGAAATAGTTATATTCCTGATTGATGCAGGACTACGGTTCGCTGGGCTGCTTGCCCCGTGAACCGTTTTTTGCAAGTTAAGACTATGTTAAATTTCATTTTTGGGTTGACAAACGCACTTTGTCGCTCTATACTTGCAGGTATATTTTTTATTGCAAAGGAGTGCGGAAGTTATGAGCAAGGTCTTTATTCCGGAGGGTTATCACAGCTGCCTTTCACTGTATGATACCCAAAAAGCCATTAGCCTGATCAAGCGTGTGTTTGAGGATACCCTCTGCGGTAATCTGAACCTCAGCCGTGTTTCGGCACCGCTTTTTGTGGAGGCCTCTACCGGTTTGAATGATGACCTGAACGGCGTGGAGCGCCCCGTCTCCTTTGATGTGCCGGATATCGGCAGAGATGCGCAGGTAGTCCATTCGCTGGCAAAATGGAAGCGTCTGGCGCTGTACCGCTACGGTTTCCGTGCGGGCAAGGGGCTTTATACCGATATGAACGCCATTCGCCGTGACGAGGCACTGGATAACATTCATTCCATCTATGTTGACCAGTGGGACTGGGAGAAAGTCATCACACCCGAAGAACGCAATGCCGGCTATCTGAAAGCCACGGTGCAAAGCATCGTCGATGCCATCGTTTCCACCCAGCGCACCCTGCGTGCCATTTATCCGCAGCTCAATACCGTCCCCGATCTTGTGCCGGAAGTGACCTTTATTACCACGCAGGAGCTGGAGGACAGATACCCCGACATGACCCCCAAGGAGCGGGAGAACGCCATCGCAAAGGAATACGGCACCGTGTTCCTTATGCAGATCGGCGGGGCGCTTCGCAGCGGAAAGCCGCATGATGGGCGCGCGCCGGACTACGATGATTGGACGCTGAACGGAGATCTGCTGGTCTACAATCGTGTGCTGGGCACCGCCTTTGAGCTTTCCTCGATGGGCATTCGTGTTGACCCCGCCGCATTGGATCGTCAGCTGACGGTCTCCGGCTGCGAGAGCCGCCGTACCCTACCGTTCCACCGGATGCTGCTGGCAGGCGAGCTGCCGCTCACCATCGGCGGCGGTATCGGGCAGTCCCGTCTGTGCATGTTCCTGATGGGCACCGCCCATATCGGGGAGGTGCAGTCCTCGGTGTGGGATGATGACACCATGAAGAAGTGCGAGGAAGCAGGCATCATTCTTTTGTAAAACAGGGTATTATGGGGAGCTGTCCGGTAAAAGTATCGGGCGGCTTCCTTTTTTGCGGAATGTTTTTTCTTCCTCCGCCATAAAAGGGAGTGGAGGGGGAGTG
>JBNMIL010000006.1:0-30288 GCA_050873265.1 Angelakisella sp. | reverse complement strand
TTGCAGGGGGCGCCGATGTGCTGAGACATGGAAATGGTGACCTCCGCCGGTACCGGCATGGTCACGCTTTCCAACTCGGCTGTGTTCTTGTGGTGCTTCACATGAATACTGGGAAGCGAATGGAACATAGCCACAGGTATCCCTCCTAATCTTTTTATTTCAGGTTTAAGCGGTTCAGATAGGGCAGCACTACCCGCAGCGCCATACCGGTAATAGCGCCCATCAGCAGTCCCGCCGCCAGAAGAACCGGAAAGTAATACCAGACATACTGGTTATTGATGATAAAACGAGCCATAACAAGCTGACCGATATTATGCGCTGCCCCGCCGAAAATACTAAGCAGCAGGTACTGCCTTTTGATCCCCGGCAAAAGGGAAAGCAGCAGCATGACCGTCACCGAGAAAATACCGCCCGCCGCGCTCATGGCGGCAGCCACCACCCCGCGGGTCAGCAGTACAAACAGGGCTTTTAATATCGCGACGGTGTAGCCGCTTACCGGTCCCAGTACAAACAGGGCGTACATGGTAACGATATTGGAAAGCCCCAGCCGGATCCCCGGCGGCAGCATAGGCAGGGCAGGCAGCAGCGACTCCAAAAAGCTGAGCGCCATTGCCAGCGCAAACAACAGCCCCATCAGTGCCAGTCGTTTTACTTTTCGGCTGCGGTTCTGTGCTGCCATGCGTTCCTCCCTATTTGGTCACCCTATTATTGTAATTGCCTTTTCGCCCTTTTTCAAGCGCTCCGGGGCTTTTTCAGCAATTTTAATTATAAAAGAATAGCATCTTTGTTATATATCATTCAAAAATACTATTTACGCTATTAAAACACTACTGAAAAAAACTGGTGAAGCAGAAAAACCTCTTACTTCACCAGTCTCCGGTCAGCTTTTTGCCGGATCAATCCAGGTCGCAGCCGGTGCAGCCTTCGCAGTCACCCTCGCAGTCCAGATCGTCCAGGTCAAATTCCAGCTTTTCGCCGCAGTTGGGGCAGTCAATCTCGCCCTCGCACAGCATGCTTTCATCTACGCAGATGGTATCGCCGCAGGTGGGGCACTTTACTTCGTACAGGGGCTCGTCCTCATCATCGAACTCATCATAGTCGTCCAGACCATAATCGTCGTCCTCATCAAAGTCGTAGTCCTCGTCCTCATCGTCTTCCTCATACAGGGCGTCTTCCACATCCTGCAGATCATCGTCGATGGCATCAACGACCTCGCCCAGCTCCTCTACCGCATCTTCCAGATCGGTAACGGAGAGTGCCAGATCATCCAGCACCTCGATCACATTCAGCAGGACCTTGCCCTCAGCGGTGGTGTCGGTCAGCTTAAGACCGTCAGCCAGTCCGCGCAGGTATGCAACTTTTTCAACAACAGTCATTTTCGTACCTCCCTATTCGGTTCGGATCATTGCAATGACAAAACGGAAAGGAGCTTACGCTCTCTCCATGTACTCACCGGTTCTGGTATCCACGCGGATCATATCGCCCTCGTTGATGAACAGAGGAACCTTGATCTCGGCGCCGGTCTCCAGAGTAGCGGGCTTCAGGGTATTGGTGGCGGTGTTGCCGGCAAAGCCGGGATCGGTCTTGGTGACCTCCAGCTCCATAAAGAAGGGAGGCTCTACACCGAACACGCTGCCCTTGTAGGAAAGGATCTTGCAAACGGTGTTCTCCTTGACAAACTTAAAGTTGTCGCCCAGAACATTCTTGCTGATCGGAACATTCTCATAGGTCTCCTGATCCATGAAATAGTACAGATCGCCATCGGAATACAGGTATTCCATATCTTTTCTCTCGATATAGGCGGTCGGATACTTATCAGAGGGGTTAAAGGTACGCTCGGTCACGGCACCGGTGATCACATTGCGGATCTTGGTGCGGACAAAAGCGGCGCCCTTGCCGGGTTTAACATGCTGGAACTCGATGATCTGATAGACGTTGCCGTCCATATCAAAGGTCACGCCGTTCCGGAAATCGCCTGCACTTACCATAGTTCAAAAACCTCCAAGGATATAATATACGGATTTAACTATCTGATTTTAACATATAATAGTGGCTGATTGCAAGGGTTTTTCACAGGATAATCAGCTCTTTGGGGCTGTTTGTCAGATCTTTTGTGCCATCGGGCGCAAACCAGACCATATCCTCGATGCGGACGCCGAAGCGACCCTCCAGATAAATGCCCGGTTCCACGGTGATGACCATGCCCTGACGGCAGGTGGTCTCCGGCGCGATGGAGGGCGAGAAGCCCGGCATCTCGTGGATCTCGATGCCGACGGAGTGACCCAGACTGTGCCCGAAGCAACCCTCATAGCCCGCGTTGTAAATAAGGTCGCGGGCAGCGGCATCTACCGCGCGGCAGGAGGCGCCCTCCACTGCCTTCTCGATCCCGAGGAGCTGCGCGGCGAGCACGGTATCATACACCTTGCGCATTTCATCGGTCGGCTCTCCGATGGCGACGGTACGGGTCATATCGGAGCAGTAGCCGCCCCAGTAGGCGCCGTAATCCATTGTGAAGAAATCACCCTGCTGCAGGGGACGGTCGCCCGGCTCGGCGTGCGGCTTGGCGGAATTGGGACCGCTGGCGGCAATGGTCTCGAATGCCAAGCCATCGGCACCCAGACGGCGCATGCAGTATTCCAGATAAGCGGCGATCTCCTTTTCGGTCTTGCCTGCCTTGATGAAATCGAGTATCTCGAGGAAGGAAGCATCGGTGATGCTCTGCGCCTTGCGGATCACAGCGATCTCGCTCTCATCTTTGATGGAGCGCATCTCCAGAATTTCATCGTTCAGGGTGGCATCGGTCAGGAACTCATACTCCGGCAGCCGCTCGCGGTAGGTCTCCAGCGCGCCGACGGTCACATAGCCGGTCTCGATGGCAACGGTCTTGGCGCCGTGCTTTTTCAGCAGTGCACCGATCTGCTCATACAGCTTATCCTGCAGAATGACCTCGGCGCCGGTCACGGTCGCCTTGGCAATCTCGATATAACGGAAATCGATGATGAAATAGGCGGCATCTCGGAACGCGACCAGCGTACCGGCGGAGGAACCCAATCCGGTAAAATAGCGGCGGTTCACATCGGAGGTGATCAGGGCGGCATCGGCGCCCTCCGGCAGCGCTTTCATCAGCTTTTCAATACGGTTCATGCTTGTATCTTCCTTTCTTCTGCTTCTTTATACAGGTCTCGCATCGTCGCGGCGTCCTCCGCCTGCGTCCCTGCCGATTCGCAAATGATGGTGGGCTGGCTGTCGTACTTCACCAGCACCTCCGCCAGCGGTGCGAAGTACGGACCGTAGGTGGTATCGGCAAAGGTCAGATGGCGTTTTTCTCCGCCGTTTTCGGTGTACTCTATCTGAGAAAAATGGGAATGGAAGCACTTCATGCGCTGCTCCCCTATCTCATTCTTCATCGTCAGCAAAATGCGCTCGTAGTCCTCCGCCCCGCGGATACTCCCCAGCGTGCGGGCATTCAGGTGCCCGAAGTCCACGCAGGGCAGCAGGCGGTCGTCCAGCTTGCACAGCTCCATTACTTCCTCCAGCGTGCCCAGCTGGTTGAACTTGCCCATGACCTCCGGACATACGATAATATGCCCCAGATGTGCCTCGTCCAGCGCTGTCAGCGCCAGCTTCAGGGTCTCCTTGGCAAGCGAAAGCGCTTCCTCCCGGCTGATCTTGGCGCAGGAGCCGGAATGGACAACGATGCGCTTCGCTCCCATCAGGTCGGCGGCTTCGGCGGACTCCATAATGTATTTTACACTGTTCAGCCGTTTTTCCTCCTCCACGCTGGAAAGAGAAATATAGTACGGCGCGTGTAGCGAAAGCTGGATATCCCGCGCCTCGCAGCCAGCTTTCAGTTTCAGTACGCTTTCGCGGTTGATACGCACCCCGCGCCCGCACTGATACTCGTAGGCATTCAGCCCCATCTTTTCCAGATACTCCGGGATTTGCGGAGTGGACTTGTATCCCATCGCGGTAAAGCTCTCGGCATTGCCGGCGGGTCCTATTCTTATCATTTGCTTTCCCTCCTTTTTCGGCGGTGGTAGCGCCGCAGCAGCGGTTTTTCTAAGGGGCGCTTGATGCGGTACAGACCGTAGCCCTCCTCGGCATACGGCTCCACCAGTATGGTCATACAGCCGCACAGGTTGCCGCACAGAATATCGGTAAAGAGCTGATCACCGATAAGCGCGGTCTGCTGCGGGCTTACGCCAAACTCCCTCATCTTGGCAAGCGCTACCTTCTTTTTGGGCTTGGCGGCGGCGGCAATGTAGCCCAGCCCCAAACGGTTGGCAAAGGGCGCCACCCGCAGCTCGTGGTTATTGGAGATCACAAAGAGCCGCAGTCCTGCCTCCCGCTGGCGGTCCAGCCATGCCATCACCTCGGGCTTTACTTCCTGGCTGTTGTCACCGGTCAGCGTATTATCCACATCTAAAAGCAGCGCGCGGATCCCGTGCTGTATAAAAAATTCCGTCGGGATCTCCTCGATCCGGTGAAAATCGTACTGCGGGGTCAAAAGCGGCAAGGGGTCACTCTCCTTTTTTGAGGTATTCCGGCACTATTATAGCAACTTGGCGGCATAAAATAAAGCCCCAGATAAAAAAGTATCCGCGCCAAAATGGAAAAGGCAGGCGGGCGTTGACCCGTCTGCCTTTGTTCCGGTTGCAATAAAGATCAAGATTACTTGTACTTGCGCTTACGAGCAGCCTCGGACTTTTTCTTGCGCTTAACGGAAGGTTTCTCATAATGCTCGCGCTTGCGGACTTCCGCCAAAACACCAGATCTGGCGCAGGAACGCTTAAACCGTCTGAGAGCACTATCCAGCGACTCGTTATCTTTTACTCTGATCTCTGCCATTTACTATTCCCTCCCTACGCCTACGGCTGGAGTTATATCCTAATAACAGGATAACACATAGATTATACAATATCGCAATTTACTATGTCAAGAGATTTTTATTGAACAAAACCTCTCAATTTATTTTGCCACGATATTGTAGATCTTACCCTTGACATAAATTTCTTTCAGCACGGTTTTGCCCTCCAGCGCCGCCTTAACGCTGTCATTCGCCATCACCAGTGCCTTCACCGCTTCCTCGGTGCTGTCGGTGGGGATCATCAGGCGCGCCTTGATCTTGCCGCTTACCTGCACCGCGATCTCCACGGCGGCATCCACGCACTTGGCAGGGTTGTATTCGGGCCACTTTGCCTTCGCCAGCATCTCCTTGCCGCCGATGGCTTCGTTGATCTCCTCGGTGATATGCGGAGCAAAGGGATTGAGCAGGGTGATGAAAGTCATCAGCTCGCCGCGGGTCACGCTGCCCTTATCATAGATCTCGTTCAGCACGCTCATCATGGCGGCGATGGCGGTATTGCACTTCAGTCCCTCGATGTCCTCGCTCACCTTCTTGATGAGCTTGTGGAAGCTGCCCTCCAGCTCGTGGGAATAGCCCGTCTCATCGGTCATGATATCGGTCAGTGCCGCCACACGCTCCAAAAAGCGCTTGCTGCCCTTAATGGAGGAGGTGTTCCACGGCGCGGTTTTTTCAAAGTCGCCGATGAACATTTCGTACATTCTCAGCGTATCGGCACCGTACTGTGCCACTACATCATCGGGGTTCACCACATTGCCGCGGGATTTACTCATCTTCTCGCCGTTTTCGCCCAGGATCATGCCGTGGCTGGTGCGCTTGGCATACGGCTCCTTGCAGGAAACAACGCCGATATCGTACAGGAACTTGTGCCAGAAACGGGAATACAAAAGGTGCAGCGTGGTATGCTCCATGCCGCCGTTGTACCAGTCTACCGGCATCCAGTAGTCCAGCGCTTCCTTTGCCGCCAGCGCGTTTGCATTGTGCGGGTCGCAGTAGCGCAGGAAGTACCACGAGGAGCCAGCCCACTGGGGCATGGTATCGGTCTCACGCTCGGCGGGACCGCCGCAGCAGGGGCAGGTGGTCTTTACCCAGTCGGTCAGCTTTGCCAGCGGGGATTCGCCGTTATCGGTCGGCTCGTAGCTTTCCACCTCCGGCAGGCGCAGCGGCAGCTCGCTTTCGGGGATCGCCACCCAGCCGCACTTGGGGCAGTTCACCAGCGGGATCGGCTCACCCCAATAGCGCTGACGGGAGAATACCCAGTCGCGCAGCTTGTAGTTCACCTTGGTCTCGCCCTTGTTCTGCTCCTCCAGCCACTTGATGATGGCTTTTTTCGCTTCCTCCACGGTCATGCCGTCCAGGAAACCGGAATTGACCATAATGCCGGTGGCGCAGTCGGTAAAGGCTTCCTTTTCCACATCGCCGCCCTTTACCACTTCGATGATGGGCAGACCGAACTTTTTGGCGAACTCCCAGTCACGGGTATCGTGCCCGGGCACCGCCATGATAGCGCCGGTGCCGTAGCTCATCAGGACATAGTCGGAAATGAAGATGGGGATCTCCTTGCCGTTGACGGGGTTAATAGCGGCAACGCCTGCCAGCCGCACGCCGGTCTTATCCTTTGCCATCTCGGTACGCTCAAAGTCGGACTTGCGGGCGGAGGCCTCCTGATAGGTGCGGACCTCCTCCATATTGCCGATGCGGTCAGCCCATTTTTCAATATAGGGGTGCTCCGGCGACATGACCATGTAGGTCGCGCCGAACAGCGTATCGGGACGGGTGGTGTAGATCTTCAGCTTATCGCCGCCGGTGGTGTCAAACTCCACCTCGGCGCCGGTGGAACGACCGATCCAGTTGATCTGGGAGGTCTTGACGCGCTCCAGATAGTTCACATCGGCAAGGTCATCAATCAGCCGCTGGGCATAGGCGGTGATCTTCAGCATCCACTGGCTCTTTACCTTGTGAATGACCTCGCTGCCGCAGCGCTCGCACACGCCGTTGACTACTTCCTCATTTGCCAACACGCACTTGCAGCTGGTGCACCAGTTGACGGACATTTCCTTCTTATACGCCAACCCTTTTTTGAAAAGCTGCAGGAAGATCCACTGAGTCCACTTGTAATAGGCGGGGTCGGTGGTGTTGATCTCCCGATCCCAGTCGAAGGAAAGTCCCAGACTTTGCAGCTGCGCCTTGAAGTGCGCCACATTCTGCGCCGTTACGATCTCGGGGTGGATATGGTTCTTGATGGCGAAATTCTCGGTGGGCAGACCAAAGGCGTCCCAACCCATGGGGTACAATACATTATAGCCCTGCATGCGGCGCTTTCTTGCTACAATATCAAGTGCGGTATAGGAACGCGGGTGTCCCACATGCAGTCCCTGACCGGAGGGGTACGGGAACTCCACCAGCGCGTAATACTTCGGCTTGGTATAATCATTTTCGGCGCGGAACACATGAGCCTCTGCCCACTTCTTTTGCCACTTCGGTTCAATTTCCTTAAATTCGTGTTTCAACGGTCTGTCCTCCCAACCTCATTCGGCTTTTTTATCTCGGTTATTTTGCTTCGTTGTCCAGTTCCAGCGGCACACGGGGCGCATCTGCCCACACACGGTCGATGCTGTAAAAATTACGGGTCTCGGCATAGAAAATATGGACGATGACATCACGGTAGTCCATCAGGATCCACTGGGCGGAGCTGCGCCCCTCAATGCGCTTCGGCTCAATGCCCTGCCGTCCCAAATAGTCGTCCAGATCCTCGCACAGCGATTTGACCAGCGTAGTATTGCTGGCGGTCGCCACTACAAAGTAGTCGCCGATGGTGGTCAGCTCCCCGATCTGGATCACCTCCAGATCCGTCGCCTTTTTACTGTCCAAAAATTTTGCGATAGAAAGAGCAAGTTCCTTGGAATTCATGGTTTTTCCTCCTTGCAGATCATAACATATTCATTGTAAGCCTGCCAGCTTTCGCGGCAGATGGGGCTGCGGCGTCGGGTCAGTTTGCCGATGGTATAGCACAGCGCGTACAGCATCGCTCCGTCTAAGGAGCGTTCCGTCCAGCGCCGCATTTCCTCCACATCGGGGTAGTGCCGCCCCTCCTCGGTCAGGTCGGCAAGATACACGATCTTTTCCAGCCGGCTCATACCGGCGCGCGCCACCGTGTGGTAACGCACCGCGTTCTCAATGTCCTTATCGTGCACGCCGTAGCGGTCCAGTATCTCCGCCGCCGCAAAGCCGTGAATGAGCTGCGGCTGCTCCCGAAAATCAATTTCGGTCATTATAGCACTTCGCCCCATGATTTGCAATGCTTCCGGCAGGGGCATTTCCTTGCAGCAGTCGTGCAGGATACCGGCGACCGCTGCCTTTTCGGGGTCCTCTCCCCAGCGGCGGGCAAGGCGTTCCGCCTCCCGCTCCACTCCAAGGGAATGCCGGTAGCGCTCCTCGCTCATCAGCGGGCGGATCGCTTTTCGCATTTCCTCACGGGTCATAGCGTCTCCTCCCTGTACAGTCCGTGGGTGGTGATATAATCCTCCACCGCGGGGGGCAGATCGTCACAGGGTTCACCGGCACGCAGCTTTTCGCGTATCTCGGTGGAGGAGACCACCCGCACCGCGTTATCCAAAAAGATGGTCAGAACACCCTCCCGCGCCAGCAGCCTTGCCATCTGGTATAGGGCTTCCTTGTCATCTACCTCGCGGCTGGCGACCGCCAGCGTGCACATTCTGCCCAGCGCCTGCCATTCCCGCCACGCGGTAAAGGTCAGGTAGTTATCCGTCCCCATGATGAGGTAAAAATCGTCATCGGGGTAGATCTCCCGCATGTGCCGCATGGTATCAATGGAGTAGCTGACGCCGCCGCGGGTCAGTTCATAGTCATCTGCCACGGCGCCCTGCAGACCCTGCACCGCCAGACGGCACATTGCCAGCCTGTCCTCCCCTGCCGCCAGCTCAGGCGAAGCCTTATGCGGCGGGATAAAGGTAGGGATCACATGCAGACAGTCCAGATGAAGCTGCTTTATCGCCTGGCGGCATACCCCCACATGACCCATATGAATGGGATTGAAGGTGCCGCCGTAAAAACCGATCCTTGCCACTTCTCTCCCCTCCGTTACCGCAGCTCGATGATGGTCTTTTCGTGGTTTTTGCGGTACAGCGTCACCTTGCGTCCCACTACCTGCACCACCTCGGCGTCGGTCGCCTCCGCCAGTGTCGCCGCCATCTCCTTGGGGGTCTCGGGGGCGGTCTCCAGCACCGTCAGCTTGATCAGCTCACGGGCGGTCAGGGCGTCGTCCACCTGCTTTTGCAGTGTTTCGCCCATGCCGTTTTTGCCCACCTGCAGTATCGCCTCCACGGTGTTGGCGTAGGAGCGCAGCTTGGCTCTTGTTTTGGAATCCATCATATCGTTATTCTCCTTCTTTTCTGTCCTTCAGCTTTTCATACAGCGCCGCCAGCGCGCGTCCGCGGTGGCTGATGGCGTCCTTGGCGGGACCGTCCAGCTCTGCAAAGCTGCGCTCCCCCACCATGAATAAGGGATCGTAGCCAAAGCCGTTATCCCCATGCAGCCGGCGGGCGATGGTCCCCTCGCAGGTGCCCTCGCACCGCACGATGTCATTTTCGCCGAATACCGCGCAGATGGCGCAGATAAACCGTGCCGTGCGCTTTTCATCGTGGACATTTTCCATCTCCCGCAAGAGCTTCGCGTTATTATCGGCGGAATTGTGTCCCTCGCCGGCGTAGCGAGCGGAATACACCCCCGGCGCACCGTCCAGCGCGTCGACACACAAGCCGGAATCATCTGCCACGGTGGGCAGACCGACCGTGCGGTAAATGCCCATCGCTTTCAAATAGGCGTTCTCGGCAAAGGTCGTGCCGGTCTCCTCTATTTCAAGGTCGGGGCAGACCTCGTCCTGCGGCAGGATCTCCCACCCCAGCGGCGAAAGGATCCGGCGGAATTCCTCCACCTTGTGCTTATTTTTGCTTGCCAGTATCAGTTTCATGCTTCTTCCTCGTCCAGCAGCAGCGCGCGGGCAAAGTCGGCGGCGCAGAACGGCGTCAGGTCGCCGATGCTCTCGCCGGTACCCACAAACTTGATGGGCAGTCCCAGCTGGTCACGAATGGCGATCGCCACGCCGCCCTTGGCGGTGCCGTCCAGCTTGGTCAGGATAATGCCGGTCACGCCGCAGGCGGCGGCAAATTCCCGCGCCTGGTTTAAGCCATTTTGTCCGGTGGTGGCGTCCAGCACCAGCAGCGTTTCCCGGCTGCACCCGGGCGCCTCACGCTCCAGCACGCGGTCTATCTTCGCCAGCTCCTCCATCAGGTTCTTCTTGGTATGCAGGCGTCCCGCCGTATCACAGATCAGCACATCAATATTCCTCGCCTTGGCAGCGGTGATGCCGTCGTACACCACGGCGGCAGGGTCGGCGCCCTCGGCATGCTTTATCATATGGCAGCCCACACGGTCAGCCCACACGCCCAGCTGCTCACCGGCAGCCGCACGGAAGGTATCCGCCGCACCCAGCAGCACCTTTTTGCCCTGCCCCTGCAGCCAATACGCCAGCTTACCGATGGAGGTCGTCTTGCCCACACCGTTGACACCGACCGCCAGCACCACACTGGGCTTGGTCTCGGTATGCAGCGGCTCGTCCGGCTCCATCAGCTCGGTCACGATCTCGCACAGGTTTTCCCGCAGCTCGCTGGAATTGATGCTCTTACGCTTGATGCGCTCGCCCAGCCTGGAGCAGATCTTACCTGCGGTGGTCACGCCCACATCGGCAAGGATCAGGATCTCCTCCAGCTCCTCCAATGTGTCAACGGTGATCTTGCCAGAGAAGTTATCCAGCTCAAGGCTCAGGTTCTGCTTGGTTTTCTTTACGCTTTTGCGGAAAATATCAAAAAATCCCATCGTTTCTCCTTAGTTCAGGCTCTTGCCGAATTTCTTTTCCATCTCCGCCACATCAAGCCGCAGCAGCTTGGAGATGCCTTCCTCCTCCATGGTGACGCCGTACAACACATCGCCCTGTTCCATGGTGCCGCGGCGGTGGGTGATGGAAATAAACTGGGTATGATCGGTCATGCGGTGCAGGTAGGCGGCAAATTTGCCGACATTCACATCGTCCAGCGCCGCCTCTATCTCATCGATAAGTACGAATGGCGCGGGATTGACACGCAGAATGGCAAAGTAGATGCAGATTGCCACAAACGCCTGCTCGCCGCCGGAGAGGGCGGAAAGGTTCTTAATGATCTTTCCGGGCGGCTGCACAATGATCTCGATGCCCGTTTCCAGAGGATCGGTCGCGTCGGTCAGGCGCAACTCGGCGTGTCCGCCGCCGAACAGCTCGCGGAAGATCTCCCCGAAGTGCCGGTTGATGCCGGCGAACCGCTCGGTAAAGATGGTGCTCATCTGGGCGGAAAGCTCGGTGATCAGGCGGGTCAGCTCTTTCTTGGCGTTTTCGGCGTCGTCTATCTGCTCCTTCATAAAGCGGTAGCGTCCGCTTACTTCCTCGTATTCCTCGATGGCGGCGACATTCACCGCGCCCAGCGCGCGGATCCGCCCGCGCAGCTCGGTCAGCCGCTTCTGCGCCGCCGGAACATCTTCCAGCACGATTGCCTTTTCCGCCGCCTCGCTGCGGGTCAGTTCGTATTCCTCCCACATCTTAGCGCTGATGCTGTTCTGCTGTTCCTGCATACCGGCGCTCTTTTCCTGCAGGCGGATCAGCTCGTTTGCCGCCGCCTCCCGCTTGGAAATGGCATCGCTGTTTTCGCGGTTCAGTACATTGCGGCGTGCTTCCAGCCGGTCGCGCTGTCCGTCCGCTTCCCTGATATCCCGCCGCAGCGTTTCAATCTCGCTGCTGCCGCTTTGGGCATCGGCGTTTATCGCCTCTATCTCTGCCAAAATGGCGGCGTTTTCGGTGGTCAACCGCTGCTGCCGTTCCCGCAGCTCCGTCAGCGCGGCTTCGCTGCCGCTCTGCTGGCTTTCCAGCTGCTCTACGGCAAGGCGGGCGGCTTCGCAGTCCTTCTGCCGTGTGATGTCCTCCATCTGCAGGGCAGTCACGGTCTCCGCTGCTTCGTTCAGCTCCGCCGTCAGTCTTTCGTGCGCTTCGGCGTCCGCCGCGGCAAGTCCGGTCAACCGCTCTACCTCCTCGGTCAACCGCTTTACCAGCTCCCCGCCGGAGACCTTCTGCTGACGCAGCTGTTCCATGCGGGCGGTCAGTTCGTCATATTCGCGCAGTGCCTGCTCGTTCAGGCGCTCCGCTTCCTCCACATTGGCGGCAAGGCGCTTTACCAGCGTTTCAGCAGAAATAAGATCCTCCCTCGCGGTTTTCTCCTCTGCTTCTATGCCGTCCACCGTTGCCTGAATGGTATCGGTCTCCCGACGCAGCTCGGTCAGCTGGTTTTCCAGTTCCTCCGCCTGCTTGCTGTATTTCTTCGCCTCGGCGGTCAGCGCGTCGATCTCTCCCCTGCGGGAAAGAATGGAAGCGTTTTTATTCACGGAACCGCCCGTCAGGCTGCCGCCCGCGTTTACCACCTGTCCGTCCAGCGTTACCACACGGTAGCGGTAGCCATATGCCTTGGCGATGGCGGTCGCGGCGTCGATATCCTCGGTCACAACGGTGCGCCCCAGCAGTGAGGCGATCACCTCACGGTAGCGGTCGTCGCACTGAACCAGCTCGCTGGCAAGTCCCACATAGCCGCCCCGCTCCGCCATGCCGCTTTCCTTTATCGGATTCGCGCGGATATTGGTCAGCGGCAGGAAGGTCGCCCGTCCCGCGCCCCGCTCCTTCAGCAGCGCGATGGCACGCTTTGCCGCGCCCTCGTCCTGCACCACAATATTCTGGATCGCCGCGCCCAGCGCGATCTCCACGGCGGTGGAATAGCGGTTCTCGGTCTTGATAAGGCTGGAGACCGGACCGACAACGCCCCGCAGGGCGCCCGCGCCCGCCTGCTTCATCACAAACCTGACGCTGTTATTAAAGCTCTCGTAGTTCTTTTCCAGATCGGAAAGCACCTGTGCGCGCTGCAATTTTTCGCCCGCCAGCTTTTCGCTGTTTCTTTGGCGGCTCTCCACCTCGGCTTGCTTTTCGCTGCGGCTTTTCAGCTTGTACAGATAGCCGTTCTTGCTGTTCTGCAGGCTTTGCAGCCGCTCCCGCAGCTCTTCGGCAAATGCCTTATGTCCGGCAAGCTCCTCACGCAGGCGGCTCAGGTTCTCGTCCTTATCCTTTGCCTGTCCTCGCAGCGCCTCCAGTCGGGTCACGGTCTCCTCCGCCAGTGTACCGGCGGTCTCGGCGGAAAGCTCCGCCTTATGGATCTGCCCCTGCAGCTCCTCCCGCTGCATTGCTATGGCGCTCTGCTCCGCCGTCAGGCGGTGCTCCTCCTGACGCTTTTGCTCCAACGCCTTCTGGCTTTGCTCCAGCGTCCGGCGGGTCTCCTCGGCTTCCGCCCTGCGCGTCTCATGCTCATCACGCAGCGCCGCCAGCTTGCCCTCCAGATCACCGGCGGAAAGCACACTGCGCTCCAGCTCTTTTTCCAGCTCGGCAATGGTGCTGTTGTTATGCTCGATATTATTCTGCATGACTGCCGCGTCTACCTTGGCTTGGGAGATGGCGTCCTCGTATTCCTTGATGCGCCCGCGCTTATGTTCAATGTAAAGGTTCGCTTCCTGCGTTTTTTGCTGGATCTCCTCAATCTCCCGCTCGATCTCGTCCATGCGTTTCTGCGCCGTGGTCTTATCGTTGGCGGCAAGCAGGGTCTTATCCTCCAGCTCCGCCAGCTGACGTCCCAGCTTTGCCAGCTGTTCCAGCCACAGGCTGATCTCCAGCGATTTCTTCTCCTCGGCAAGCACCACATACTGCTTTGCCTTTTCGCTCTGCGCCTTCAGGGGACCCACACGGTCCTCCAGCTCCCGCATGATGTCCCGCAGGCGTACCAGGTTATCCTCCGCCTGCTGCAGCTTTCTTTCCGCCTCGGTCTTGCGGTAGCGGAACTTGGAGATCCCCGCGGCTTCCTCGAAGATTTCCCGCCGCTGGGTGCTTTTCGCGCTTACGATCTCCGCTATCTTGCCCTGCTCGATGACGGAATAGCCGTCCCGACCGAGACCGGTATCCATAAAAGTCTCGTTGATATCGCGCAGGCGCACCGGATTGTTATTGATGCGGTACTCGCTTTCGCCGCTGCGGTACAGCCGGCGGGTGATGACTACCTCGTCGCTGTCGATATCGATGCTGCGGTCGGTATTATCAATAAACAGGCTCACCCAGGCAAAGCCGGTCGGCTTGCGGGAAACGGAGCCGCCGAAAATAACGTCCTCCATCTTTGCCCCACGCAGGCTTTTTACCGATTGCTCGCCGAATACCCACTTGATAGCGTCGCTGATATTACTTTTGCCGCTGCCGTTGGGACCCACAATGACCGTGATCCCGTCGTCAAAGGTCAGCTTGGTGCGGTCAGGGAAGGACTTAAATCCCTGCATTTCCACCGCTTTCAGCTTCATGGCATCTCCTCCTGATTTTCTCTTTTATAGAAAAGATCGCATACTTACTCATTTTCAGGATAATATTATACTCCTTTTTTGCCCACTTCACAAGAAAATCTTTTCTCTCCCCCGCATTTGCGTTATAATGGTCGTACTACCGCAAGGAGGACTTTTTATGATCCGTAGAATTATTGAAATAGATGAAGCCAAATGCACCGGCTGCGGCATCTGCGCCGCCGCCTGTCACGAGGGCGCTATCGGCATGGTAAACGGGAAGGCGCGCCTGCTGCGTGATGACTACTGCGACGGTCTGGGCGACTGTCTGCCCGCCTGTCCTACCGGTGCCATCACCTTTGTGCAGCGGGAAGCCGCCGCCTATGATGAAACCGCCGTACAGCGGAACAAGGCGGCAAAAGCCCCTGCCGCCCACGGCTGCCCCGGCTCGGCGCTGCGGCAGTTCCGGCAGGAAGTCGCACCCCATGCTGCTGGCGCTTCCCCCTCGCAGCTTGCCCAGTGGCCCTGCCAAATCCGTCTGATCCCGCCCACGGCGCCCTGCTTTGCCGGCGCACACCTGCTTATTGCCGCCGACTGCACCGCCTACGCCTACGCCGATTTCCACCGTGATTTCATGCGGGGGCGCGTCACCCTCATCGGCTGCCCCAAGCTGGACGCCTTCGATTACGCCGAAAAGCTCACCGCCATTCTTGCCGCCAACGATATTCAAAGCGTCACGCTGCTGCGCATGGAGGTACCCTGCTGCGGCGGGCTGGAGCATGCCGCCCGCACGGCGCTTGCCGCCAGCGGCAAGGCGCTGCCCCTGCGGGTCGTTACCGTGCGCACCAACGGTACCCTGAAGTAACTTTATTACAGCATAAAAGCCGGTACTCCTTTTACGGAATACCGGCTTCTTTTTTCTTATTTCAGCCCTCGCCCATCAGGGAAAGTGCTTCATGCGCGGCTGCCTGCTCCGCGCCCTTTTTGCTGCGGCTCACCCCTCTGCCGATGACATTGCTGTTGAGGTGCACCTCCACCACAAACTTTTTGTCGTGGTCGGGACCCTCGGCGGAAACCAGCACATACTCCACCCGCTCCTCGGGGTTTTTCTGTATGATCTCCTGCAAGCGGGTCTTGTAGTCCACAAAGGGCGCTGCCTCGTGGGTCAGATCCTCCTCCACAAAGGGCAGCACGAACCGCCGCGCCGCCTCGATGCCGCCATCAAGGTAAATACCGGCAATCAGCGCCTCAAAGGCATCGCTGACGACCGAGGGACGCTCCCGCCCGCCGGTCTGCTCCTCGCCATGCCCCAGCAGCAGCTCCTCGCCCAGTCTTATTTTCTGCGCGAACTCAAACAGGCTCTTTTCGCACACCAGGCTCGCCCTTATCTTGGTCAGGTCGCCCTCCGCCAGGTGGAATTTGTGGAAGATATGATCCGCCACGATGATGGAAAGCACCGCGTCACCGAGGAACTCCATGCGCTCGTTGCATTCTATTTTCTGCCGGCTTTCATTGGCGTAGGAGGAATGGGTCAGCGCGCGCTCCAAAAGCGCCTTATCGTGAAAACGATAGCCGATCCTCTCCTGCAAAGCCTCCATGGACATAACTGCACCTTCTTTTTTCAGTCAAAAGTTTATTCCGCCTCGGCGGTCTCGGCGGCAAGCTGGCTTTCCATCTCGCCGATGATATTGTTCTCGCAGCAGCTGATCGCCTGCCGGATCGCGTTGTAAAAAGCCTTGGCATCACTGCTGCCGTGCGCCTTGATGACCGGCTTTCTGGTGCCCAGCAGCAAAGCGCCGCCGTATTCGGCGGAATCAAACTTCCGCTTGAATTCGCCAAGATCCTTCTTTACTACGGCAGCCGCCAGCTTATTGGGCAGCGATTTCATAAAGATGCCCTTGATCTCGCTCATAAAGAGCTTTGCCAGACCCTCGGTGGTTTTCAGTATGATATTGCCGGTAAAGCCGTCGCAGACAGCCACGTCGCAGCCGCCCAGCGGCACCTCGCGCGCTTCCACATTGCCGATGAAATTGTAGCCTGCCTCTTTCATCAAGCCGTAGGCTTCCACCTGCAATTCGGTGCCCTTGGTCTCCTCCACGCCGATGTTCACCAGACCCACGCGGGGGTTCGGCACGCCCAGAATACGCTTCATATATACCGAGCCCATCAGCCCAAACTGCCGCAGCATCTCGGGGCGGCAGTCGTGGTTCGCGCCGGAATCCAGCATCATAAAGCAGCCGTCCTTACAGGGCACCACGGTGCCGATAGCAGGGCGCTTCACGCCCTTGATCCGCTTTACGATCAGCGTACCGCCCACCACCAGCGCGCCGGTGCTGCCCGCGGAGACAAACGCCTCGCCCTCGCCGTCCGCCAGCATCTGCAAACCGCGCGCCATGCTGCTGTCCTTATACTGCTTCATAATAGCGGTCGGCTCCGCCTCCATGGGGAAAACATCGGGTGCCTCGGCTATCGTCATACCCTCCAGCGAAATACCAAGCTCCGCCGCCTCTGCGCGCAGCTTTTCGCCGTCGCCGGTCAGCACGATCTCGCACTTCCAGCGGTCAGCCGCCATGCGGCAGCCCTGCAATACCGCGTCCGGCGCGTTATCGCCGCCGTATGCGTCTACGATCACTCTCATCTTTCGTCCCTCGCTTTCAGGTAACTGTTCATCGCTTCCACCGCGCGGTCAGCCATCGCCTGGTAACGCTCCTGCTTGCCCTTTACCGGCTCCGCCAGCGGCGGCAGGATCCCCATATTGCTGCCCATCGGCTGGAAGTCCTCTACGCTCTCATCGCTGATATAGCGGCACAGGGCACCCATCATCGTTTCCGGCGGGGGCAGCAGCAGCTCCTTGCCCTGCAGCCGGTCGGCAACGGCGTGCGCCGCCAGAATACCGCTCGCGGCGGATTCGATATACCCCTCCACGCCGGTCATCTGTCCGGCAAAGCTCACCCGCGGCTCCTTTTTCAGCCGGAACCAGCCGTCCAGCAGCTGGGGGGAATCCAGAAAGGTATTGCGGTGCATTACGCCGTAGCGCACAAATTCCGCGTTCTCCAGCCCCGGGATCATCGAAAACACCCGTTTCTGCTCCGGAAACAGCAGGTTGGTCTGGAAACCAACGATATTATACATGGTGCCGGCGGCGTTTTCCCGCCGCAGCTGGATATTCGCCCACGGGCGGTGCCCTGTGCGGGGGTCACGCAGCCCCACCGGACGCAGCGGACCGTACCGCATGGTATCCAGTCCCCGCTTCGCCAGCACCTCTATGGGCATACAGCCCTCGTACACCTTAAAGTACTCTTTTTCAAATTCATGCAGCTCCACGCTTTTGGCATTCACCAGCGCCTCATGGAACCGCTCGTACTCCTCCTTATTGAAGGAGCAGTTGATATAGTCCGCCTCACCGCGGTCGTAGCGGGTGGCAAAGTACACCCTGTCCATATCAATGGAAGCCTTCGTCACAATGGGCGCCGAGGCGTCATAGAAGCTCAGGTACTTTTCCCCGCACAGCCGCCCGATGGTCTCGGAAAGCCCCTCGGAGGTCAATGGACCCGTCGCCACAATGACATCGCCCTGCGGCAGCTCGGTCACCTCGCCGGTCACTACCGTTACATTCGGCAGCTCCCGTATCGCCTTTGTCATCGCGTCGCTGAATGCCGTGCGGTCTACCGCCAGCGCGCCGCCGGCGCTCACCGCCGTCTGCTCGGCGCAGCGCACCACCAGCGAATCCATCGCCTTCATCTCGGCTTTCAGCAGTCCCGCCGCGGAATTGAGCCGCATCGCCTTCAGCGAATTGGAGCACACCAGCTCGGCAAAGCCCTCGTAGTGGTGTGCCGGCGAATATTTTTCCGGCTTCATCTCGTACAGCGTCACCGCAATGCCGCGGTTTGCCAGCGCCCACGTGGCTTCGCAGCCCGCCAGTCCGGCGCCTATTACAGATACCTTGTTCATTTCTTCGCACTCGCCTCGTAGCCACAGCCCTCTTTCAGGCAGTGGATCATCTTCACCCGTCCGGTCGTTTTGAACAGGCTGCTGCCGCATTTGGGGCATTTCTCCGCCAGCGGCACGTCCCATGTCATAAAGCCGCACTTGGGATTATCCTCGCAGCCGTAGTAGGTGCGTCCCGTCTTGGATTTCTTCGCCAGCACCTTTTTGCCGCAGCGCGGGCAGCTGGCGGGGGTCTCCTGCTGCAGGGTCTTGGTGTTCTTGCACTCGGGGAAGCCCGGGCAGGCAAGGAACTTGCCATACTTGCCGTGGCGCACCACCATCTTGCGCCCGCACAGCTCGCACACGATGTCGGTCTCCTCATCGGGGATCTTCATCTTGGTGCCTTCCATGTTCTTTTCGGCGCTTTGCAGCATATCGGTAAAATCATCATAGAAGTGGTGCATCATGCCCACCCACTCGGTCTTGCCTTCCTCTACCTCGTCCAGCTCGCGTTCCATCTCGGCGGTGAACTTCACATCTACTATCTTGCCGAACTGCTCCTTCATCAGGCGGGTCACGGTCTCTCCCACAATGGTGGGTTTGATTGCCTTGCCCTCACGCTCCACATAGCCGCGCTGCTGTATGGTGGAAAGGGTGGGCGCGTAGGTGCTGGGGCGTCCTATGCCGTTTTCCTCCAGCTCACGGATCAGCGTCGCTTCGGTATAGCGGGGGGGCGGCTGGGTAAAGTGCTGGTTGGGCTTCAGCTCCTTCAGCGTCAGCGGCTCGCCCTCCTCCAGCTGGGGCAGGTTGGTGCCCTGCTCCTCCTCGTTATCCACCGTCTCGGTGTACAGGCGGGTATAGCCGTCAAACCGCACCGAGAAGCCGGAAGCCTTAAATAGGTGCTCACCGGCGGTGATATCGGCGGAAACGGTATCCTGCACACACGCCGCCATCTGGCTGGCGATAAAGCGCTCCCACACCAGCTTATACAGCTTATACTGGTCGGCGGAAAGGCTGTCCTTTATTTTGATGGGCGCAAGGTCGATCATAGTCGGGCGGATCGCCTCGTGACCGTCCTGCGCGTTGGATTTGGAGCGGAAGGTGCGGGGCTTGGGCAGCGCGTAGCTGTCGCCGTAGGTGCCCTTGATGTAATCGTGCGCGGCGGAAAGCGCCTCATCGGAGATACGCAGCGAGTCGGTTCTCATATAGGTGATAAGACCCACGGCGCCCAGTTCCGGCAGGTTAATGCCCTCGTACAGCTCCTGCGCCACCTTCATGGTGCGCTTTGCCTGGAAGCCGAACCGGCGGGAGGCGTCCTGCTGCAGGGTAGAGGTAATAAAGGGCGGCGCGGGGTTCTTCTGCCGTGTGCCCTTCTTGATGCTCTTGATAATGAACGGTTCCTTTTCGGCGGCGGCTTTCAGGGCGTTTGCCTGCTCCTCGGTGGTGATCTCACACTTTTTGCCGCCGGTGCCGTAGTATTTTGCCGTAAAGGGCTTGGCTTTGGCGCCCTGCTTTGCCAGCAGCGCTTCCAACGACCAGTATTCCTCCGGCTTGAACGCCCTTATCTCGTCCTCACGGTCGACCACCAGCCGCACCGCTACCGACTGTACCCGTCCGGCGGAAAGCCCCTTGCGGATCTTCTTCCATAAAAACGGGCTGATCTCGTAGCCCACAATGCGGTCCAGCACACGGCGCGCCTGCTGCGCGTCCACCAGCTGCTGGTCGATGCAGCGGGGGTGCTCCATTCCGTATTTGATGCCGGATTTGGTGATCTCGTTAAAGGTCACACGGTTCGGCTCCTTTTCGTCCAGCTTCAAGAGCTGCGCCAGGTGCCAGCTGATCGCCTCGCCCTCGCGGTCGGGGTCGGTCGCCAGATACACATAGTCGCTCTTTTTCGCCTCGGAGCAGAGCTTTTTGATCAGCTCGCCCTTGCCCTTGATATTCTCATAGTTCGGGGCAAAATCATTCTTTACATCTACACTCATGCGGGAAGCCGGCAGGTCGCGCACATGTCCCATCGAAGCCATCACTTCATAGTCAGGACCCAGATACTTCTGAATGGTATGCGCCTTGGCGGGGGATTCCACGATCACTAATTTGGACAAATCTAATCACCTGTATATTCTTAAAATTTTGTTCTCTCTCGGCGGTTCACCGGCTGAAGCGATGCCCCGCATGGATTTTGATGATACCAAAGATCTCAAGCTGCGTCAAGACCGAAAGTGTCTCCGGCACCGAAAGTCCCGTCGCCGTCACCACCTCGTCGGCGGTCATCGGCACGCTGCTCAGGGCGGTCAGCACCGTGCGCTGGTTCGTGTTCAGTGTCTCCAGCATATCGTCCTGCGGCGGTCGGGCAGCCGCTGCGGAGGGCTGCTTTTTCTTTGCTGCGGGCGTCTTGCCCCACAGCGAGAGCTGCTCCGCCTCCTGCCCCGCGGCAGGCGCTGCGGCGCGGTAGGTCTGCAGGTCGTATTCCTCCAGAATATCCTCCGCTTCCCGCACCATCACCGCCCCCTCGCGGATCAGCCAGTTGGGGGCGGCGCTCATGCGGCTGTCCACATTGCCGGGCACGGCAAAGACATCTCTGCCCTCGGTCAGCGCGTAGCCTGCCGTGATCAGCGAGCCGCTGCGCCGTTCTCCCTCCACCACCAGCGTGCCGTGGCTCAGCCCCGCTATAATGCGGTTGCGAATGGGGAAATGGTAAGCATTCGGCTCCGCGTGGGGCGGGAATTCCGTCACCACCGCGCCGCCGCTTTGTATGATCTTCTTTTTCAGTTCCCGGTTCGCCGCGGGGTAGGTCACATCAATGCCGCAGCCCTGCACCGCTATGGCGCGTCCGCCGGCTTTCACGGTGGCGTCATGGCAGCAGGAATCAATCCCCGCCGCCAGACCGCTTACCGTCACTACGCCCTGCCGTGCCAGCTCCGCGGAGATCCCGCGTGCCACACGGTCGCCGTACTCGGTGCAGCGTCGGGTACCCACCACCGCGATGCTCAGAATATCGTTCAGGTCGTCCCACTGACCGGCAACATACAGCACCGCCGGCGGGCTGTAAATACTTCGCAGCCGCTCTGGGTACAGGTCGTCCTCCGGCGTCAGGATCCGCACCCCGTTCTTTTCGCAGAACTCCAGTATCTCGCTCGGGTCGGCGCGCTTTGCCTCGTTTACCCGCCGCAGCTCCTCCTCGCTCATGCCCTGCTGCCGCAGCAGACGCTCCTCGGTGCTGAATAAACGGGCGGGCGAGTGCCACTTTTCCAGTGCCTTGGCAGCCTTCACCGTTCCAAAGCCATATGCCATCTGGAACCTGATCCAGTCTGTGACCGCCATCTCGCTCCCCTCCCTTTCTTATCTTCTTCGCTATCGTTCCGGCGGCACGGCTCCATTTTGTCTCGGGGCGACCCTCCGCTTCGCTGCGGGCGCCCCTCGCTCATTCCGCCGCGCCGCCTGCCTTTTCTTACTCCGGCAGATACCCTCTGCCGCTCAGTTCCCACATACACAGCGCCGCCGCAGCCGCCGCGTTCAGCGATTCCGCCGCCCCGCGCATCGGGATATATACCTCTCCGCCGCAGGCAGCGATCACCTCACGGCTCACACCGTTGCCCTCGTTGCCGATGACGATGCCCCGGCATTCCCCCGCCGGCAGCTTCTGCAGCGGCAGCGCCTCGGGCGTCAGCGTCGCGGCATAGCAGCGCAGTCCCTGTTCTCTCCATGCGGCAATGCTCTCGGCTAAGTTTTCCACCCGCACCGTTTTCTGCCGCCAACCGCTGCCCATCGTGCTGCGGATCACCTTGGGCGAAAAAAGATCGGGGCAGTGCGCGGAAAGCACCACCGCGGTGATGCCCATTGCCTCCGCCGTCCGCAGGATCGTCCCTAAATTACCGGGGTCCTGCAGCTCGTCCAGCAGCAGATAGCTGCCCGCCTGCATCGTCAATGGCTGCGTTTCCGGCATCTCCCCCACCGCAAAAATCCCCTGTGGGTGCTCGGTATCGGAGATATATGCCGCCAGTTCATTGGAGATGGAAAAGCACCGCTGCACCAAGCCCTGCAGTGTAGCCGCTTCGGGATAACGCACGCCGTCATCGCTTATCAGCAGCGTCCGCAGCACAACACCGCTCTTTGCCGCGTCCAGCACCAGCCGTGCACCCTCAAGCACAAAGCAGCCGGTCTCCTCCCGCCGCTTCCGACTGCCGGAAAGCCTGCGGTATTCCTTGATGAGCGCATTTTCGCGCGAGGTCAGCCGTTCCATCTTTTTCCTCCCTTTGGAAATGCTCTTTTTTTCTTTATACCCTAAGTCAGCTTCAAATGCAAGAAAATTTTTTGATTGTTTCATTTTCTGACAAAAAAGCCCGCCCGACCTTGCCTTAGCAAAATCGGGCGGAACGCTATACTTTTTACAGAGCAGCCTTTGCCTTTTCGGTCAGTGCGGTAAAGGCAGCAGCATCATTGATCGCCAGCTCGGAGAGCATCTTGCGGTTCAGGTTGATGCCGGCTTTCTTCAGACCGTTCATGAACTGGGAATAGTTCATGCCGTTCAGCTTGCAGGCGGCGGAAATACGGGTGATCCACAGGCGGCGGAAGTCGCGCTTCTTCTGCTTACGGCCGATGTAAGCATAGTTGCCGGACTTCATAACAGCCTGTTTCGCCATCTTAAAGCGCTTGCTCTTCGCGCCAAAATAGCCCTTTGCCATCTTCAGGGTCTTTTTTCTTCTCTTGCGGGTCATCATCGCTCTTTTAATACGAGCCATATCTTTTTACCTCCGTATCATATCTACTGTAAATGTTGTTGGTTGGGATCAGGTGTTGGGCATCAGCAGCTTCAGCGCGCCGACATTGGTCTTATCGGCATAGGTGCCCTTGCGCAGGTTTCTCTTGCGCTTGGTGGATTTCTTGTTCAGGATATGAGACTTGTAGGCTTTGGCTCTCTTGACCTTACCGTTTTTGGTCAGCTTAAAGCGCTTTTTTGCACCGGTGTGGGTTTTCAGCTTGGGCATTTTATTTTCCTCCTAAATTGTTATTACTGCTTATTGGCAGGGGCAGGCTTCGCACTCATAAACATGATCATACTGCGACCCTCCAGCTTGGCGGGCTTTTCCACGTTGCCTACATCGGCGCAGGCTTCGGCAAAGCGCTGCATGATGCCGTGTCCCAGCTGGGCGTGCGCCATCTCGCGTCCGCGGAAGCGGATAGAGACCTTAACGCGGTTGCCTGCGGCAAGGAACTTTTTGGTCTGGTTGACCTTGGTATCAAAATCGTGGGTATCAATGTTCAGGGAAAGACGGGTCTCCTTCACCTCGATGGTTTTCTGGTTCTTCCGTGATTCCTTTTCGCGCTTGGCTTGCTCAAAGCGGTATTTGCCGTAATCCATAATGCGGCATACCGGCGGCTGCGCCTGCGGCGCGATCTTTACGAGATCCAGGCTTTTTTCCTGCGCCATGTTGTAGGCATCGCGGGAGGACATGATCCCCAGCTGCTCGCCGTCGGCGCCGATCACTCGTACTTCCTTGTCGCGGATCTCCTCATTGATCTGCAGTTCTTTGTTTGCGATTGCAAAGCACCTCCTGACTAAAATGGGTTGTAGCTTACGGGTTTTCCTGTAAACAAAAAGCACGGACATTTTGATCGTCCGCGCCAAAAGAACGCAAGTCTCCCGCGCTCTGCGGGTCTTGCCTCTATTGACCGTGCCTGCAACCGATGTGCGGCAGGTGAGAACGATCGCGTTCTGCTTTCTTTACTCGACTATCATACCAAATCCCCCCCCTCCTGTCAAGGGGGAATTTTCACTATTTCCATTCTTGGGTGAAGGCGAGAAAAAATGCGCAAAAGGCACGGGTCAGGGGAAACCCCTCCTGCCGGGTTTCCCCTTTTCACAAAATGACCCATCGGATCATTTTGTGAATTCAGCCTTTTTGAAAACATCTTGACCGAAAACTTTTACGGTTACAGCTCCACTCTCACCGCTTCGCCCAGATGGAACGAATACAGCACCGCTTCCGTCACCGGCAGTCCCAGCTGCCGCCGTACCATCGCGGCGTACAGCTTCAGCTGTAGGGCGTAGCGCTCCAGCAGCTCCTCCGGCGCCTTTACACGGTCGGTCTTGTAGTCCAGCAGCACGGCATGGTCGCCCTCCGCCAGCACCGCGTCCACCGCACCCATTACCAGCGTCGCGGCAGGCACCGTCAGCGCGCCGTCCACCGCTGCCAGCTCCTCGGGGGTAAATTCCTGCAGGAACCGCATCTCGCGGTAAATACGGTCGGCACGCAGCATTCTCTCCCCCAGCGGGGAGGTGATCAGTTTACGGAGCGTCTCCACCTCCACCAGCTCGCCGTCCTCCCGGTAAAGGTATCCCTCCGCCACCAGTCGGGCAAGCTCCCTTTCGGGGTCGTCCCGCAGCGCCGCAAGGTCGGCAAACTGCATGGCGCGGTGGGCGGCATTGCCCCGCTCCGCCGCCGTTGCCTCCTGTCGGGTCAGGCACTTGGGTCGGCGCCGCAGCAGGTAATGCTCCCTTGTCGCCCGCTCCGCCAGCTCGCTCACCGCCACCCGTCGGGGTGTCACGGTATCGGCAGGGTAGGGATATTCATACCCCACCGCCTCGGTCAGCCGGTTCAGCGTCTCCTCGCTCGGCGCGGATATTTCCGCTCCCGCTTCGGCAGTCTCCGCGGCAGTCTCGCCGTCCGGCAGCTCCCACGGCGTCAAAAGCCGCAGCTCCAGTCCCTCCTCACAGCGCACCGCGCCGCGCAGCCAGTCCCAGATGCTCGCCGCGGCGCCGGCGTTCCAGCCGTAATGCTCCGCTTCGGGGTCTCCGGCTTTCTCCAGTCCCTCCGCCGCCTTGCTGCCGGAAGCCACCAGATACAGCTTCTCTCTGGCACGGGTCAGCGCCACATACAGCACCCGCATTTCCTCCTGCAGGCTCAGCTTTTTGTTTTTCAGCTGGATCGCCGCCAGCGGCAGCGTTTTGTGCTGACGCATGGTGTAGTTATCCCGCAGCTTGCAGGCAAAGCCCATCTCGCGGTCCATGGCAATGTCATTGCTCTCTTTCCCGCGGTTAAAGCGCTCCCCGCACCCTACCAGGAACACCACAGGGAATTCCAGTCCCTTGCTGCGGTGTATGGTAATAACGGAAACCGCGTCTCCGCCGGCGGCGGCTGCGCTGGGCAGGCTCAGTCCCCGCTCCGTCATGCGGCGCAGGTACTCGGCAAAGTCGCTTTCGCCCCGTCCCTCCGCCTCGTGGTCGGCGGCATGGGACTGCAGCAGCCGCAGGTTGGCGACCGCCGTCTCGCCCTCCGGCAGCACGCGGCATTTATCGGCAAAGCCCGTCACCTCGCACATCTCTCGGATCAGATCAGCGGTGGGCAGCTCCTGCATTTTCCCTCGCAGCAGGTCATAGTCCCGCAGGAAGTCCCCGAATTTCGCGCTCTCCGGCGCTTTTACCAGCAGGTTGCGGTACAGCCGCTCGTGCCGTCCGGCTTGCCGCAGCGCCGCTAAATCGTCGCTGGTAAAGCCGTACATCGGGCTGGTCAGCACCTCGGCAAGCTCCATATCCAGCATGGGGTTTGCCAGCACCGCCAGGTACGAAAGAACCGTCTTTACCTCCCGCACCTCCAGCAGGTTTTCGTTTTTGGCGCTGCGCGCCCCGATGCCCAGCTCCAGCAGGGCGTCTATGTAGATCTGCTCGCGCTTTTTGGCATTGCGCATCAGGATACAGATATCCCCCGGGCGCACCGGTCGGCGCACGCCGTTTTCCTCCACCGTAAAGCCTTCCCGCAGCAGCCGCGCGATCTCCTTTGCCACCTCGGCGGCTTCGGCACGGCGGTAGTCGTCGGCACGGGTAGTGCTGTCGCCGGTAATTGCCATCGCCGTCACGGGTCTCGGCACGCTGTAGTCATACGGCAGGGCAGAGACCAGCTCGTCCTCCGGCAGGTAATCCATACCGGCGGCGGCAGCCGTCATGATCTGCCGGAACAGCCGGTTGATAAAGCCGGTGATCTCCCGACGGGTACGGAAGTTGGCGTTCAGCGCTATTTTGGCAGGGAAAACCTTATCGTCCACAGGGAAATAGCTGCCGCGCTTTTCCAAAAAGTTTTCGGGGCACGCCTCACGGAAGCTGTAAATGCTCTGCTTGACATCGCCCACCATAAAGCGCCGCGCCCCGCCCGCCGTCAGGGAACGGAACACCTGCTCCTGCAAAAAGCTGGTGTCCTGGTATTCGTCCAGCATGATCTCGGCATAGCGGCTGCCCAGCTCCGCCGCCAATGGGGTCGGTTCTCCATCGGGCTGCACCAGCAGCGCCAAGGTATAATGCTCCAAATCGCCGTAATCCAGCCGGCGGCGCTCCAGCTTGGCGGCGGTGTAGCGGGTATCAAATTCCATCAGCAGCCCCCGCAGCCGGTCCATCAGCGGCGCAAGCGCCGTCTGATCGGCACGGTACTGCGCCGCGTCCATCAGGTAGATATCGGTTTTCAGCGCCCGCACCATGACCACCGCCTCGCGGCGCATCAGCCGGATCTGCTCCTTGGTCTCGATATCCGTCCACTTTTTGCGGGGAAAATCCGGAAAGCTCGCCTGCAGAATACGCTCGGTCTGGGTATCCCAGTCGTCCTCCGAAACGCTTTGCGCCAGCCGCAGCAGCATGGCGTGGTCGTCCCGCAGCAGGGTGCCTATGATATCCCGCAGCAGCTCGTCCCCGCTGCCCGCCAGCAGCGTTTCACATTCCTCCACCAGCCGCATGGCGTGCTGCAGGGTCTCGATGGCGGTCAGCCGCAGCATATCACACCACACCGTCATTTCCAGCGGCGTTTCGGCGTCGGCTCTGATGTATTGCTCCGCCCAGCCGCGGTAAAAGGGGTGGTTGCGCAAAAAGTCGTAAAGCTGCAGCACCGCCGGCACCACCCTGCTGTCGTTGCGGCTGCCGGAAAACAGCTCAATGAGCCGCATGAAATCCGGCTCGCCCTTCTCGTATTCCTCGTCCAGCAGCGCTTCCAGCACCGCTGCCTGCAAAAGCTCATTTTCGCCCTCACGGCCCAGCTTCATATCGCCGGGCAGCCCCAGCGACTGGAAGTTCTCCCGGATCAGCCGGTAGCAGAAGGCGTGTATCGTGCAGATCTCGGCATTGCCCAGCAAAAGGCTCTGGCGGCGCAGCGCCGCGTTTTCCGGCTCCGCCTCCATCTTCTCGTACAGTCTTTGGGCAATGCGCTGCCGCATCTCCTCCGCCGCGGCGTTGGAAAAGGTGACGATGAGCAGCCGGTCGATATCCACGGGGTCGTCCCGGTCGGTGATGAGGGTCAGCACCCGCTCGGTCAGCACGGCGGTCTTGCCGCTGCCTGCCGCCGCCGAGACCAGCAGGTCGCCGCCCCGTGTGTGGATCGCCTGCTTCTGGGGTCTTGTCCACTGACGCTCGCTCATTCGGTCTCCTCCTCTCCGCCCAGCTCCCTATGGCAGCCATCGGGCTTATTGTTGTTGCAAAGCCCCGCGTAGGGGCAGTAGCCGCAGGGATCGTAGCCGCCGCCCTGTACCGGCAGCGGAGCGACCTTACCGGCAAGCAGGTCGGTGCCCATGCCGGTGATATTGCCGTAAACGGTCTCCCGCAGTTTTTCAAAGACCTCGCGGCTGTACACATTGGATTTTTTGGAAAGCTCGCCCTTTTGGGTCAGCTCGGCGGGGATATACACGCCGCCCAGCTCCTGCTCCATGGCGCGCAGCACCGTCTCGTCCTCCAGCAGCATGCCCTTCATGCGCAGCGCCTTATTGACGGCGGCTTCGGCGTCCTCCTCGGTAAAGTCCACCGTGCTGTTGATCGCCTCGATGCGGCTGGGGAAGTACAGTACACCGGCGGGCTGCGGCGAACCGAAGCGGTGTCCCTCATCGCCGCAGGCGGCGTAGAGGTAAATGAGCATCTGCATATTCAGTCCGCAGGGCACATCTGCGAACCGGAACTCCTTGGTACCGGATTTGTAGTCGATGACCCGCAGATAGTCGCCGTCCGCCCCGTGGTACAGATCAACACGGTCGATGGAGCCGCGCAGCGAAATGGGGGTACCGTCCTCCGCCGTCAGTCGGGGGGACATCACCTCGCCGCCCTCCCCCACCGAGACCTCGGTAGCGGCGGTGACAAATTCGCTTTGGGCAAACTCGGCGGCAAGGTGCCGCACGATCACCCCCAGCATCAGCCGCAGGCGGTCAAACTGGTAGCGGAACCGTGCCGTAACGGTGGCGGGGTCCGGCACCATGCGGTCAATGTATTCCCGAAGATAGTGCCGGATCCCGCCGTCCAGCTCCTCATCGGACAGCGCCGCCAGCCCGCCGCTGCCGTAGCGGTCGACCATCTGCTCGAAGACATAGTGAATGGCGGAGCCGGATTCAAACGGGGAAAACTCCACCCGTTGACGGGGACGCAGCCGCAGCATTTTATCGCAGAAAAAGAGATAGGGGCACTGGTAAAATTTATCGATGGCGGTGGGCGCCAGCCGCAGCTCCCGACCCAGCAGGGCACGGGCATTCTCGGTGGAAATTCCAGCGGCGGGCAGGTCGGCGGCGGCACGGCGCATTGCCTCGGGGTAAGTCCCCTCGCCCAGCCGTTCCAGCAGCGCCGCCAGCAGCGCTTCCTCCTCCGGTCGGCGTCCCAGCGCCGCGGCATAGCGGCTTTTGGCGGTCCGGCGGTTCACCACCCAGAAATCGACCGGCATTTTTTCGGTCGGCTCCGCCGTGACGCGCAAAGGGTGCAGCGTCCGCAGCAGATAGCTTGCCGCCGCCATGGCAGTCTCGCCGCCGATGCTTTGGCGGGCATAGGTGATATAAAGCCGCTCGGCAGGGGCGGTCAGCGCCGAATACAGCACAAACTGCTCCCGCAGGGCGCTTTCCGTCCCGATGACCGGCAGCTCGGCGCCGCAGGCGTTCAGCTCCTCCCTTTCGCGGGTGGAAAACAGCCCTGCCGTTTTGCCCGCCGCGGGGAAAACACCCTCATTGACGCCGAGGACGAAAACGGCACGGGGCGACTGGAGCCGCACCCGGTCGCTTTCCGCCAGAATGACATGATCAACGGTATTGGGCACGCTGCCCAGATCGATGCGGGAAAGCGCCAGCCGGAACAGGTCGCTCCACTCCCGCGCCGAGAGAATTTTTCCGGTGTAAAAATCGCTCGTCAGGTCCAGCACATCAACGATGCAGTTCCACTGACGGTCGACCGCCTCCCGCTCCGGCAGCGGCTTGCCGCCGGAAAGATGGGAGAGGGCGTCGGCATCGGTGACATAGCGGTACACGGCTTCGGCAAAGCCGGTGCCGTCGGCATCCCGCAGCGACTGCCGCAGCGCCGCCAGCGGCTCGATGACCGCACGGCGGGCGGCTTCGATCTCCGAAAGGGCGGCGGCGTAATCCTCCGGCGCGGCATCGGACATGCCCTCCGGATTGGCGGTAAAGGGGCGCAGCCAGTCCTCGCCGTTGATGTTCCAGACATAGCAGTAATTTTCCAGCTGTCCCGCCTGCTGGGGGTCCAGCCCTGAGGCGGCGGAGCGTGCCAGACGCAGCACCGCGGCGCTGCGAATCCCGCCGGTCGCCGCTTCCAGCGCGGTGAGGACAAAAAACGGCAGCGGGGCAAGCAGGATATTCTGCTTTTCGCCGCAGAAATAGGGCAGGTCGTATTCCTCCAGCACCGTTCTGGCATTGCGGTAACGCTCCATATCCCGACACAGAATGACGCAGTCCCGATAGCGGAAGCCCTCCTGCCGCACCAGCCGGCTGATCTGTGCCGCGGCGAACCGCATTTCCTCGTAGACGGTCGGCGCTTCGATGAGCCGCAGGGCGTCCCCCGACCCCGGCGCGGCGGTTTCGGGGTCGGTAAAGGACTGCCGCAGCGCGGCAAGGTCGGGGCTGCCCAGATGCCGTTTATCCCCGGCGAGGAAAAGAGGAGCCTCGCACGCGCACCCGTGCGCCCCCGCGTACGCGCGCAGGCGCAGGAGGAATTTTTTCTGGTAAAGGAAGATATCCTCCTGAGCGTCGAGGGAGGGGCAGGTCATGGAGAGGGTGAGCTGCGGGGCGGTGAGCAGCATATGCTC
>JBNMIL010000005.1:0-30728 GCA_050873265.1 Angelakisella sp. | reverse complement strand
GGATTGCACAGGGCGGGCATGACCTCCAGCAGGTCATGCTTTTTGGCGAACTCCGCCGAGGGGCAGGCGGTGAACTCGTAGTAAATGGGCGTTCCTTTTTGGTAGGGCGCGACGGACATTTTGTAATCGCCCCATTTATCGCACTGCTTTTTGGCGTTGCAGAAGGCGCGGTACATCAGCTTTTTGAAAAACGGCTTGTTGCAGTCGATAAATTTGAGCTTCTGCAATTTGCGGAAGGCGGGCAGGAACAGATTGCCCTCCATTTCCTCGATCTCCGCAAGGGAGGTAACCTCCCGGCAGACGGAATAGTATGCCATCAGCGCGATGCAATCGTAGGTGCCGCCGGCACCGTTGTGGAAGTTCTTGGCGCCGCCGAGATCGGTGCGCCAGTCGGAGAGAAAGGCGACATACTGCTGCTGCACCTGTGTCCAGACTCTCTCCTGTTCCTTCGGCGGGTAGTGGAGAGCGATTTTCGCCAGTATTTCCTGCTTGCAGGGCGGGGAGTAGAGAACATGACATTTCCGGTCAAATTGCAGCTCGTTATCATTCATGGCGGGGTACTCCTTATAATTGAGATAGAAAAGTTAGCTAAAGCTAACCAATAAGGCTTGGAAAAGCCGCCCTGCGGCAGCGACGATGGGCGGGACAGTGGGTTTCCGCCTCTTTTCCTCATAATACTACCTATAAAATGGGTTTGTCAATAAAATGCCGGAATTTCCAGCGGGGAGCACGGAAAAGGGGCGCTGCGGCATGCGATAAATACTTGCCATGGGAGGGAAATTCTGCTTGTTTTGCGACCATGAATAAGATACAATAAAGGGGAGAAAGCGGGGCGGTACCCAATGATACTGGAGACGGTGGGCGCCGCGCCGCAAAACAAAAAGGAGGATCTGACTTATGAAGAAACGACTGATAACGGTACTCATCAGTATGCTGCTGGTGGCGTTGCTGCTGCCTGCCACGGCGCTGGCAGAGGGGCAGACGGACATTGACCTGACCACGGGCGACCATTCCGGCAAGACCCTTGCCGCGGACGGCTACACCTAGGACGAGGCGACCCACACCCTGACGATGGAAAACCTGGAACTGTATGGAACCATTACCCTGCCGAAGGCGGACTGCACCGTGATAGTAAAGGGAGCCTGCGTGGTTTGGACCATGACCCGCGAGGCGGGCGCTGCCCAGAGCCTGACCATCAAGGGTGAGGACGGCTCGACGCTGGAGATGGATATTGCGGTGCAGGGTGATGTGACGCTGGAAAATGTGACGATGACCCATGGACGGTTTGATAATTCCTTTATAGGCGGTCTGACGGTGCTGAAGCTCATCAACAGCAAGGTTGATCTTGTTACTCTCTCCTGGATGACGGACGGCGGCATTGACCTGGTGAACAGCAAGCTGACGGTCGGCGCGAATGGCGACGCCCATTTCTGGGCGGAGAAGATCGCCATGGACGCGCAGTCCGAGATCGTTTCCTACGGTTCCCTGATGAACTATGCGCGCTTTACCGCCGAGGATATGGCTGCCATCAAGGATTACATCGTTGTGCCGGCAAACGGGCACTTTGAGAAGGTGGGCGAATGGCTGACCATCGTGAACGAACAGGGCGAGGTAGGTCCCTTTACCCTGCGCGGCTCCACCGGCTCCGAGGTCACGGTAAGAGTACCGGAGGACGGCAAGGTAACGCCTCCCCAGACCGGCGCGGCGGAGAACGGCGCGGCACTGGTGCTGGCGGCTGCCGGCGTGCTTGCTGCTGGGCTGGTATTCGCGGCGAAGCGCAAATAAATAAAAACAATGCCCCTATGGGGAAATGTGACCGCTGGGAAACCGGCGGTCATATATTTTGCAAAATGAAAATTTTGTGAATTTTGGGGAGCGGGGCTTGCCTTAAAGTCAGCTTTAGGTTGTATGATTACACTATACATAAACGACCCGAAAGGAGCGAGACGATGCACTCTCCCCACAGAATATACAAATGGGCTGCCCTGCTGCTGGCGGCGTGCCTGCTGCTGGCAGGTTGCGGCGCGCAGCAGACCGAGGCGGATCCTCCGAACCGGACCGCCGGGGAGCAGCCGGAGGAAAATGCCGTCCCCGGCAGAATCGAGATTACCGGCGAGGCGGCGGCAGAGCTGACCGAGGGGCAGAAAACGGTCATTACCGCCCTGATGGAGCGGTATTACCAGTCGATGGGTCGGCTGGAGGCGCAGGACTGTGCGGCGCTTTTTTCCGATGAGGAGCAGGCGGAGATGCACCGGCAGGTGTGGTCGCTGCTGTGCGAGATCCGCGGGGCTTCCCTGAGCGACCTGACGTTGCTGGACTATGCCGTGACGCTGGACTGCACGGCGGTGGAGCCGCAGGAGGACGGCACCGTGCGGGTGAGCACCGAGGAAACGACTGTGATGCACTTTGCCGCCAGCCCCACGGCGGATAGCACCATTCTGGGCATGTACCAAGGGTTTGTGCTGGAGGGCAGCGAGGAAACGGGCTGGAAAATAAAGCGCCATGTGGCGTGGGACAGCGCCTATTACCCCTTTATGCGCTTTGTGGCACGGGATAACGGACTTGACGAGGGGACAAAGCCGCCCATAGAGGTGGGGTACAGCACCTACGAGGAGCAGCGCACGATAGCGCTGGAGAACCTTGCCGCAAGGCTGGCGCAGCGGGGCGAGCAGGCGGAGGCGTTGCCTGCCCGCAATAGCTACGACCGCGCGGCGGCAGTGGACTATGCCCGCCGCTGGGCGGGGGAACGCAACAGCGAATGGGCGGAATATGACCGCTACGGCGGCAACTGCATGAACTATGTTTCGCAGGCGATAAACGCGGGCGGCGTACCGATGGATACGACCGGCAGCGCGTGGTACTGGTTCGGGAACGGCAACCGCACCGCCTCGTGGTCGGGGGTCAATTACTTTGTGAGCTATGTGGCGGCGAACACCGGCAGCGGGCTGGTGGGCGATGCCGAAGCGCCCTACTATACCGGCGAGGCGGGCGATGTCATTGCCATGGGCAACGACCACTTTCGCCATATCGTGATGATCAGCGAGGTGGTGACCAATGACGCGGGCAATACGGTGGATTACCTCATCTGCTCCAACACCGGTGATCTGCGCGATTTCCCTGCCGGTGCGTATTTCTACACCTATCAGCAGCTGATCAAAATTTACGGCTGGAACTGAAAATATATAGGCTGCCAAGGCTCCCGTTTTTTGCGAAAGACGGGAGCTTTTGTGCCTCCGGTGCGGCTTTACATTACGGGCGGTCAATGCTATAATTATCTTTTAACAAGGAGTAAGAAAGGAGGCGGCGCTGATATGGGACTTCCTGCCCGTCTGGTACGCTCGCAGCTTAATTTCTTCAAGCCCTTTGTGGCGAATTGCTCGCTGGAGGTGACCCGAAAGGGTCAGGATAAGCTGGGCGAGTTGATGGAGGCGATCCACAAAAAAGATGTGATCGTGCGGGACTACGCCTTTGAGCGCTTCGAGGGGGCATGGCTGATCCCGCGTGACGAGCGCCGCAGCGGGGTGATCCTGTACCTGCACGGCGGCGGCTATACCTGCGGCGATCTGGATTACGCCAAGGGCTTTGGCGCCACCCTTGCCGATGAATGTGGGGCGCGGGTGTTCTGCGCCGCGTACCGTCTGGCACCGGAGAGTCCCTACCCCGCGGCGGTGGAGGACGCGCTGGAGGCGTACCGCTATCTGCTGGAAAAGGGCTATCCGCCGGAGCAGATCGTGCTGTGCGGCGAGAGCGCCGGCGGCGGGCTGATCTGCGCGCTGTGCCTGAAGCTGAAGGAGCTGGGCATGACGCTGCCCGCGGGGCTTATTGCCATTTCGCCGTGGACTGACCTGACCTGTTCCGGTGAGAGCTATGAATATAACCGCGAGGCGGATCCTTCGCTGACCGAGGAGTTGCTGCGCTTTTACGCCGACTGCTACACCGGCGGCATTACCGATAAAAAAGAACCGCTGGTCTCGCCGCTTTACGGCGACCTGACCGGCTTTCCGCCGACGCTTCTGTTTGTGGGCGGCGATGAGATCCTGCTGGACGATACCCGCCGCCTGCACGAAAAGCTGATAGCGGCAGGCTGCGACAGCAAGATGATCACGGCGCCGGAGCGCTGGCACGCCTATGTGCTGTATTACCTCAATGAGAATATGTCCGACTTTGAGGAGATGGGCAGGTTCCTGAACCGTGTGATGGGTGGGGAGCGCAAGCTGCGTTGGATGCAGCTGGATAACGCCGCGAAAATCTACCCCGCCGCGCGCCGCCGCAACTGGAACAACCTGTTCCGGCTTTCCGCCACGCTGACCGAGGCGGTAGATGTGCCGACGCTGCAAACCGCACTTGATGTGACGGTGCGGCGCTTCCCCTCCATCGCGGTGCGGCTGCGCAGGGGCATGTTCTGGTATTATCTTGAGCAGATACCGGCAGCGCCGGCGATCCAGCCGGAAAAGAGCTATCCGCTGGTGCATATGCCGTTTGATGATATCCGCAAGTGTGCGTTCCGTGTGCTGGTGTACCGCGATCGCATCGCCGTGGAGTTTTTCCACGCGCTGACCGACGGCACCGGCGGAACGATTTTCCTTAAAACGCTGCTGGCGGAGTACCTGTGCCGCAGGTACGGCGTGGAGATCCCGCCCGAGGAGGGGGTGCTGCGCCGCCTTGACCCGCCCCGTGAGGAGGAGCTGGAGGACAGCTTCCAGAAATACGCGGGCAGGGTGGAGGCAAGCCGCAGGGAGGCGACCGCCTACCACCTGAGCGGGACGCCGGAGCCGGACGGTTATCTTGACCTGACCACCCTGATGGTGCCGGCAACCGACCTGAAGGCGAAGGCGAAGGAGCACGGTGTGACCGTGACCGAGCTGCTGTGCGCCGCCATGATGAAGGCGATCCTGAACCTGCAGGCGAAAAAGGTGCCGAGCCGCCGTCGCCGCCGTCCGGTAAAGGTGCTGGTGCCGGTGAACCTGCGGGGGCTGTTCCCCAGCCGGTCGCTGCGGAACTTTGCGCAGTATGTCACACCGGAGGCAGACCCGCGGCTGGGGGATTACACACTGGACGAGCTGTGCCGCATCGTGCATCACCGCATGGGGCTGGAGGTCACCCGCAAGAATATGAGCGCCCGCATTGCTACCAATGTCAACAGCGAGCGCATTCCCATTCTCAAGGTGATGCCGCTGTTTATCAAGAATTTCGCGATGAAGATGGTATTTGATACCGTAGGGGAATGCAAGAGCTGCTTGTGCATGTCCAATCTGGGCGTGGTGCGGGTGCCGGAGGCGATGTGCCCCTATATCCGCCGCATGGATTTTATCATCGGCGTGCAGGCAAAGGCGCCGCACAACTGCGGCATCATCACCTGGGGAGATACCGTTTATATCAATATGATCCGCAATATCCGCGAGCCGGAGCTGGAGCGGCACTTCTATGAGGTGCTGCACTGGCTGGGGCTGCCGGTAAAGGCGGAAAGCAACGGGCGCTGAGCCGCCCAAAGGGGGAACTGCTATGTATTGTGTCAAATGCGGCGTGGAGCTGGGCGACAGCGAGAAAAAATGCCCGCTGTGCGGTACCACGGTGTTTCATCCGGAAATGGAGCCGCCGAAGGGGGACAGCCCCTACCCGCCGGAGGAGCATATCCATAAGGAGGTGAGCCGCAGCGGGGCGCTGTTTGTGGTAACGGTGCTGACGGTGCTGCCCATCGTCATCTGCCTGCTGTGCGACTGGCGCATCAACGGCGGACTGGTGTGGTCGGGCTATGTGACCGGCGCACTGCTGATGGCGTATGTGGTCATTGTGCTGCCGTTGTGGTTCCGGCGGGGCAATCCGGCCATCTTTGTCCCCGCTGATTTTGTGGCGTTGGGCGTCTATCTTTTGTATATCGATCTTGCCACCGGCGGGCACTGGTTCCTTTCCTTTGCCTTTCCGGTGGTGGGGGCGATCGGTATTATCGTCACGGCGATGGTCACGCTGCTGCGTTACCTGCCGGGCGGGCATCTGTTTGTATTCGGCGGGGCGTTTATCCTGTTCGGCGGCACCTCGGTGCTGGTGGAGTTCCTGATAAACCTCACCTTTAAGGTGCATGATGTGCTGCTGTGGTCCATCTACCCGCTGGCGGCGGGGGTCATACTGGGGCTGACGCTTATCATCATCGGCTGCTGCCGTCCGCTGCGGGAATCGCTGCAAAAGAAATTCTTTCTGTAAGCCGCATATACTGCCATGAAGAAAACGCATTGAGAAAAGAGGAGGGCTGCTTATGAATTTGCAGCACATGAAATACGCCGTAGCGGTGGCGGAGACCGGTTCCATCAATAAGGCGGCGGAAAAGCTGTTTGTGGGGCAGCCCAACCTCAGCCGCGCCATCAAGGAGCTGGAGGGCAGCCTGGGCGTCGCTATCTTCGAGCGCAGCGCCCGCGGCATGGAGCTGACGCCGGAGGGCGGGGTGTTCCTGCGGTATGCCAAGGCGATATTGCAGCAGGTAGATGAGGTGGAGCATATGTTCACCGAAGGCTCCGCTAAAAAGAAGCATTTTTCCATCTCGGTGCCGCGCTCCAGCTATATCTCGGAGGCGTTTGCCCGTTTTTCCTGCGAGCTGCCCGCCAATGAGGAGTTTGAGGTCTTTTACAAAGAGACCAACGCCATGCGCACCCTGAAAAATGTGTTGCAGGACGACTACAAGCTGGGAATTCTGCGGTATGCCGAAAACTACGACCGCTACTACAAGGAGCTGATGGAGGAAAAGGGGCTGCGGTGCGAGCTGGTGGCGGAGTTCCGCTACGCCCTGCTGATGAGCCGTGACTGCCCGCTGGCACAGCAGGAGAGCATCTCCTACGACGACCTGAAAAACTATATCCGTGTGGCGTATGCCGACCCGTATGTGCCCTCGCTGCCCGCCTCCGAGGTGCGGCGGGAGGAGCTGCCGGACGATATCAACCGGCGCATCTATGTTTTTGAGCGCGCCAGCCGCTTCGAGCTGCTTTCCCGCAACCCGCAGGCATTTATGTGGGTCTCGCCCGTTTCGCAGGAGCTGCTGGAGCGGTACGCGCTGGTGCACCGCCCCTGCGTGGACAGCCGCCGCCGGTACAAAGATGTGTTGATCTACCGGCAGGATTACAGCCTTTCCCCGCTGGATAAGCAGTTCATCGCGCAGCTGATCGCCACCAAGCGGGAGCTGCCGGATAACTGGGATCAATAATGCGCCTTTTATAAATTCCGCAAGAAAAAGCGTCTGCCGCGGCAGGCGCTTTTTGTATGCGTCGAATTATTCGTACAGGGTATATCGATAAAAACAATACCGATATTACACAAAAGCAATTCCCACCCCATGGGCGGTGTGATAGAATGACATTGGAAAGAAGTGTTTTCGCATTATCACCGAGGGAAAGGAAAAAACCATACATATGAACACCAAAGAGATCAAAAGAGCCACCATCGGGCGGCTGCCGCAGTATCTGCGCTATATCAGCTCGCTTCCGCAGGAGATCACCACTGTTTCCGCCACCGGCATTGCCAAGGCGCTGGATCTGGGCGAGGTACAGGTGCGCAAGGATCTGGGTGCGGTGTGCGGCGCGGGCCGTCCCCGCGTGGGCTATGACCGTGCCGAGCTGACCGCGTGTCTGGAGGATTGTCTGGGCGGTCGCCCCGCGGCGGCGGTCATTGTGGGCGCGGGCAAACTGGGGCGTGCGCTGCTGGATTACACCGGTTTTTCGGAATACGGCACCAACATTCTGGCGGCATTCGACCTGAATGTTCCGCCGGAGGGCGACAGCAGCGAAGCAAAGCCGGTGTACCCCATGGCGGAGCTGGCGGATTTCTGCGCGGCGAACCATGTCAGCATCGGCATTGTCACGGTGCCCAAGGAAGCGGCGCAGGCCGTGACCGATGTGCTGTACCGCAGCGGGGTGCGGGCGTTCTGGTGCTTTGCCCCCTGCCGCTTGCAGTTGCCCCCCGATGCCGTCATTCAGTACGAGAATCTGGCGCTTTCGCTGGCGCACCTGAAAGCAAGACTGTAAGGGAGGACGGCAGATGAACTTAGACCGCATCATTTCGGTGCAGAACAGCATCACCGTATTCCGGGACGGCGATCGCTGCCTCAAGGTTTTTAATGAGGATTGCGCCAAGGCAGATGTCATCAATGAGGCGCTGAACCAGGCACGCATGGAGGAAACAACTGTGACCGTCCCCGAGATACTGGAGGTCACACGCATAAACGGCAAGTGGGCGATCGTCTCGGAATACATCAAGGGGGAAAATTTAGACCAGCTGATGGCGAAATACCCCGAAAAGATCGAGGAATATATGGAGCTGTTCGCCGCGCTGCACGATCAGATCCACCGGCAGTCCTGTCCCATGTTCAAAAAGCTGAAGGACGAGCTGCAGCGCAACATCAACAGCTCGGAGCTTTCCGCCACCGACCGCTACGACCTCTACTCCAAATTGGAGCGGATCCCCAAGTACAATGAGGTCTGTCACGGCAACTTTGTGCCGTCCAAGGTCATTATCTGCGCCGCTACCGGCAAGCCCTACATCATCGATTGGTTCCATGCCACACAGGGCAATGCCGCCGCCGATGCCGCGCTGACCTACCTGCTGCTGCGTATGCGAGGTAAGGAGGAGCTGGCGGGGCGCTACCTAACGCTTTTCTGCCAAAAAAGCGGCATCGAGCCGCAATATATCCGCCGCTGGATCCCGCTGGTGGCGGCTTCTCAGACGGTCAATGCCAATGCCCACAGTCGGGCGCTGCTTCAGGAATGGATCGATAACCCCGAAAAGGCGGGAGAGATTGAAACAGAGGTGAATTTCACATGAAGATTACGGTTTGCATCGGGTCGTCCTGTCATGTCCGCGGCTCCCGTCAGGTGGTGGAGCAGCTGCAGGACCTCATTCGGGACCACGACCTCAGCGACGAGGTGGAGCTGTGCGGCGCCTTTTGCATGGGGCAGTGCCAGCTGGGCGTCTGCGTCAAGGTAGATGAGGAATTCTGCTCCGTCACGCCGGAGGGAACCCGCGCCTTCTTTGAGGAAAAGGTGCTGAAGGTACTGAACAAGCAATAAAGCAAGAAACCGCCGCGGCGGGGAGGAACGCTTTTTATGGAATGTCTGACGCTGAAAAAAGCCAACTGCAAAAACTGCTATAAATGTATCCGCCACTGTCCGGTCAAGGCGATCCGCTTTTCCGGCAATCAGGCGTATATCATTCAAGATGAATGCATCATGTGCGGACAGTGCTTTGTGGTCTGCCCGCAGGACGCCAAGCAGATCGTCAGCGAGGTGGGCAAGGTGCGTGTGATGCTGCAAAGCGGCGCACCGGTGGTCGCCAGTCTGGCGCCCTCCTTTATTGCCAATTACGCCGGCAGCGGCATAGAGGAGCTGCGCGAGGCACTGAAAAAGCTCGGCTTTTACGATGCCGAGGAAACGGCGCTGGGCGCAACGGTGGTCAAGCGGGAATATGACCGCATGGCGGAGGAAAATGAGCGCGATATCATCATCTCCTCCTGCTGTCCGTCGGTCAATCTGCTGATCCGCCGGTACTATCCGGCGCTGCTGGGCTATCTGGCGCCGGTCATGTCGCCCATGCAGGCGCACTGCGCCGATATCAAGCGCCGGATCCCCGCGGCAAAGACGGTATTCATCGGTCCCTGCGTCGCCAAAAAGGGTGAAGCGGAGGAATGCGGGGAGGTCGACGCCGTTCTGACCTTTGATGAACTGACCGACTGGCTGAACAAAGAGAACATCTCCGTGCGGCAGGCGCCCGTGCCGCAAAAGGGCGGCAAGGCACGGCTGTTCCCCACGGCGGGCGGTATCCTGCGCTGCATGGAAAAGCCCAACCGAGACTATACCTACATGGCGGTCGATGGCGCGCAGAGCTGTCTGGAGGTGCTGGAGGACCTGCTGCACGGCGGGCTGCACCACTGCTTTATCGAAATGTCGATGTGCGCGGGCAGCTGCATCGGCGGACCGGTCATGGAAAAATTCCACCGCTCACCGGTGCGGGATTACCAGGCGGTAGACCGTGCTACGGGGGAGACGGACTTTGACCTGCTCCAGCCGGCGCCCGTCGAGCTGCTGGCGGAGCGTCTGCCGCTCATCAAGGAGCGCTACCTGCCCTCCGAGCGGGAGATCATCGATATCCTGCGGCAGATGGGCAAAAAGAAGCCGGAGGACGAGCTGAACTGCGGCTCCTGCGGCTACAATACCTGTCGGGAAAAAGCGATCGCGGTCTATCAGGGCAAGGCGGAGCTTTCGATGTGTCTGCCGTACCTCAAGGAGCGCGCCGAAAGCTTTACCGGCAATATCGTCAATAACTCCCCCAACGGGTTTATCCTGCTGAATGAAAAGCTGGAGATCCAGCAGATCAACCGCGCGGCGCTTGCCATGATGAACCTTTCCTCGCCCGCCGATGTGATGGGCTCGCCGGTGGTACGGGTGCTGGATCCGAGCGATTTTTTTACCGTGCTGGAAAGCGGACACAGCATCGAGGAAAAGAGGGTGTATCTTTCGGAATACGACCGCTATGCGGAGGAGACCATCATTCCGGACCACGAATTCCACCAGCTGATCTGTATCCTGCGTGATGTGACCGAGGAGGAGCGCGTGCGCCGCCAGAAGGAGGAGCTGAGCCGCCAGACCGCCGAGATAGCGGACGGCGTGGTGGCAAAGCAGATGCGCATTGTGCAGGAGATCGCCTCGCTGCTGGGCGAGACTGCCGCCGAGACCAAGATAGCGCTGTATAAACTGAAAGGGTCGGTATCCGATGAATGATCTGTGCGTAGAGATCGGCTACAATAGCATTAACCATGTGGGGGAGGAGCTGTGCGGCGACCATGTGGAGGCAGTCGGGCAGGGGGAGGATTCCTCTGTTCTGGTGCTGGCAGATGGACTGGGCAGCGGGGTAAAAGCCAATATCCTTTCTATCCTCACCTCCCGCATCATCTCCACCATGATCGCCGAGGGGCTGCCGCTGGAGGAATGCGTCAAAGCCATTGCCGCCACGCTGCCCATCTGCTCGGTGCGTAAGGTGGCGTACTCCACCTTTACCATTATCCGACTGATCAATAACGAGATGGCGGAGATCATCTGCTACGATAACCCGCCGGTCGTCCTCATTCGGGACGGTGTCCCCACCGATCTGCCCGGACGGGATATGATCGTGGGCGGCAAAAAGGTACATAAATCCGAGCTGCGCCTGCAGGAGGGAGATATTCTGGTGGCGGTCAGCGATGGCTGTCCCCATGCCGGCATCGGCGTGGCGTATAATTTCGGCTGGCAGCTGAATGACATTGCCGATTATGTGGCGACCGCTTCGGTGGCGGGCTACAATGCCAAGACGCTTTCCACCATGCTGGTGGAGGAGTGCGACCGCCTGTACGGCGGCAAGCCCGGCGATGACGCTACCGCCTGTGTGGTGCGGGTGCGCCGCAGGGAGCCGGTCAATATCCTGTTTGGACCGCCCCGCAACCGTGATGACGATGCCCGCATGATGACGCTGTTCTTTTCCAAGGGCGGCAAGCGCATCATCTGCGGCGGAACGACCGCTTCCATCGCCTCGCAGTACCTCGGCGCGCCCATCACCACCGAGCTGCGGTACGAAAGCAGCGATCTGCCGCCCATTGCCCACATGGAGGGCGTGGACCTGGTGACGGAGGGAATTATCACCATCAGCCGTGTCATCGACTACGCCAAAGATGTGCTGGACCAGAATGAGCGCCACGAGGAGTGGGGCTACGGGCATGACGGCGCCTGCCTCATCAGCCGAATGCTGTTTGAGGAAGCCACCGATGTCAGCTTCTTCGTCGGGCGGGCGGTCAATCCCGCCCATCAGGACCCCAACCTGCCCATCAGCTTCAATATCAAAATGAAGCTGGTGGAGGAGCTTTCCGAGCTGCTGCGGCAGATGGGCAAGCGGGTCAAGATCATGTATTTCTAAACGATAAGGGGGAACCCATGAGAAAATTCGATACCAAGGTACAGTACCTTAAATACAAGGTGCTGCGGGAGGTGGCGCGGCAGGCGTGGAACGATACCCTGCTGGATAACGTACTGTCCATTCCGCGGGAGCTGGCGCCCCGCAATGCCGAGACCATCTACTGCTGCGTCTACAAGGAGCGCGCGATCCTCAGCGAGCGGGTACGCATGGCAATGGGCGGCAATAAGCAGAATCCCAATGTCATCGAGGTCATTGATATCGCCTGCGACGAGTGCCCCATGGGCGGCTACGAGGTCACCAATTCCTGCCGCGGCTGTCTGGCGCGCCGGTGCGAGGACGTCTGTCCCAAGGGCGCCATCAGCTTCCATAACCATGTTGCCTATATCGATAAGGCGAAGTGCGTGGATTGCGGCATGTGCGCGCGGGTCTGCCCCTATTCCGCCATTGTGGACCGCAAACGCCCCTGCGAAAATGCCTGCAAGATCAAGGCGATCACCATGAACGAAAACAAGGCGGCTGCCATCGATAATGATACCTGTATCTCCTGCGGGGCGTGTGTATATCAGTGTCCCTTCGGCGCCATCACCGATAAATCCTATATCCTCAATGTCATCGACATGATAAAAAAGAGCGAGGAGAACCGCAAGTACCATGTCTATGCGGTCATCGCGCCCTCCATCTCCAGCCAGTTTACCTACGCCAAGCTGGGGCAGGTCGTCACCGGACTGCACCGGTTGGGCTTTTACTCGGTGGCGGAGGCGGCGCTGGGCGCCGATATGGTCGCCGATGCCGAAAGCCGTGAACTGGTGGAAAAGGGCTTTTTGACCAGCTCCTGTTGCCCGGGGTTCGTCAGCTATATCGAAAAGGCATTCCCCGAAATGAAGCCCTACATCTCCCACAACCTTTCCCCCATGGCGACCATTGCCCGCTACCTGAAGGAAAAGGACGAAACGGCGCGGGTGGTGTTCATCGGTCCCTGCACCGCCAAAAAGGGCGAGGCGCAGAAGCCGGAGGTGCGCCCCTATGTAGATGCCGCCATGACCTTTGAGGAGCTTCAGGCGCTGTTTGACAGCCGCGAGATCGATATTACCGCGCTGGAGGAAAGCGTGCTGGACGAAGCCTCCTACTTCGGGCGAATCTTTGCCCGCTGCGGCGGTCTGGCGGAAGCAGTGGCGCAGGGCATCAAGGAGCACGGCAATACCGATTTTGAGCTGAAGGCTGCCTCCTGTGACGGCATCGAGCAGTGCCGCATCGCCCTGCTGAAAAAAAGCAAAAACCTGCTGGACGCCAATTTCATTGAGGGCATGGCATGTGCCGGCGGCTGCATCGGCGGGGCAGGGTGCCTTACCCATGGACCCCGCAGCCGTGCCGAGGTGGATAAATACGGCATGGAAGCAAACGAGAAAACCATCACCGACGCCTTAGCGGCGCTGGAACTGAAACCGTAACATAAAAAATAAAGCAAAAGCAGCGTGCTTTGCCGGTCGGCAGGGTGCGCTGCTGTTGTATGGGGGAGTTGCGCCCGCAGGCTCGTCCTCCGCAATAAAAAAACCGCCCCTCTCGGGACGGCTTCGTTATGCTTACTTGTTTATCACGACTCACGGACCCCGCTGCAGGGAAGCGGCAATGGCGCGGGAAGCCTCCATTGTCAGGTGCGCGGCGGTGGTGAATTCCTCCGACTGCACCCGACGGAACATGCCCACTACACCGATGGCATAGCGCACCCTTCCCTCCGCGTCGGGGATCGGCGCGGCAAGGGCGCGCAGCCCGATGCGATGCTCGCCGTCCTCAATGGCGTAACCGCGCTCACGGGTCGCCACCACATCGGCTTGCAGCTGCTCAGGGGTGGTATGGGTGTGCGGCGTATAGGCGATAGGCTGCGAGCGGCTGATCTGCCGCATCAGGTATTCGTTCCATGCAAGGAACACCTTTCCCTGCGCCGTACAGTGCAGCGGCAGGCGGGTGCCGGGGCCCAGCGCAACGCGCAGCGGGTTGGAGGCTTCGGAGACCTCCAGCAGCAGGGCGTCGGTGCCGTCCAGCGCAGCAAGAAATGCCGTTTCTCCCGCGCGACCGGCAAGGCTCTGCAAAAAGGGACGGCTGATGGCGGTGATATCCCGACTGCCGCTGACGGCGCAGCCCAGCTCAAACAGGTGCAGCCCCAGTCCATAGCAACCGTCCTCGGCGGATTGCTCCACCAGACCGGTCTGCCGCAGCGTGGAAATAATGCCATGCAGGGTGCTTTTGGGCAGCTCGGTGCGCCTTGCGATCTCCCGCAGCGGCATCGGCGCGCCCGCTTCGGCAAGGATCTCAAGGATCTTTACTGCCTTTTCAATGGATTGTACCCGTCCGCCCGCTTCCTGCATGGTGCCTTCCGTCCTCCTCGTTTGCCTTTTAAGAGAATAATGATACAGCTGTATTATAGCGCGCTTTCACCGAAAATACAAGAAAATTTGATCGCACACGCCGAATAATCGTTCCGCAATACGGAATAAGGTTAAAAGAAGCCGTCCGCCCACGGTAAAATGAGCGGACGGGCTGTAAGCTTTCTGTTACGCGGCAGCCTTGGTTTCTGCTGCGCCAATGGAGTTAGCGACCAGAGCATTATAAGCATCTTCGGTCAGATCGGTGTGGTAGAAGAGCTGGAAGTACTCATTTACCTCGGCATACAGATCATAGTCGGCAGACTCGGGGTACAGCAGCTTCGCCATCCACATCATACCCAGCATACGCTGTACGCTGGGGGGGAAGCCCATCCAGTTGTAGGGACCAACGGGCACTTCATAGTAGGTGCCGTTCTTGATGGCGTTGACATTCTGCCAGGCGGCGTCCTCACCAACGGCAGCATATACGCTGCCGGGGGCAAACAGGATCACATCGGGGTTCCAGGCAAGGATCTGCTCCATGTCTACCTCGTTGCCGCTGCCCTTGGAGGAGGGAGAATCCACAACAGCCAGGTTGTTGGAGAGCAGGTCAATGACCTCGGCATGGTAGCTGCCCTTGGCAATGACATTCTCGCCCTTATCGCCCAGGCAGTACAGCAGGTTGACCTTCTCTACGCTCGCGGCGATGTCATTGGTACGGTTATAAACCTTGTCGCAGTACTCAGCCAGCGTGTTGCCTTCGGTCTCCTTACCCAGCAGGGTGCCCAGGGTGCGGTAGGTATCGCCCATGCTGCCGGTGTAGCAGTCAATGTGAACATAGGGGATACCGGTCTGCTCCTGCAAGGCATTCAGGTCATCGGTCATGCCGTCCTTCTGCTCGCCCACGTCAATTACTACCTCGGCGCCGGATTGCAGCAGGGTCTCCAGGTTCAGCTCGCCCTTGCCGCCGTACAGCTGACCCAGCTGGGGCAGGTTGTAGTATTCGTCGGGGATCAGACCCTTGGCTTCGTCCGCCCAGCCGTTGGCAACGCCCACCATCATTTCGGGAGCAATGGCAAAGACTACGATTTGTGCCAGAGGGCCGGAAATGGCGATCTTGGTCAGATTAGCGGGCAGAGTCACCTCACGACCCAAAGAGTCGGTAAAGGTACGGGTGGTAGGCTCCTCCGGTGCGGGAGTGGGATCATTGTTCTGTCCGCAGCCGGTCATCGCCAGCATGGCGATCATCAGTACTGCCAACAGAATACACAGTGTCTTTTTCATGTTGTGCTATTCTCCTTTTTAGTTTTATAGTTCGGGAATATCCCTGCTATCCAATGTAATAATGCCCATTTCCTTGGGCTGCGGCAGGTACCACGGGTAGGCGTCGTCCCCGGTGGCGGTCAGCCGTTCTCTTACGGCGTCCTCGGTCACGGTGCTGCTGCCTTTTTCGTAAATCTCAAAAAATCGGCAGGCATCGGCAAGGCTTCCAAAGGGCTGCCCCATCTCCAGCGTCAGCACCTCATCGGTATGGGGGATCGCCAGCCTGTCCAAAAGCGCCAGCGTATCGGCGTAGCTTTCGTGCGTCATCTTTTCCCGCCCCAGCGAAAAACGGTGCCTGCTCCACGCCTTTTTTATAATGATCACCGTGCCGCGGCACTGACTTCTGGCAATGCGCAGCGCCTCGTCCCCCTTGCCGAAAAAGCAAAAGATCATTCCGTCATAGGGGGTATCGGGCGGCAGCTTTTCTATCTCGCCGCAGCGCACGCTTATGTTGGCAAGACCCTCTTTTTCGCGGTTTTCACGCAGCACCGCCAGCGCCGCCGCGCTGCTGTCCACGGCTGTCACCTGCCGGCACAGCGGTGCCAGCCGCAGGCTCAAATAGCCCAGACCGCACCCGGCGTCGCACACATGGGCGTCTTGGGGCAGCCGCCCGGCAAGGTACTCCGCCAGCAGCCGGTGGTAGTCGCTTTGCTCGCTGGCGTCCCGCAAAAAGCGTATCATATCCTCGTTCCATACAAACATCAGTCGTCCGCCTCCTTCAGCATCGGGACAATCAGCCGTCCCGCCTCGGAAGCCGTCAGCCTTGTTTCTATGCCGTACAGCGTTTGCAGCAGCTCGGCGGTTATCACCGCGTCGGGGCTGCCGTCCGCGCATATCACGCCGTCATGCAGCGCCAGGATACGGTCGGCAAACAGCAGCGCCTGCTGGGGGTTGTGGCTGGAAAGCAGAATGGTATACCCCTGCTGCGCCAGCTTTTTTACCCGCTGCATCACACGCAGCTGGTTGCCGTAGTCCAGGCTGCTGGTCGGCTCGTCCATTATCAGCAGCTCGGTCTGCTGCGCCAGCGCTCTGGCTATCAGCACCAGCTGCTGCTCTCCGCCGGAAAGCCTGCCGTAGCTGCGCTGCTCCATATCGGCAATGCCCACCTGTGCCAGCGCTTTGCGTGCTATGGCGGTTTCCTGCTCGCCGGGGCTTTTCAGCCCACGCACCCGGTGGGTGGTGCCCATCAGCACCATTTCCAGTACGGTATAGTGAAAGGTCGGTGTGTGTGTCTGCGGAATATACGCGACCTTGGCGGCGATCTCACGGGGCTGCATGGTCTTTACCTCACGCCCCTCTATGGCTATGCTGCCGCGGTAGCTGCCGTACAGCCCCAGCAGGCAGCGGAACAGCGTGCTTTTTCCGGCGCCGTTGGGGCCCAGCACGGCAATCAGCTGTCCCCGCCCGGCGGCAAAATCCACCCCGTGCAGGATCTCATTTTTACCGTAGGAGAAGCGCACGCCATTGGCTTCTATCGCGGGGGTGCTCATACGCCGCCTCCTTTCTGGTGCATCAGGTAAATAAAGAACGGCGCGCCGATAAAGGCAGTCAGGATACCGATGGGGATCTCCACCGCCAGCAGGTTCCGGCTGATGTTATCCACCAGCAGCAGGAAGGTCGCCCCGAACAGCATCGAGGCGGGCAGCAGCTTGCGGTAGTCATTGCCGATGTAACGGCGGCATAGGTGGGGAATGACCAGTCCCACCCAGCCGATCAGACCGCTGACCGATACAGAGGCGGCGGTGATCAGCGTGGCGCAGATGACGACGATGAGCCGCAGCACGGCGGTGTTGACGCCCAGTGCGCGCGCCTCCTCCTCACCCAGTGTCAGCAGGTTCAGCCGCCAGCGGATCAGCAGCAGCGGGATAAGCCCCAGCGCCATCGGCAGGATAGCAAAGCGGATATCCACCCCGCGGGTGCCGGAAAGGCTGCCCATCAGCCAATAGGTGATCTCCGGCAGCTTACTGCCGGGGTCTGCCACCAGCTTGATATAGGAGGTGCCCGCCGAAAAAAGCGAGCTGACCATAATACCGGCAAGGATCAGGTTCACGACCTTTTGCCCCGGGGCGCGCTGACCGATCACAAAAACCAGCAGCACCGTCAGCAGACTGAAAAAGAAAGCATACAGTGTAATGACCGCGGAGGAGCGCCCATGCAGAATGGCAAGCGCCGCGCCGAAGCACGCGCCGGTGGAAGCGCCCAGCAGGTCGGGCGCCGCCATCGGGTTCTGGAAAACGCCCTGGTAGCACGCGCCGGCGGAGGCAAGACAGCAGCCCACCAGACACGCCATGATGATGCGCGGCAGACGGATATTCAGGACGATCGTTTCCATAATGGGCGTCCAGGTGGCAGGCACGGTAAACAGCCGCTCGGTGGCAAAGCCAAAGGGTCTGCCCACCCAGTTCACGGCGGCGGTCAGCGCCCGTTGGATCGCCTCCGCCATCAGCCCGAAGAACTGCCCCGGCGACAGCGAAACGCCGTACCGTCCCAGAAAAAAGGACGCAAAAAAGACCGCCAGCAGCAGCGCGGCCAATGCCCACAGCCGCCTCCTGCCGGAAGCCTTCGGATCGTTATGCGGTTTTACCATGGGTCTGGTCATGCTTTTCTCCGTTATCGCATATAAGCTTCGATTATCTGAATGTAGAATAATGATATAGAATATTATAGCCCCCACACACGGTGGGGGCAATGATAAATATTCGGTAATATCGAAAAAATATTCGATAATGCGGAATTACAGGCTTTGCAGCGGAACAAATCACTTTGCCGCGGCTCGGAATTCCTTCTTCCCGTAGAAAAACAGCGCCAGCGCGTCGGGCCCCACATGGGCGCCGGTCATCGGCTCGTAGCAGGCGTTTATAATGTTCTTCGGCGGGTGGCTGCGGTTCAGCAGCGCGATCAGCGCCTCGGCGTCCTCGGGGCAGTCGGCGTGCGCGATACCGATGGTCTCGCACTCGGCGTTTTCCGCATAGCGGTCGTACTGCTCCGCCATCATCTCAATGGATTTCTTCCGCCCCCGCACCTGCCCAAAGCAGACGATCTTCCCCTCGGGGTCGCCCTTCAGCAGCGGCTTGATCTGCAAAACGGTGCCCACGGCAGCCTTCAGGTTGCTGATGCGTCCGCCGCGCTTCAGGTACTTCAGGTTCCCCACCGTAAAGACCTGACACATGTTGTGCCGACTTTCCAGCAGGCGGTCGGCGGCGGTGTCGATATCCACGCCCTCGGCACGGTATTCCACCGCCTTCAGTACCTGCAGTCCCTCCGCCAGCGAAGCGGAAAGAGTATCCACCAGCCGGATCTTCCGCGCGGGGAATTCCTCCCGCAGCGTGGCGGCGGCGACCTCGGCGGAAGCATAGCTGCCGCTGATGCCGCTGGACATGCCCACAAACAGAATATCCCGTCCCGCCTCCAGCAGCGGGGTAAAGCCGTCAATGTACCGCTGCGGGTCCACCAGCGAGGTCGTTACCTCGGTGCCGGCGCGCATCATGTTGTAGTAGGCGTGCCCGTCAAAGGTATCCAGACTGGTCACACGGTGCTCCTCACCATTGTAGTAAAAGGAAAAGGGGATCAGCTCCACCCCCAACTCGTTCAACAGGCTGCCGTCCAGGTTGGCGGCGGTATCGGTAAAGATCTCGTACAAAGTATTGACCTTCTTTCAATCTAATGTGTTATATTAGATTACAACATTTTATTGATTATGTCAAGCCGTATTCCTCACCGTAAAATCTTGCGGCAGCGCCGCCGCTGTGTTATAATATCGCCCAAAGAGAGGTGAACCACCGTGAGCTACGATAAAGATCTGGTCGCCGGCAAGCTGCGCCGCTGGGACCGCTACCTCAACCGTTACCATCTCCCCGCATGGGAGGAGATCCCCGATATCGGGCTGTATATGGAGCAGGTCGTCACCCTGCTGCGCGGCTATCTCGATTACCTTCCCCCCGAATTAAAGGAGGAGGAAGCCGTCACTGCCGCCGCCATCAATAATTATGTCCGCACCCGCGCCATGCCGGGACCGGTCAAAAAGCGCTACTACCGTATCCACCTTGCCTATCTCATTATGATCTGTACCCTCAAGCAGGGGCTCAGCATTTCACTGGTGCAGCGGCTCATTCCGGCGGAGCTTTCCCTCGAGGAGCTGCAGACCGTCTACACCGATTATATCGCCCGCCACAGCCTTGCCGCCCGCTACTTTACGCAGGAGGTGCGCGCCGCCTGCGCCACCATTCTAAAGCACGAGGACGAGGAACCCACCATGCTGGATACCGACCGGGTAGAGGACATTATTGCCACCGCGGCGGTCATCGGCGGCTTCTCCCGCCTGCTGGCGGAAAAGCTCCTGCTTCTGGAGGGACACGACCTTGAGGATGGCGGCAGTCTGGAGCTGCTCCCCTGAAAAACGTTTATCATCTTAAAACCGCAGCAGCCCCCGCGACTTCTGCGGTTTTCTGACTGTTTTTCGGCATTGCCCCCGCGCCCCGGCGGGCGCGCCTCCGCTTAAAGTCATGCCGACCCGCCGCCCGGCGGCGGGCAGCCCTCCCCGCTGCGGCGCGCCCGCCTTTTTTCTCCTGATGGGGAGAAAATACAACGCACGAAAAATTTTTCAAAAAAATTTGCTCCCCCGCGCAACCGCCGCCCTCCGTTTCCTGTCTATATGGGTGAGGGCACTTCACAGGGGAGCAGGAAAGGAGCGCCCGATGGAGGACGAAAAGATCATCGAACTCTACTGGCAGCGCAGCCCCGATGCCATTGCTGAAACTTCCCGCAAATACGGGGCATACTGTATGCGGCTCTCCATGAACATCCTGGCGAACCGCGAGGACAGCGAGGAAAATGTCAGCGATACCTACCTGCGGGTCTGGAACAGCGTCCCGCCGCAGCGTCCGCGGTTTTTCGCGGCGTTTCTCGGGCGCATCGCCCGCAATCTGGCATTGAACCGCCGCGCGGCGGCAAATGCCGAAAAACGCGGCGGGGGAGAAGCCGCCCTTTCCCTTGAGGAGCTGGCGGAATGTCTGCCCGCGGGCAGCGAGCCGCAAAGCGAAGCGGAAGCCGCCGCCTTTTCCCGTGTCCTCAGCGATTTTCTGCGGACGGAAAGCGAGGAAGCCCGTCGGGTGTTCCTCCAGCGGTATTTCGAGTGCCGCCCCGTCGCTTCCATCGCCGATTATTTCGGATTTTCCGAAAGCAAAGTCAAATCCATGCTGATGCGCACCCGCACCCGTCTGGCACAGTATCTTGAAAGGGAGGGATGGAGATGAATAAGCACGAAGCACTGTCGTCCGCCATTACCGGCATCGATGACGACCTTCTGCAGGATGCCGTCACCGTCCCGCCCGCCCCGCGCCGTCCCGTCTTTGCCCGCTGGGGCAGCATGGCGGCAGCGCTGCTGCTGGTATTCGGCATCGCGGTGCTGTGGCAGCAGTCCGGCGCGCTCCGCCTCTCGGTGGGGCAAACCGCCATCGGCAGCGCTCCGGTACCCATCACACAGGTCACCCCCCGCACGGCGGAGGAACCCGCCCTGCATACCATCGAGCCGCTGGAACTGACGCTCACCCTTTCCTGCCGCGGCGAGTGGCAGCTTGCCGTTTCCACCGGTGAGGTGCAGGTCACACAGGGCGAAAGCGTCTCCCCGTGGGGCGCCAAGCAGCAGGGCAGCGGCAGCAGCACCGTCCTTTGGGTGCTTCCGCAGCCCATGGCGGGGCAGAGCTACCGCCTTACCGTCAACACGCAGACAATGACCCTTTCTCAGAATGAGCAGGGCGTCTGGATCATACAAAAAACATCTTAAAAAATGAAGGAGAATTCCCCATGAAGAAACTGATTTCCATTCTGCTTGCAGCCGTAATGGTGTTTGCCTTTGCCGCCTGCGGCAATAGCTCCGGCACCAACGGCGGCAATGACGCAGCCGTTACCGATCCGCTGGAGGTCCTCACCAAAGCGTGGGAGGGACTTCCCGAAGATGAAAAGTTCCCCGCTGCGGGCGGCGATATGACCACTCCGGTGGATAACGCCCCCGGCAAGTTCGATGTTTCCGATACCGATAACCTCAGCTATATGCTGTCCTTCCCTGCCGAGAGCGCCGATCTCATCGACAGCGCCGCCTCCCTCACCCACATGATGAACATGAACACCTTCAGCTGCGGTGCCTATCATCTTAAAAATGCTGCCGATGCCGCGACCTTGGCACAGGCGCTGCGCGATAATATCCAGTCCCGCCAGTGGATGTGCGGCTTCCCCGATAAGCTGGTCGTTATCACCATAAATGAGGTAGTCGTTTCCATGTACGGTCACGAGGATCTTATCAACGCGTTCCGCGATCAGATCACCGGCGCTTATTCCGCCGCCGTCATCAACTACGATGAAGCCATCGAATTCTAAGTAACCCATCGGGAGGCTCAGCGCATGCTGTTTTCAAGTATCCCGTTTCTCTACTACTTTCTGCCGCTCACGCTGCTGTGTTACTTTTTAGCGCCGCGTCGGGCTAAAAATGCCGTCCTGCTCCTCTTTTCCCTTATCTTTTATGCGTGGGGAGAGCCGAAGTATGTCCTCTTTATGGTCGTCTCCATCTTGCAGGGCTATCTTTTCGGGCGGCTGGTGGAAAAATACCGTGATAACCGCCGGCGGTCAAAGCTATTTTTGACCGCCTCGGTCTTATTCAGCCTTCTGCTCCTCGGCTACTGTAAATACGCCGATTTCTTTATCCGCAGCTTTAATGCCGTCACCGGACTTTCGGTGCCGTTGCTGCGGGTGGCGCTGCCCATCGGCATCAGCTTCTACACCTTCCAAATCCTCAGCTATGTGGTAGATGTCTACCGTGGTACCGTCGCCGCCCAGCGAAATCTAATCCACCTCGGCACCTATATCGCCATGTTCCCGCAGCTCATCGCGGGTCCCATCGTCCGCTATGCCGATATCGAGCCGCAGCTGGGGGAGCGCCGCTCCACCCCCGCTATGGTCGCCGCCGGCGCGCAGCGCTTCGTGCTGGGGCTGGGCAAAAAGGTGCTCATCGCCAATGTGCTGTACCAGCTCATCACGGTGTATAAGTCCACCACCCAGCCCTCGGTACTGTACGGCTGGATGTACGCCGCCGCCTATATGCTGCACATCTACTTCGATTTTTCCGGCTACAGCGATATGGCGATTGGCTTGGGGCAGATCTTCGGCTTTACCTTTGCCGAAAACTTCAATTACCCCTATATCTCCCGCAGCGTCACCGAGTTCTGGCGTCGCTGGCACATGAGTCTCGGCTCCTGGTTCCGCGATTATGTCTATATCCCCATGGGCGGCAACCGTGTCGCCCCTGCCCGCCGCTACTTCAATATTCTCGTGGTCTGGATGCTTACGGGGCTGTGGCACGGCGCGGATTGGAACTTCGTTCTGTGGGGTCTGTTCTTTGCCGTGTTCCTCATCATGGAAAAGGGCTTCCTCCTAAAGCCTCTGCAAAAGCTCCCCGTCCTCAGTCATCTCTACACGCTGCTGCTGGTCGCGGTCAGCTTTGTCATCTTCGATAGCGCCGGCATTTCGGAGGCTGCCACCCATCTGGGCAGAATGTTCGGTGCGGGCGGCGTCCCGCTCGTCACCGGCGAAGCGCTTTATTACCTCGGCAGCTACGCCGTCACCTTTGTCATCGCCATCATCGGCGCTACCCCGCTGCCTGCCCGCCTGATGCACCGCCTTTCCGAAGGAAAAGGCGGCAGGGCGCTCTCGGTGCTGGCGCCCGCGGCGCTCATGGTGCTGCTGGCGGTCGTCACCGCCTACCTTGTCGATGGCTCGTTCAATCCGTTCCTTTATTTCCGCTTTTAAGGGGGTGCCGCTATGGAAAATAATAAGACCCGTACCGTGCTCACCATCGCCGTGCTGGGCGTGTTTTTGGCGGCGTTCTCCCTCTGGGCGGCCCTCAAGCCCGCCGACGCCTCCTCCGAGGCGGAGCGGCGCTCGCTGGCGCAGATGCCCGCCGTTACGGGGCAGACGCTCCTTTCCGGCACCTTTGCCGACCGCTTCGAGGACTACGCCACCGACCAGTTCCCCCTGCGGAATGAATTCCGCACCCTCAAGGCGCTCACCGCCACGGGGCTTTTGCGTCAGCGGGATAATAACGGGCTGTATCGCGTAGGGGATCACCTTGCCAAGCTGGAATACCCCATGAAGGAAAGCTCCCTCGAAAACGCCGCCGCGCGTTTTGATTATCTCTACGAGACTTACCTCAAGGAAGCCGGCGCCCGCATTTACCTCTCCCTTGTGCCGGATAAAAACTACTTCATGGCAGCCGCCAACGGTTACCCCTCTATAGATTACGCCGCCTTTGCCGCCGATCTGCAAGGGAAGCTGCCCTATATGAAGTATATCGATATCTTCGACCTGCTGGAGCTGGAGGACTACTACCGCACCGACGCTCACTGGCGGCAGGAGGCGCTGCTGCCCGTTGCCGCACGGCTGGCAAACGGCATGGGCGTCACCCTTACCGGCAGCTACACCCAAAGGACGCTGGAAAAGCCCTTTTACGGCGTTTATTACGGGCAGGCGGCGCTACCCATCGCCGCGGAGCCGATGAACTACCTCACCGGCGGGGCGATCGATACCGCCACGGTCTATAACTACGAGACCGATACCACCGGCGGCATCTACGATATGGAAAAGGCGGCGGGGCGCGACCCCTACGAGATGTTCCTTTCCGGCTCGGTGTCGCTGCTGCGCATCGAAAACCCGCAGAATACCTCCGGGCGCCGGCTGGTCGTGTTTCGGGATAGCTTCGGAAGCAGCCTGACCCCGCTTTTGGTGGAGGGCTATTCCTCGGTCACACTGGTGGATATCCGCTACCTCGCCTCCGCCCGTCTCGGCAGCTTCGTCGATTTTACCGATTGCGATGTGCTGTTCCTTTACAGCACCGGCGTCCTCAATAACAGCGAGACTCTCAAGTAACCCGGAATACAAAAATGCCGCCCTTTCGGGGGCGGCGCTCTCTTATCCCCCGTAAAAGTGGGGGCGCAACCCGAAGTTGCTAAAAAACCACGGCGGTTTGGTGGACAAAAATCCCGCCCTGTGGTACGCTTGCCCTACCAAATACCGCATCTACCACATAAACGGAGGAACTTAAAATGACACTCGGTGAGCGTATCGCGTATTACAGGGGAAAGCTCGGGCTTTCTCAGGGGGAGCTGGCAGAAAAGCTGTCGGTCAGCCGGCAGGCGGTCAGCAAGTGGGAGACCGATGCCGGTCTGCCGGATCTGGAACGGCTCATCGCCCTTTCCAAATTGTTTGATATCACCTTAGATGAACTGGTCAAGGGCGCTTCGGAGGAACCACCCGCTCCGATCGGGGAAACTCCGCCGGAAGCGCCCGCTGCCCCGCTCAAGGCAAAACCAGCCCCGTCCTCCGCACAAAGGACGGTGGGCTATATCCTGTTGGGCTGCGGTATTCTGTGCGCGGCGTTGTCGCTGGTGCTCAGTCTTGCCCTGCTTATTCCCGCCGCTTACCTGCTCCTCTGCGCCGTGCTGTGCCTTACCCTGCGCCGCTATGCCGGTCGTGTCATCTTCGGCGGCACCCTGCTGCTTGTGCTGCTTCCCGTCGGGCGCTGGATCGGCGGTTTCAGCCTCGGCGGTGTTCTCAGCCCGCCTCTCTACCGGATGGGCTACCCCACCAATGTATGGCTCATTATCTCCTGGGCGGCATGGGTAGTATTGGTGCTTTATGTGGTGCTGGCGCTGCGGCATACCCGCTGGCAGCGGCATACCCTCCTTGTGCTGGGGTGGGTCGTCGTATTGGGACTGCGCGGCTGGCTCATGCCCCTGTGGCGGGTGCTGGGCGGCGCGGCAGCCGACAGCTGGTACTATCCCGCTGTCTCCGTCCTCATCAATCTGCTGGCGCTGGCAGTCCTTTTCTTCACCGCCCGCGCCATCGCCCGCGGGAGGAAAAAGCCTTAACTAAAATCGCAATACGCCCGCAGGGCAAGCCGCCATTCGGCGGCTTCGGCGCTTCGCGCCGGCTCCGGCTTCGCCGGAGCGCCCTGCGGGCTTCCCTCTGTCCTGCTCACGCGCACAGCAGCCGCCCCCTTTCGGGGGCGGCTGCCTTTGTATCGCTTATTCCTCCTCTTGGTATTCCAGAATATCCCCCACCGTACAGTCCAGCGCCTCGCAGATGGCGGCAAGGGTGGAAAATCGAATGGCGGTCACCTTGTTGTTCTTGATCTTGGAAAGGTTGACATTGGAAATGCCGACGCATTCCGCCAGCCGGTTCAGCGACATTTTCCGTTCTACCATCATGCGGTCCAGCCTTAAAACGATCTTTCCCATCAAATTATTCCTTTCATACAAGTCCCTCTACGTCCTTTTCCAGTGCCGCGCCGTGGGCAAAGATCTGCGTCAGGCACAGCACGATAAGCCCCATCGAAAAACCGTAGACATTCACGCTGGTCTCCACCGCGTCCACGCCAAGGATCAGCCGCGCCACTGCGCTGATAGTCAGCCCGACGACCGGCACGGCAATGCAGAAAATTCCGATCTCCCGCAGCATGCGGATATTGTCCGGCTGAAAGGGGCTGCCCTCCTGCGATTTTTTCAGGATCAGATAGATATTCCGGAACACCATCGCCAGCAGCGAAAGAATGATCACGGCGCCGATGGCAAATACCAACACGGCGGTCATGTCCAGTTCGCCGTCAGCGATCACCACCGTTACCTCAAAGCCGTAGGTGTTCAGCTCCCGGTCGATCGCGGGGCGCAAACCCGTAAACACACCCCGCAGCCACGGGCTGCCCGCCGCGGTGCCGATGGCGATCCCCGCGAAGCACGCGGCGCCTACCCAGTGCAGCAGCTCCAGTATTTTCGTCAGAATGATCGCCAGCTTGTTGATGTTTTTCATAGATATCCCTCCGCAGTCGTTTTAATATCTACAAAATACCATCAAATGTAATATTTGTCAATATAATTTTAATGTTTTACGATAAAAACTTATCCCAGTACATTACAGTCACAGCGGGAAGATGCCCGCCGCCGCGATACCCTTTACCAGACAGTAGCACAGCGGCGTCGATACAACGCAGAACAGCGTCGAGAGCAGGCATACCCGCGCGGCAGTGTCCGCCTCCTCATGGTAGGTGATAAAAAAGGTACACAGCACGGCGGAAAGCGGCGCGGCAAAGCAGATGACCAGCGCCATCAAGCTCGTCTCGGTCAGATGGATCCACCCCGCCCGCTGGCACAGGCACAGCACCGCCAGTGTAAACAGCGGCGCAATAAACATTCGCAAAAAGGAGATGAACCACGCCTTGCCGTCCCGCAGCGCGTCGCGGATATGGGTCTCTCCCAGCGTCGAGCCGATCAGCAGCATCGCCAGGGGGTTCACCAGCGCTGCCATCTGCGGCACGATCGCGTACAGGGCGGGCAGCCGCAGGTCAAGCCGCAGCAGCGGGATCCCGTCCGGCGCGGGCAGCAGTCCCTGCGTCAGCCAGATGAGGAACCCCGCCAGCATCGCCAGCATCACCGGCGTCAGGAACGCCTTTTTCAGGTTCTGCCGCAGGCTTCCGCCCGTCACCGCCGCCCCGCTGATGGAGTAGAAAGCATATAAATACAGGAATATCCGGAAGGACAGCCCTATCATGCTGCAAGCCAGCATCACCTCCGTCGGGTCATCGGCATACATGGCACGCAGAATGGGCATGGAATACAGCGATTGCTGCCCCAGCGCAAAGCACAGCCCGTACAGGTTGGCGCGCCGCCGCCCGTATTTCGCAAAAATAAGCTGCGACAGCAAAATCAGCGCAAGATACACCAAAAAGGAAAGCAGCAGGATCTGCAGGTTCTGCCGCAGCTCCCCGCGGTTAAAGTCGGTCATAAAGGCATCAAAGATCAGGCACGGCACCGTCAGCTTCAGCAGCAGGGTGTTCAGCACCGGTCGGCTCTCCGCCTTCAGAATATTCTTTTTCCGCAGCCCCCAGCCGATGCCAATGGTCAGCATGGCGGCGCAGAATACCCCCATAAAGGATTGGTCGGCAAGCAGCCCGACCGCCGAAGAAAGCATATGTTTTCCCCTCTCGCTTTCGTAGTATCCCTATTATAATAGTTTCGCCCCGCCTTTGTGTCAATATTTCCGGCTGCATCTTTGCCGCGGGCTTTCGGGGGGCGCAGCCCCGCCCGCCTGCGGCGGGCGTCCGCGCTTTGCGCGGCTTTCGGCTCTGCCGAAAGGGGCTGCGCCCCCCAAACCCCATCCGTCCCCGCGCACCTTCCCCGCCACCGACAAAAAATGCTCCCCCATACGGAGAAGCCCTTCTTTACGCCTGCTTTTTTTATTGTCGCCCTGCTTATCCATCGAAAGCAGCCAGAAAAGATAGGTCAGCCCCAGCAGCACCCACGGGGTCGCCCCCTCCAGGAATTCCACCACAGGGCTGCCGATAAAAGCCTTGCCCAGGGCAAAAACGATCACCCCCAGTAGGATCGAAACCCCCGCCAGCTTCAGGATCTTCTTTTCCGCGCGGCTCATTTTCATGTCCTTTTCTATTTTGTTCATCATGGCTCTGTCTCCTTTCAGCAGCTCGTCCAGACTTAATTTATATAGCTCGCTCATACGCATCACGCTCAGAATATCGGGCAGCGACCGCTCATTTTCCCAGTTGGAAACGGTCTGCCGCGAAACCATCAGGCGCTCCGCAGCTTCCGCCTGCGTAATGCCTTTTTCCTCTCGTGCTTTTCTTATTTTTTCACCAATGCTCATTTGGCTTCCGCCTCCTTTCGTTTCCCAGTTTACCAGCCCGCCGCCCCGTTATCAATCCAAATCCCTTTTCCATCGGCTGTTATCCATGTAAAAATGCTTTTACATTCCCGCTTTTTGCCGGAATACCTCCGTATCGGCATCTTCACGCAAATTTCATGTAAAAACCGCTTGCATTCCGCCGCGGGAATGGTTATAATATGCTTTCAACGATGGAGCGTCCGCCCCAGTCGATGAACCTTTTGAACACCGTTTCACGGAATGATTTTTATTACAGGAGGAACATCTGACATGAATTTAGAAAAGTATCTCGACATTCGCCCCGAGCTGCAGGAAGCCATCAAGAACGGCGAGCCCGTTGTCGCCCTGGAAAGCACGATCCTCAGCCACGGTATGCCTTATCCCGAAAACCTCTCCTTCGCCGCTGAGGTCGAAAAGGAGATCCGGGCGTGCGGCGCCCATCCCGCCACCATGGCGCTCATCGGCGGCAAGATCAAGGTCGGTCTCTCCGAGGAGGAGCTGGAGCTGATGTGCCGCGGTGAAAATGTCGGCAAGGTCTCCCGCCGCGATTTTGCCACCTATCTCGCCACCGGCAAGACCGGCGCCACCACCGTCGCCTCCACCATGATGTGCGCGGCACTCGCCGGCATTCATGTATTTGCCACCGGCGGCATCGGCGGCGTCCACCGCCACGGCGAGGTCACCATGGATGTCTCCGCCGACCTGCAGGAGCTGGCTCGTACCCCCGTCGCAGTCGTCTGCGCGGGTGCCAAGCAGATCCTCGATATCGGCAGAACGCTGGAATACCTCGAGACCATGGGCGTCCCCGTCATCGGCAACGGCACCGAGGATTTCCCCGCCTTCTTCTGCACCAAGAGCGGCTTCAAGGTGGATTACGCCGCGCAGAGCGAGGAGGAGATTGCCCGCATCATCAAGACCAAGCTGGAGCTGGAAATGCCCGGCGGCGTCCTCATCGGCAACCCCATTCCGGAGCAGTACGCTATGGACTTCGATTATATGGAGGGCGTCATCACCAAGGCGCTGGAGCTGGCGGATGCCCAGCATATCCACGGCAAGGAGATCACCCCGTTCCTGCTGGCGCACATCAAGGATATGACCGGCGGCGAGTCTTTCGCCTCCAATGTCCAGCTCGCGCTCAATAACGCCCGCTGCGCCGCCCGCATCGCCGTTTCCCTCGCCAAGATGTAATACAAAAGAAAATCAGGTTTTTCTCTCCCCGACCACCTGCGTCGGGGAGCTTTTTTCTGCCTGCGGCACATTTTCCGGCGGTATGGCGGCATAATAAAGCCGAATTACGGTAGAAGCCAAAGGAGGACATTATCATGCCGCATAAGGAAGAGGAAACCGTCGCCCTGCTGCGGGAGTGCGACGCAGGTGTTAAAATGGGGGTCGCCTCCATCGCCGAGGTGCTCGATCAGGTTCGGTCACAGGAGCTGTACCGCTGTCTGGCGGATTGTAAGCGGGAGCACGAATACCTCGGCAGGGAGCTGGAGGAGCTGCTGGCACGCAGCGGCGAGGAGGGCAAGCAGCCCTCGGCTGCGGCAAAAAGCATGTCGTGGCTCAAAACCAATGTCAAAATGGCAGCCTCCCCCGGCGATGATACCATCGCCGACCTGATGACCGACGGCTGCAATATGGGGGTCAAGGCGCTCCGCCGCACCCTCAATCGGTACCCCGATGCTCAGCCCCTCGCCCGCAATGTTGCCCAGCGCCTGATCCTCACCGAGGATACCCTCGTCCGCCGCATCGCCCCATTTCTGTAAGCGCACGGGTGAAGAAGCAAAGCCTCTGCACCCCCGCCCGTCCGCCCCGCAGGGGACGGGCGCCCTCCATATCCCATCTCCCAAGAAAAATTTTCTTCCCTCGCGCGCGCCCGCGCGCGTACCCGCGACCCAAGAAATAAAACGAAAAAGTTTTCGGTCAAGCCTTTTTCAAAAGGCTTGCAGTTTCCAAAGACAGCGTCTTTGGTCGCGCTCAGCAGAGCGCGAAACACTCTTTCCAACGAACATCAAAAGCATCGGCAGATGGTTTTGATGAAAGATGCCTGCACCATCCTGCGCCTTAAGTTTCCGGAGGGCGCCCCGAAAGGGGTTGAATTGCGGGGACGACCCGGCGTGGTCGTTCCCGCAAGAGGGGGAACCCTGCAAGAGAGGGTTCCCCCTTATTTACGCCCATTGCTGACTATTCTTTCACCGGGCAGGTGAAAATAGCTTACTTGAGGTCTGTTATGGTAATGGCTTCTTCTCGCCTAACGGCGTCGCAAAGCCTTACAAAAAGTTTTAATTTGTACGCCTATCCGGCGGGGAGGCACTTTTGTACCGCCTCGTCGGGCGCAACCTCCGCTTCAATCGGGCAGACCCTCCGCTATGCTGCGGGCAGCCCTCTCCGCTGCGGTGCGCCCTCCTCTCC
>JBNMIL010000004.1:0-31872 GCA_050873265.1 Angelakisella sp. | reverse complement strand
TTTACGATCTTACTTATCGCAGGGGGTGTGCTCTCCCTTGCCGCCCAGCAGCAAAGCCCGCGCCTCCTCGGCGTTTTTGGCAATCGCCTGCCGCAGTGCTTCCACATCGGGGAAGCGCCGCTCCGGACGCAGGAAATGACACAGCGTGACGGTCAGCTCCTGCCCGTACAGGTCGCCGGAAAAATCGAGGAGGTAGCTTTCCACCCACAGGGCGCCTGCCGCCTCCACGGTGGGGCGGACGCCGAGATTTGTCACCGCGGCACGGCGGGTGCCGTCCGGCAGCGTGACCCACGCGGCGTAAACGCCAAGGGTGGGGGTACGCTCTTCGGGGTCGACAACAATATTGGCGGTGGGGAAGCCGATGGTATGACCGAGATGATGACCGGCAATGACACGACCGGTAAAGGAGAACAGTTCTTTCATAATATCACCGATGTAAAAGCGGCGAAACGCTTTTGTAGACAAGGAAGGTCACAGCGGCGTTGATGCCGGCTTTGATAAGATTGAACGGCAGAATGATGGGCAGCAGAATGGCGCGGATCGCCTCGACCGGCATGCCGGTAAAGATGGGGGTAATGACAAGATTGGCGGGCATCATGATAAGCCCCCAAGACGCCACACCGCAGATGAGCGCGACCAGCGCGCCTTTTTTTGATTTGTGCTTCTGGTAGATGAGACCGGCGACCAGCACAAAGGTGCCGGTGGAGATGATGTGCATAATGATTCCGTACACACCGCCGGAGGCGCTGACGGTCACGCCCTGAATGACGGCGACCACGATGGTGGTCATCAGCCCGTACCACGGACCAAAGGCGAAGGTGGCGATCATGATGGGAATATCGGCGGGGTCGTACTCCAAAAACTTGGCGGTGGGGAAGATGGGAAAATGAATGAAGAATACGAGTACCACCGAAAGGGCGGCAAGCAGGCCGAGCTTTGCCAGTCTGCTCAGTTTGGGATTGGTGTTTGCCATGGGAATATGCTCCTTTTTTTGATTTGCAGATGTTTCATCGCAAAACAAAAGCGCCCGACACGGCAATAGCCGCAGTGGGGCGCCGAACACGCAAAAAAGCGCTGTTTCTTCCATCCGGACTGTGACCGTCGGTGAGGGAATTGCACCCTCTCGGCAGCGCCGTGGCACTGTTCGCGGACTGGGGAGCCGCAAGGCTCCGTCACCGCCGGTGGGGAATTGCACCCCGCCCCGAAACATCTTGAGAACATTATATTCCCTTTTACGCGCTTGTCAATAGGAAATGTTACTGATTTTCTGAATACTCAGCCAGATCCTTTTCCCACTGGGTCATTGCCAGTGCCAGCGCGCGGCTTTTCAGGTTCGGGTCACCGGTCACATCGGCAAGCACCGTGATCTCCGGCGGCAGGGCAAACGCTTCCTCGGGGGAGGAAAGCTCCACCTCCAGGATCGCTTCATTTTCCCAAAAGGGGTAGCAGTCGATCTCGATGGTGTGCCCCTCATAGGGGAACGCCCAGCGCACCTTGTAAAGCGGCGGCGTATCGGGCAGCATCTCCCCCAGCAGTGCCTCGTACTCGTTTTGGGAGATCTCCTTTTCCAGCTCGGTGCGCACCAGTACGGCTTCTTCGGTTTTCTCGGTAAGGGTGCAGCGCACCTCGCCGGTCAGGGCGTTGGTGGCTTGACGCACACGACGTTCCCAGCCATCGCGGGCAGTCAGGTAGCACTGCACCAGACCGCTCGCGGTAACGCCCTCCCGGCTGCGCAGCCAATCTTTTTCCGGCATTTTGATGCGGAATTTCCGCTCGATCTCCAGCGACATAACAGCACCTCATTTCCGACTTATGATAGCACAACGGCAGGGGTGGCGCAAGGGCAGCGGACGGAGAAAAGGGCAGCCCCTTGTCAGGGGCTGCCCCATGATGGAATTGTAAAGGTTATTTCCCTTTATAAACGGGTTTGCGTTTTTCCAAAAAGGCATTGATGGCTTCATGGTAATCTTCTGTTTCCATCAGCTGATTGATGAAAAGATCCGTAATGCCTTCTTTTTCTATCCAGCAGATGTTTTCAATCAGGTTGAAGGATTTTTTCCATGCACTTAATGCAAGGGGAGCATTGCACAGCAATTCTTCCGCCAGAGTTTCTGCTGCGGAGAGAAGCTCATCTGGTGCTACAACAGCATGGATATTTCCATATCGCTCCATCTCCGTAGCGGAAAGCAGCTTGCCGGTTGCGGACATATAGCGTGCGACTTTCGGCGGGACAAGCAGAGGCAGGAAGGAAAGTCCGCCTACTAGACCGACCTTGATTTCGGTAGTACCGAAACGGGCAGTCTGAGACGCAACGATAAAATCGCAGGCGGCGGCAATGCAGAGACCAGCGCCGACGGCGGCACCGTTGACAGCGCAAATGACGGGAACGGGGCAATCATAGACGGCGGAAACACAATCGGAGAAGAAGCCGCCCTGGACAGCCATTTCGCTTTTTGTTGTTCCGGAAAAGTCATTGACATCATTGCCTGCAATAAAGTACTTTCCGGCTCCGGTCAGTATAACCACACGGATTTCACCGACATGATCCCGAACACTTCGGAATGCTTCACCAAGCTCACTATAAGCCTGACGGTTTAGAGCGTTAGCGGGAGCACGGTCAATGGTAATGTAGGCAATATGGTTTTTTACCTCAAATGTTACAAAATCCATTGTGTCACCTCGTTATCAGATCATCGAAATATCTACAGCATGGCGCAGGAAGGCGCTGACCAGCTTGTAAGCATTCTCGGAATCCTCGATAGAGTAGACCTCGGTGGGAGCGTGGGAATAACGGCGCGGAACAGCAAGAGTGGCAGCAGCTGTGCCCTTTCCGCAGTATGCAGCAGTGACAGCATCAGTCATATAGCGGGCACCATTGAGTACCAGCTCCTGATAAGGAACACCAGTCTCTGCACAGCGTGCATGCAGGGCCTCTACCAGTCTGGGATGGCTGACGCCGTACCGAACTGCCTCACGCACCTGCTGCTCCAGAACGATTACGGGACCGCAACCGAGAGCAACGGGGAGTTCCTTTTCAAAGTTGCAGTCCGGAACATCACCGCAGGGGATAGTATCAAGAAACAGACTATATTCGGGATCAAGGTAGGAAACCGCTGCCGAAATGGCTGCAATAGTAGTTTCCTCCAGCACATTGAATACAGCACAGACCTCACCGGAAAACTCGCTTGCATCAAGATGCAGCAAAGATTCTACCATAATGGCGCAGAGGACACGATCATCGCTGGCGCGGGTGCATACCAGACCATTGCGCATTTCCGTCCAAGGGCTGTCCGGGACAATCTGAGAGCCGGGACCGATGCCAAGTGCACGTGCTTCCTCGGCGGATTTTACAAAAATATCAACGTAGGATTGCTCCGGAGTTTGGGGCTTGGCTTTTTGCTCGGCAGTCAGCAGGTGGCTGGAGCGGACACCGATGACACCGGGGATTGCTTCGCCGGTACCTTTTACGAGGACACGGCGACCGGGCAGACAGCCCTCGACGGCGCCGCCCACGCGGTCAAACAGGAGGAATCCTTTGGGAGTAATATTTTTTACAATATACCCGACCTCGTCCATGTGGGCAGTAACCATCATGCGGGGACCGGGCTTGGAGCCTTTTTTGATGGCAACAATAGCACCGTTGGGGCGTTGTTCGAGGGAATCCACATGGCCTTCCAACGCGTGGTAGATATATCTGGCAACATTCCATTCGTGACCGCTGACGCCAATCAACTGAGTTAAATCGGCAATTCGTTTTTGAAGGTTAGTCATATCGAAAACTCCTTTTCTGAAATAGGTGACAGCTTTTACTTGATGATCTTAGCCTTATGCAGACCAACGGTGATGGCAACGGTACCGCCGATGGCGATAAGAATATAAGCCCACGCAGGGACCGGAAGAAGACGAACCAAGAGCGCCAAAGGCAGTCCAATTAGGGCAATCTGCCATTTTCTCATGGCAAACTGGACATACAGTGCGCCAAACAATGCGGGCAGAACCAGTTTGGTAATAGCGACCTTCACACCTTCCGGAAGAACGGCAACAATAGCAGAACCACAGACGACAAACAGCGTGACCATGGCAATGTTGATGAGAACGGAGCCGCAGATACCGAGCGTGGAGATCACATCAGACTGGGGGGTATCCGGATCAAAGCCGACGGCATCCTGCGCGGTGGCGGAAGCGGGCAGACGGGTGGAAGCCATGCTGCCGGTCAAAACGGCAATATATGTACCAGTGATGCCGAATACGGTTCCGTAGGAAATAGGCTCTACGACCCAGAATGCGGCGTAAGCAGCGGCGATGCTGCCCCAGGCAGCCATTGCAACGGAAAAGCCGGGTGCGGCACCATGGACGATATACAGGTAAATGTTCGGCAAGAAGCTGGTGACAATAGCGAGCAGAATGGTAAGACGACCGATTTTAATATTCGGCTTAGTCCAAGATTTATCAAACGAATACTCTTCGGTGGTATTCAGAGACTTGTTTTCCTCCATCTTGTAGAACCTCCTTTACATGAAGAAGTAGCCGGCAACAATGCCAACGATCATGGATAGCCCCAGTGTATAGGGTTTCAGTTTGGGATGCCTTTTAAAGAGCATAATGAACAAAAATGCAGCGGCAGCACCGGCAAAAACGGCAACAGTCTGGGCATTCCAGCTCTTTACATAGGGAGCGAGCATATTGCCGCAGAGGCCGAGATTGCAGGCGGCAGTGATAAGACCAAACATGACTGTGTTGGTGCCGATTTTCCCTTTGACTTTGCCAATTTGATGGTTGAAAAGCAGAGTGACGACGAGCCAGCCGCAGCCATTGATCGCCATGGTGAACCAAGAGGTAGACATGGCGTGGAGATCGTAGCCGGCTCCACCAAGAGTAACGCCGGCAGCCTGCGCACCGACACTTGCAGCGGTCAGTTCGGTAGAAGCAGAACCGATCATGGAAAGGCGCATCCACGCAATAGGACCACCGACAACGGCGACCAGGCTAAGAATGACGAGCAACGAAGAAATGGACGGACCAATGCTGGTAAGGGCACCGGTACGGATTGCCAGTTTGCACTGGGCATCGGTAATGCCAAGAGGCTTGGCATTTTTACGCGCCCGCCGGATAAAGATGAGTGACTGTAGAACAACGGTGAGAACGCTGAGACCGCAGATGACCCATATGGGCCAGCTATTGGCGATGTTAAGAAGCTCTTGCACAAAAAATTCCTCCTCAATTTATTGTAGCTTTATCGTGTGTACAGGAAGGTTCTGCTTTGCACTGCGAAAGTGTTATCCGAAGGCTCCCTCCTTTCTGGCATCGGCAATCCATTCCTGTGATTTCCCAAGAAAGTGCTGTAAGACCGTTTCGGTATCGTGACCGGTAGAGACAGCAGGGGAAACGCGGGTGGGGTAATCAATATCGGCAAGTCGAGGGATAGCGCCGGTAACCCAAAGGCTCTCAGGCCATCGGTCGGAAGGCTCAAAGGCAATCTCGCGGAAGAAACCACGTTCCTGCAGGTGACGGTCGCGGGTGTAGCAGTCCCGTGCGGTCTGCACTGGAGCAGCGGGAACACCATTTGCTTGCAGCAGGTCGCCAATCTCATCAGCGGTGTGCAGGCTTGTCCATTCGGCAAGGTGGTGGTCAAGATCTTCCAGGTGTTTAAGACGATCTGCCATGGTGGAAAAGTCCGTATCCGTTGTCCAGCTGGATTTCGGATCAACAATTTGCGAAAGGGCTTGCCATTCCTCTTCCGTAGTCGTTTCAATTACGCACCACCGATTATCCGCACAGGGGTAAACATTGTGCGGAGCAGCGCGACGACCCCAGTCACGGCAGCCGATGATGCCGCCGGTATTGTGGTTGACCTGCATATCTAATAGAGCAGGTCCCAGATAGACAGAGGTGGATTCGCCCTGACTCATATCAATGAATTGACCTTCACCGGTTTTTTGACGCCATGCCAAGGCTGCGAGCAGATAGTTTGCAATGGTCATACCACCGATATAGTCCGCAATGGGGGCATATTCGTCCAATGGACGAGTTTCGCCTTCATAACCCACCAAGCTGGCAATGCCGGTAATAGCCTGCAGCACCGGTGCATAGGTAACAAAATCGCTGTATGGACCGTAATCGCCAAGACCGGAAGCGTTAATTACGATAATATCCTTTTTAATTTTGGAAAGCTCTTCGTAGGTCATTCCCAGCTTGTGAAAAGCACCCTTACCGTAGTTACAAACGACCATGTCCGATTTTTGCAGCAATTCTTCCATAATGGAACGCCCGAGAGGGTTTTTTAGATCCAGCGAGACGTTCAGCTTGCCATGATTTAAGTCCTGATAGACCCAGCCGCCTTCTTCATCAAAGTCATCATTGCCTTCCCGCAGACAACTGGCACGGGTCACATCAATATTACGGCGGGAGGTAACTTTGATGACTGTTGCTCCAAGATCGGAAAGCATCATGGTGGCATGCGGTCCGGCAACGACCCAAGAAAAATCAAGTACGACGATATCACTTAAAGGCAAATCATGTCTGTTCATATCTGGTCCTCCCCAAGAAGTGGCGCCCGAGAAAGAATATCTTGCTCCAGGGCACTCATTTTTGCGACCGGCCCCATATAGGTTAGTTTGCCAAGTACAGGGTGGTCAATCTCGTGGAAAAAATCGCGCTCACGAAGTTGTTCGTTTTCCAGCAGTGTATCCGCAGTTTCCAAAGCGCCTACAGGGATTTTTCTAAGCTGTCCCTGTAGCATAAATTCAGTTTTTGTATAATAACGCCCGAATTCCTGCAATTTGTCATTCAGCACATCGTCCCAAGGGGCAAGTACATCATAATTATGGCACTCGTATCGCTCATCTTTCAGGACGGTGATGTCAATACCGGTTTCCTCCATCCAGTCAAGAAGAGTTTTCCACTTGCCGCCGATGAACAGGAACGCCATACCGTCTTTGCACTGTACCAACCCCCTGCTGACAGAAACAGGCGGGTCGTTCCGCAGCGTTTGCGCATCACCAAGCATATTGCTTTTCCAAGGGATAAGACACTCTTGCTGGGATATATCGATATAGGCACCCATTCCGGTTCTCTGCGGTGCAATGCAGCCTGAATGGCAATAAGAACATACAGGGAGGAAGCGGGTCCGAGGATATCATACCCCAGATGCAGCGGAGGACGATCCGGCAGACTCATATTTCCCATAGGTCCCCCCATGGCATCAAGAATCAGGTCGGTCGGAGCCTTCCAAAGTCGATGTGGACCGGTTTGACCAAATGGTGTCACAGATGCCATAATAAGGCGGGGATTGATTGCATGGAGCGATTGGCAGTCAAGTCCCAAAGCCTCCATTGTTCCGGGAGTCGAAGTCTCAATCAGTACATCGTATTGCGAGACAAGCGTCAAGAACTTTCGCCGACCGGCTTCCGTGGTAAGATCCAGTACGGCGGAATGCTTTCCGCAGTTGGCATAGGCAAAGGGCAGACTTTTTTCAGGATCGACTGCTCCACCAGCAAAGGGCCCCATATATCGGGTGCGCTCACCGCCGGGTGGCTCTATTTTCAAAACTTCCGCGCCAAACGCAGCAAGCATCTTCCCGCAATATGCGGCACTTAAATCTGAGAGATCCAACACTTTTAATTCATCATAGATGTTATTTGACAAAATTTCACCCTCTTTCAAAATAATTTTAGCCAACATATACATCAAAATCAATTGAAGCGGGTGAGAGTATTTGTAGGATAATTTGTCTATGAACTGCGCATCTTCGTTCTATTTATTCTATGAATTAGGAATGCACTACTGAAGTGATCTGAAATGCAGCGCGATAAAAACAGCTTGAAAATGGATATTTCCCGAGATATAATAAAAATGGAAAACAATAAGGGGGGAGAAATTTTGGACCACCAGCATGATGAACGCCTGCGGTGGCAGTATCTTCTGCAGGTGCTTTACAGAATCAGTCGGGCGGAAAGCGTAAAGGAATTCGGGCAGGTATGCTTTGAGCAGCTGCAGGTTATAACTCCCTTCACCAAAGGCCTTTTCTTTCTTGCTTCCCGTAAAAACGGAAGAGTTGTACATCTTTCCCCCATGTCATATAATTTCGAAGAAACCTCTATTGGCAAGCCTCCAGATTCATTTATCAGCGGTGATTACCCAAATAGTTGGGTCACTTTCCAATACTCCCCATGGAGCAGCGTAAAGCTCAATTCGGAGATTTATGACATGAAAACATTTGAAAAAACGGATCTGTATCGTGACCTTTATTACCCGCAGGATATTTACCATGCGGTGCAAATGGTACTGATTCATGATGATGTGCTGCTTGGGATTATGGCGTTTTTTCGTCCCAAGAGCCAGCCGGATTTTTCGGTTCAAGATGTAGAACCGCTGGAAATGATAAAGGAACACCTGGCATTGAAGCTGTGGTATCTTCTTGCACAGGATGGTGCTGTCAGTGCAAAGGGGAAGTCTTCGGAGCTGCTGCTGGAGGCTGTTGGATTGACACGGAGGGAAATTGAAATTGCCGGTTTGGTTCGTTTGGGGTTAGATAATGAGGAGATTTGCTCCCGCCTATATCTTAGCAAATCGACGCTTCACAAGCATTTTTATAATATTTACCGCAAAGTTGGCGTGACAAACCGAATGCAGCTATACCAATACATGATCTCTGACGCTTCGGGAAAACAATAAGAAATCACCTGCATGACATAGTGCCGTGCAGGTGATTTTCAATTCAAATGTGTCGTCAGTGTCAGTGTGAAGAGCTATTTGTGGGCTGCCCTTTGGGAATACTACTTTACTCCGCAGCCGCGGCTTTTTGTCTGCGGTTATGGAGAAGCTGCGTGACAAACGGGATACCGATGAGCAGCAGCCCGATGAGATCGGTGATGGGGGCGGGATCGATGAGCAGGATACCGCCGGCAAGCAGCATGATGCGCATATACCACGGAATGTGGGCGTAAACATGACCGGTCATGCCCATGGCGATGCCGGACATGCCAATGACGGAGGTGACCATGATGCTGATGAGCGTCCAGACGGAGGTCACATCAATGAACAGCAGGCTGGGGTTCAGTGCGAAGATGTACGGGATAATAAACGCACCGATGGCGAGTTTGGTCGCCGTTACGCCGGTCTTCAGCGGGTTGGAATGAGCAATGGCACTGCCCGCGTAGGCGGCAAGCGCCACGGGCGGGGTGATATCAGCCACAATGCCGAAGTAGAACACGAACATGTGCGCTGCCAGCAGCGGAATGCCCATCTTGACAAGGATCGGCGCCGTGATGGTCGCCATAATAACATAGTTGGCGGTGGTGGGTACGCCCATGCCCAGTACGATGCACGCCAGCATGGTGCAGAACAGCGCGAGGAAGATGCTCTTTTGGGCGAGAGGGACGATGACCGCGACCAGCGTGGTGCCCAGCGCCGTTATGGAGACGACGCCGGAGATGATGCCAGCCATGGCGCAGGCGACCGCCACGCCGATGGAGCTTGCCGCGCCGCCCTGCAAACCCTCCGCGACCAGCTTGGGGGTAAGCACGGCGGATCTGGCAAGGAAGCTGCACAGCACCGCAACGACCATCGCCACAAAGACGGAGGTGCCGGTATCCACCTTAACGACCTGCCACAGGATAACAAGGGTCGCCAGCGGGATAAGCGGCAGACCGATGGAACGCGTAAGGTCGTGCTTATCCTTGCCGATCAGGCTGATAATGAGCGCGAACAGGATAGCGAAGCAGGCGGACATGCCCGCGGTGTAGTAGTTCATGCAGATGACAAGGATAACGACCGGCAGCAGCAGGTAGCCGCTCTTTGCCAGCAGGCGGAAGAACTTGGGCATGGAATCCTTGGGGAGACCCTTCAGCCCCAGCCGCTTTGCCTCAAAGTGTACCATGAGGTAGATACCGGTAAAGTACAGCACGGCGGGCAGGATAGCGGCGACAACGATGGTGGCGTAGGGTACGCCGGTGATCTCCGCCATCAAGAAGGCGGCGGCGCCCATAATGGGCGGCATGATCTGACCGCCGGTGGAGGCTGCCGCTTCGACCGCCGCGGCAAATTCCGGCTTGTAGCCCACCTTTTTCATGGTGGGAATGGTGATGCTGCCGCTGCCGACGGTATTGGCAACGGAGGAGCCGGAGTACATGCCCATCAGGGCGCTGGAGATAACAGCGACCTTGGCGGGACCGCCCACGCTGGCGCCTGCGACCGAGTTCGCCAGATCCACAAAGAAGGTGCCGATGCCCGTCTTTTCCAAAAACGAGCCGAGAATGATGAATAGCACGATGAACGAGGCGCAGACAGTGATGGGGGAGGAGAAAATGCCGCAGTTGAGGTTATAGAACAGGTTGTAGATGAGGTTGCGCAGCGCGGTCTTGGGGTTATTGTTGGTCAGCCACCACGCGCCGTAGATGGTGAACAGCCCCACCACCACGATAAGCGGGATACCGGTGGAACGGCGGCACAGCTCCACCAGCAGCAGAATACCGATGATGCCCAGAACGATCTGGGTGGTGCCGATGCGGTTCGCCATCTGAATGATCTTCTGCTGGGCAATGGCGTAGTAGAAGAACACGCCCAGCGAGGCAAACGCCAGTACGATATCGTACCACGGGAAGTAGTTATCCCGCAGGGCGTCCTTTTTGCTGGCGGGGTACTTCAGGTAGCCCACAAAGAGGGTCATGCCCACAAAAACGGGCAGGCGGGTATATTGCGTCGCGCCGGAAATGACCAGCGCCATGACGATCATGGTAACGGAATACAATACAAACAGCACCGTCATGGCGGTCTTGTAACCACCGGTCAGGCTGCGGCTTTTGCTGTCGCGGTCAAGCTCCTGCAGCAGCCTGGCGGTATCGGCGGCATCGGAGTGATGGTGCAGGGAATGGCTCATAGGGTAGCTTCCTTTCTTGGCGGATTTTTACCGGATCACAAAAGGGGAGCGGAGGCAAAAGGAATATCCGGTTCCTTTTTGTCACCCGATAAAGATGCGGATATAATAGGGCAAGCCGCGGCGGGAGGCACATTGGCACTCCCGCCGCAGGCATATGGGGAACTTAGCAGTTTGCGGCTCAGCCTACATTCAGACCCATCTCGGTGTAGTACTTGGCGGCACCGGCGTGCAGCGGTACATTACCGATGGTGACAAAGGCGTTGTTGATATCCATGCCGGTACCCACAGCGTGCGCCTTGGCAATCTCCGCCTTGTTCTCCCACAGGGCTTTGGTCATATTGTAGACCTGCTCCTCGGAGAGAGAATTGGAAACGATATAGGTGGCGGTCACGCCGATGGTGGTGATGGGCGCGTCGGCGGGAATGCACTCGTACTGGTCGTGGGTCACGTCCATTTTGGCGTAAACGGCATAGTCACCGACCTTGTTATTGGCAATGAAGGTATCCATAACACTGTCGTCCAGACCCAGCAGGTAGATATCCATGGCGGTCTGCAGCTCGGTGATGGCGGTGGTGGGGGCACCGGAGGTGAAGAAGAAGACATCCAGCTTGCCGTCCTTCATGGCATCGGCGCTGTTGCCGGCGGAAAGGTTCTGTACGGAGATATCATCGGTGGAAACGCCGTAGGCGGCAAGCAGTGCCTTGGCATTTGCCTCGGTGCCGGAACCGGCATCACCGATGGAAACACGCAGCCCCTTTACATCGGCAAGGGTCTTAACGGTGTCCTTCAGGTCGCCGCGCACAACGATCTGCATGACCTCGGAGTAAACCTCGCCCAAAACGGAGAAAGAGGTGATGGCAACAGGGAAGTTAAAGTCATCCAGCTTGTTGTAGGCTTTTATCATGGTATCGTTCTGTACGATCGCCATGTTGTAGTCGCCGTCCTCGATGCCGTTGATATTGGCAACGGAGCCGCCGGTGGAAATAACATTGTAGGTGTAGCCGGTGGCGTCCTTCAGGATCATGCCGACGGCGTTGGTGTAGGCATAGTAGGTACCCGCAGTGCCGCCGGTGCCGACGGTAATGGCAACGGGGGTATCGGAGGGGGTGTTGGGGGTGTCATTGCCGCCGCAGGCAACGCAGCACAGCAGCATCATAGCAGCCATCAAAAGGGCAATCAGCTTTTTCATGGTAAGTTCTCCTTAATCAAAAATCATTTTATTCTCTGTCACGGTGGACTATGGTGCTATTATAGCACCGCAAAAGGGAATTGCAAGCCCATTTTGCAGGATTTTTTAATTTTCATTCATTTTGACGGTAAATAAGCAATAAAAAACCTTTGTATTTTAACAAAAATGAATTTAGAATGTTTTTTCCTGCATTTTTGCGGGTTTTGCAGCTCATTATGCAAGCCCTCCTGCAAAATGACGCTCCGCTTGCCAGCCGCTCCCCCGCGTGGTAAAATAACAGCAGAGGTCGGGCTGCCCATACGGTCGTCCGCACCGGCTTTTTCCAAGGAGAGAAAACCATGCTGAATACCTTTTACGCCCTGCTGGGCAGAATGAAGTACATCGACCGCTGGTGCCTCATGCGCTCCTCCCGCCCCGAGAACCTGTGCGAGCATACGCTGGAAACGGCGTATATCGCCCATGCGCTGGCACTGCTGAACCGTGAGCGCGGCGGTACGCTGGAGCCGGAAAAGGCGGTGCTGTATGCCCTGTACCACGATTGCACCGAGATCCTGACCGGCGACCTGCCTACCCCCGTCAAGTATAAGAACGAGAGCATCAAAACAGCGTACAAGGCGGTGGAAAAGGAGGCGCAGACGGCGCTGCTTTCCCGTCTGCCGGTGCCCATGGCGGAGGAGATGGCACCGTGGTTTACCCCCTCCGAGGAGTACAAGCCCTACATCAAGGCGGCGGATAAGATCTCCGCCCTTATCAAGTGTACCGAGGAGCGCCGCGCCGGCAACCATGAGTTTGACCGCGCCTACGATACCCTGCTGCAGGCGATCCATGAGATGGAGCTGCCGGAGGCGGAACAGTTCCTGATGCAGTTCCTGCCGCCTTTCGGCATGACGCTGGACGATCTTTAATAAAAAAGGGTGGGTGCTATGATGCAAAGCCCGGAGGAATACCGTAAAGCACTGAAGAAAATGGATATACCGGCGTTGCTGCGGGAGGAAGATGCCGAGAGGGAGAAATTGGATCGGTTGTACCACGCATCAAAAGGGACGGACGCGGTTGTGCCATCGGTGACGGTACAGCGCAAAACGGCAAGGGCATACCTGCGGGAAATCGCTGACGAATTTTTGGAACGCGCGGCGGAGAAAGAAAAAGCTGTACTCTGTACGGAACATTATGATATAGTTTGTAATAAGGGCGACATTCTTGCAATGTCGGATTACTTTATCCCTCTCGAGATCGGTCATTCCGCCCAATCAGCGGAAAAATGGCGTTTTCGCAGTCGCTTGCAGGCAGCGTTGCGTCACCTTGTTCCGAGAGAGGGGACCGTTCTGTTAGGACAATACTATGAGGAGAATACCCACCGTGGCATATTTGATTTGGAAAATATGCTGTTTTATAACATTGGTTCTACAGCTTTTAAACCCTTGGTTGAAACGGGGATAGCGTTTTCCGTGTTAGATCCGGCAGCACCGCTGTCCGGTAATCGTAAATGTTGTTATGTTTATGAGCTTGCACTTGTGCAGGAAGTTATTGCTCAGTTTTCATCATATACGCCGGCGGTTGAGTGGAAAGGGGTTGCGTTGGATCTTTCTATACCACAATCACCATTGCGCTATTGGCAGGCGCTGCGTTCCCAACAAGATAAGATAAAGCGGTTTGTGCCAGAACATACTGTTGATGGCGGCTTTGCCGTATTTATCGAACTGCACCTTCGCCGTAAAGTCAGCCTTGCGGCAGCCATCAAACCGCTTTTGGATGGTGTCATTTGCGCATTCCATGGGGAATACGGATTTGATCCGGCTGCGTATTTCCGACAGATGATTTATCCGCCTTTTGAACACGCAGTGCTGGAACCGAGGGAATATTATCGTTCAAACCGTGGTTGGAACCCTGCGGACGAGCGGTGCAGGCTGGCGCTTGTTACAATGTCCTATGATGCAGAAAGTCCATATTTTAATGGTAAACTAATGTATCTTCCAACAAAATAAAAAACAATGTGTAAAAGCTCCCCCGCGGGGGAGCTTTTCTTTTTGTACAGGAGGAGAAAGTATCCCTGTCGATGACAGGGATACTTTCCTTGAGGAGACAAATGATAGGAACAGGATATCACAGCAAGGACGGTTCGACCGCAAACCATCATGGGGGATCAGCCCTCTGCTTTCAGCCCTTTCATGCGGTTCAGCACCGCAGGGTCGATCGGCTTGGTAAAGAGGCTGACCGCAACAGTAACTACAATGGCAAGAGCTGCGGCGGCTACACCCATGATCCACAGATTGCCGCTGAAGAAGTTGCCGAAGTAGAACAGTGCAAAGGAAAGAACACCGGTAAGGGAGCCTGTAATGGCGCCCGCCTTGGTGGTGCGTTCCCAGTACAGACCGACCAGCATGGGGGCAAGCGTGACCAGACCGGAACCGACGCCGGCGATCATGCCCAGCATGGCAAGCAGCTTGGGGGTATAGAACAGGGTGATGACCAGCACGATGGCGACCACCGCAAAGGTGATATAACGGGCAGCCTTGGCGACCTGCTGGTCGGTAGCGTCTTTTTTCAGGGTGCGCTTATAGATATCGACCGAGAGCATGGCGCTGATGCAGTGGATCATGGAATCCACGCAAGCCATCATGGAAGCAAACAAACCAACAGCAACGATGGCAAGTCCCCATTCAGGCAGCAGATTCTGGGCAATGGTGGGAATGACACTGTCGGCATCGGCAAGGTTGGGGTACAGCACGCGCCCAAACAGACCGGACATGTACATCAGCATGCAGATCATGCCGACGGAAATGAGGGTCAGACCAAACTTCTTAAAGCTCTTGCGGCCTACATCGGTCATTGCCATCAGGCGAATAGTGCAGTAGGGATTGGCGACCAGCGAAACGAACAGGTAGAACGGCATGGCAATAACGCCGGAAAGGCTGTACAGACCGCTCTCGTTAAAGGGCTGGACAAGGTTGGGATCAATAGCGGAAAGCTGGGTATTTACATCGGCAAAGCTCCAGCCGACCGCTTTGAACGCGGCAATGAAGATAACGACCGCAATGACGACCATCAGGATCCCCTGCAGGAAGTCAGTCCATGCAACGGATTTGAATCCGCCGATATTGACCAGAATAATGGCGAACAGAGAGAACGCCACAATGATGACGGTCTTATCCATGCCGAACAGGGTGGAGAACAGGGCAATAGCACCCTTATACTGGGAAACGATGAGCAGAATGTAGAAGACGGTGCAGCCGATGCAGGTCTAGATGCGCAGGAAGCTGCTGTCATACCGTTGACCGAGGAAGTCCGGGACGGTAAGGGCGCCCAACGCGCCGGAGTAAGTGCGCATACGGCGGGCAACGATGATAATGGTCGCGGTCCAGAAAGCCGCGTTAAGAATACCGATCCAGCTGTAAGGCCAGCCGGAGGTCCACATGATACCCGGCTCGCCCAGGTACACACTGGCGCTGAGACGGGTTGCGAAGAATGAGAAAGCAAGTACTACGGGACCGACCTGCCCCAGCGCGAAGCCACTGATGCCGGAAGTGCCCTTACTAACGCGCAGGGAAACAACGATGTTGATAATGAAATAGGCAGCGAATGCCGCAATAAACCAACCCAGATTGATATTCATGGGAAGCCTCCTTTACTTATCCTCCAAATGATGGTTGGCATACCAGATGAGAATACCAACACAAATTACATAAACTACGAAATAGGAGCCGATCATCAGCCCGGAGACTGCGTCAAACATGAAAAGTCCTCCTTCACAATTGTTTTTGGGCGCCTAACTGGCGCTCCAGGTACTTGTGACAGATCGCGGTAGCTTCCTGCGTGGCGGCCGTTTCATCTACAGTCAGCACCCGTTTACCGTCCACTATTGTTTTGCCGTCAATGATGACGGTTTCTACCTCATTGCCGGTCGCATTCCACACCAGGGTGGAGCGAATATCCAGATCGTACATCGGCTGGAGATGCGGTTCCCGCACATCTATCACGATGAGATCCGCCTTTTTGCCCGCTTCCAGCGAGCCGATCTCCTTTTCTTTGCCCACCAGCCGGGCAGCGTCCATGGTGATCTTGCGGAAAGCCAGCTTGGCGCCCGCCTGCTGTTCATCCAGACCACCCAGGGTACGCCAGCAGCCCAGATAAATGCGCATATTGGTCCAGGGGTTCAGAGTGACCCAGTCGGTACCCAGGGCGTAGGTCACACCGTATTTGTGCCACAGATCCACAGGGGCGAAGTAGCCTGCCTTAAAGAAAACCTCCGGGCAGTGCGCCACATGAATGTTATTTTCTGCCAGCAGTTTTACATCGTTTTCGGTAACACAGACGCAGTGCGCCGCGATGAGCTTCTGCTCTGCCAAACCAGTCTCGAACAGGTATTCCACGGGGGTCATGCCGTAGGCTTCCCTGTCGTGGGCGATCTCCTGCGGCGTTTGTGCCACATGGGTATGGATGGGCGCGTGGTATTTTCCGGCGGTTGCCGCGATCTCTTTTGCCAATGCGATGGGAACGGTGTCGGTGGCGTGCGGGGCAAAGCCGATCTCAATACGCCCGTTGCCGCGCCCGTTGAATGTTTCATACAGATCCACATTGGCTTGCAGCTTTTGCGCAGCCTGTCCCGGAGCGGACGAATAATCGTTCAGATGCAGATTTTGCAGGTCGGGGTCGTAGATCTTCTGCGCGATGATGCCGCGCAGACCCAGTTCCTCCGCCGCACGGGCGGTGGATTCTGGATAGTGGTACAGATCATCAATAAAGGTGGAGCCGAACTTGACCGCTTCCATGGCGCCCAGCATGCTGATGCTGTACATGGATTCCCGCGTTATAAAACGCTCCATAGGGAATGCCAGCCCGTAAAATGCTCCTTTGATGTCCTCGGTCAATCCCTTGAACAGGGTTCCGCCCACATGGGTGTGGATATTGACAATGCCGGGCATGATAACCCGCCCTTTCAGGCAGCGCTTTACGGTGTCCGCGGGTACTTCCGGCGGTGTGCCGGCGCCTACCCCGATGATCCGGTCGTTCTCCAGCAGGATCCACCCTTCTTTGTAGATATCGTCCTGTTCATTTTGTGTAATGACTTGTGCGCCATACAGCAATGTTTGCACGGTCGATTCCTCCTTTGAAATTAGAAATATGATAATATGGTATTACCTTAATAATAAAAACAGTTCTTTCCCGTTAAAGCATTGACCTTTTCCAAACCAATGCCCAAAAAGATAATATGGTATTACCTTACAAATTCCGCAAATTTCTGCCCTGTTTGTGCAGGGCAGCTTTTATTGCTTAGAATGCCTTGATGTTCCGCAGCATCTGGAAATGAACATAATTGGTGTTATACAGTGCCTGACCGCTCAGCGCGGGCTTATTCTCAGTCGTCAGGGAGGTGCCGGTCATACACAAAAATGAATCGCAGTCGAAATCTCCGGCGGCGGGGGTAATACTCAGCGCCTCCGCACGGGATTTGCTTTGCAGGGTGATATATTCGTTATTGACCAACAGACCGGCATGGGTGCGCAGCAGCTCGTAGCTGGTATGGGTTCCCCACTCTTCACGGGTAGGCATGGTTTTCAGCACAGCCTCCGGAATATGGTTAATACTGATGATCGCCAGTATATCATTGGCGTAGTAAGAGCACACGACCTTGATAAGCGGAGCGCCCGGTGCAATCTCCAGCGCCTCGGCATGGTGCAGGTCGGCGGGGACGGTTTCCAGACTGATAAGCTCATTGCGGGATTCGTAGCCGCTTTCCCGGATAAGCTGGTGCAGGTCCTGCCCGGGTGTGATGGTTGCCTTGATTTTTGATATATTGGGGTTGATGAATGTACCGCGCCCGTGGATACGCTGGATCAGCCCCTCCTGCTCCAGATCGCTGAGTGCGCGCCGGACGGTGATACGGCTGACGCCCATGGATTCTCCGATAACAGCCTCGGGCGGCAGCTTCAAAGATTTGGGGGCGTCGCTGCTGCGGATATATTCCCGCAGCTTCTCTGCTACGGCATCGCTCAGGTTTTGCTTGTTGATGGGTTCGCGGTTCATGCAGTCCTCTTCTTTCTTGTTATGTGTTTAGAATACACTAAAGGTATTACCTTTGTCAATTGTTGCTTTGCACATAATATAGGCTGTTTTTTTGTCAGACCAAAGAAAAAGCTCCCCCACGGGGGAGCTTTTTTGCAATGTTTGTAACGCTCGGAGACTTACTTCTTCTCGATCACGGTGATACGACCCTGACCGTAAGGATCGGCATAATCATCGCCGACCACGCCGCCCAGCACATCAACAATGTAGTTGATAAGCACCTGGTTGTCGATCATGACGGAATCCTGCAGCAGGTTGCAGCCCTGGAACATCGCCATGCCGTCACCGGCGGATTTGAGCATATAGTTGTGGCTTGCCAGCGTGTAGGTCTTGGCAAGGTCCAGCGGTTCGCCGCCGACCGTGACATTCTTCACGCGGTACTCACCGCTGACGCCGGTGAACATGCCGTCCGCGTTTACCTCTACGGTAGGCTCCACATTCAGGTCGATCTCATAGGTCATGCCGGAGACCTGCAGGAAGCCGCCGCACTCGCCGGGGGCGTTGCGCGCACCCATTTCCAGCGCGTCCAAGATCTGCTGCCCGGTGGCTTCCACGACGCACATTTCGTTGCCGAAGGGGTGCACCGCGATGATCTGCCCGTAGGTAATGTCGCCCGCGGGGATATCCACACGGATACCGCCGCCGTTCACAACGGCGATATCGGCGCCGGACATGGCGCGGTAGGCATCGGCGCACAGATCGCCGAGGTTGGTCTCCTGACGGCGGATCAGACGGATAGAGGGATCGGCGGGATCATAGATGGAGAGGGTGACCTTGGTGTTCGCTACCACGGTGTTGACGATTTCCTCATAGCCTGCCTTGATCTCGGAAATGGTGTCGCCCACGCCGTCATCGTTGATGAGGGCGGTGGTCAGCTTGCCGTCGGGGGTGATGGTCAGGCAGCCGATATTGGCGAGCTTGGTGCCGGTGGAGGTCAGGATAACATCTTTGCCCTCTTTGTTTTTCACAATATCGCCGGCAATGGTGGAATGGGAGTGACCGTCCAGAACGGCGTCAATGCCGCTGGTGTTCACAATGACATCGGAGGAGGTCCAGGGCTGGCAGTCCGCCTCGATGCCGAGGTGCGCCATGGCGATGACATACTTCGCGCCCTCCTTGCGGGCGGCGTCTACGGCGCTCTGTACGGCGGTGTACAGCTTTTCACCGGTCTCGTCCTGCATAAAGCCGTAAATATAGTTGCCGTTTCCATCTTGGAAGTAGGTGGGGGTGGAGGTGGTGATGGTCTTGGGGGTGGAAATGCCGACAAAAGCGATCTTGGTGCCGTCTACCTCTTTGATGACATAGGGCTTAAGGACAGCGTTTCCGTCTTTATCCACAAAGTTGACGCTGACATAGTCAAAGTTCGCCTTTTCGGTCAGGGAAAGGAACTGCGCCATGCCGTAGTCGAATTCATGGTTGCCGGGGGTGGCTACATCGTAGCCGACCTTGTTCATGATGTCGATGATGTACTCACCCTTGGAAAGGGTACCGATGGTGTCGCCCTGAATGGCGTCGCCGTTATCCACCAGCAGTACATTATCGCCGGCGGCGGTCAGCGCGCTCTTTACGGCAGCAAGCCCCTGGTAGCCCAGCCCGTCCTCAATGCCGCAGTGGGCATCGTTGGTGTACAGGATTACAATGTTCTTTGCGGCGGGGGTCGTGCTGCCGGTGCCGCAGCCTGCCAGTACCATGATGAGTACCAGCATCAGTGCCAGAATACGAAATTTCTTCATTCTGTTGATCCTCCTTAGCTTCATCTTCATTTTTATCCTACGGCAGCGGCGCTTGCCCTGCCGCAAGCCCAGCATACCATAACTATGTGACCGGTTACAACCAAAAGAAGCCGTTCCGGAAAAGTTTGTAACATCTGTCAAATTTTGAGATGTTTTTTGACTGCCCCGTAGAATTTTTCCCATGCGGCAAAAAAATACCGCCCCTCCCCCGTTTGGGAGAAAGGCGGTCGGTCATAAAAGGCGTTATTCAGCGTTTGCGGGAGGTAAACAGCAGCACGGCGGCGATCACCACCACGACAGCCATGGCAATAATGGCAATGGGGACGATGCTGTTGTCACCGGTCACAGGGGCGGCAGCCAGCGCCGCGCAAAGAAAGTTCATGGGACGACCTCCAAGCATAGTGGAATGTTCAGCTTGTATTATACCCCGCCGCTCCCCGCCTGTCAATCAATGACACCGAATTGTAACGGATATGAAACCGATGGAGCGCTTGTCAAAACGGAAGGATATGGTATGATAAGGACAGGTACCCCGTCCGTTCCGATAAGAAGATCAACAACATGACAGGGAGGTTCCAAGATGAGAAGACAAAGTAAGATCCAGCTCCTTTGCCTGCTGCTGATGGCAGCGCTGCTCCTTACCGCCTGCGGCGGGAAGGAAAATACCAATGTTCCGCCGCAGACCGATCAATCACAGACCGATCAACAGCCCGACCCGCAGCCCCAGCCTGACCCACAGCCGCAGGAGCCGGATTTTTCCGCCCATGAGAAGGAATTTATCCCCAGCCCCGCCGATGAGAATATTGCCGCGGCGGGCATCACCGATGGCGGCAGCAGCTACCTTGTCCTGCGGCAGATAGAGCAGGAGACCGGCGAGATGACCTACAGCGCGCTGGTCACGCTGCCGGATCTGGAAAATGGGCTGGGCGGACTGACTTGGTCACCGGACGGCACGCGGCTGGCGTATCTAGAGGAGGAAAGCAGTGACGGCATGGGCAAGTATTGTTGGATTGTCATTTATACCCTCGGCGGCACATCGGTCGAAACCGGCGTGCTGGACTGGTGGGAAGATTATACACCTGCGCCCACCATGGAGTGGTTCTCCGATAGTGATCGTCTGCTCATTGCCAGCCGTCCGTTGACTATTTACAGCTGTTCCGCCAAAGATTATATTTTGGTTTCTCAGGATACTCTTGTTTCAAAGGAAAGCCCTTTTGCTGCGGAGGAGAACGCGAAAAGCATGGACGCGACCCTTTCGCCCGATGAAAGGTATGTCGCCTATGAACTAATCACCGACGGCGGCATCGATCTGATGCTGTACGAGACAGCGACCGGCACGCGTCGGGTGCTGACCCGCCAGACCACGCCATTCGAGATGTGTGTCGGTTCCTCCAAACCCATCTGGTTAAGCACAACCGAGGTGCAGTGGTGGGGGGATACATATACTCTGTAAAAGCGCAGCCGCCGGAGTGATCCGGCGGCTGTTCTATGGAAGAGAGAATGAAAAAAGAAAATGACGGGTCAATCGGGAAGTGCCACGGTAAGGGCGCTGCGCGGAAAAGAACAGCATGGATGGAATATACCGTCGGTGGGGGCGGCAGCCCGTTCGGGATCGGTCCATACCTCTCCCGCCAGCAGCCTTGCGCGGCAGAAGCCGCAGGAGCCGCTGCGGCAGTAGGCACGGGGGGATACTCCGGCGCGTTCCAGCGCCACCAGTACCGTTTCCTCCGCAGCAGCGGTTACCGTGACGGTGCGGCTGCCTGCCGCGATCGTCAGCGGATAATGTTCTTTGACAGAGACGGGGTAGGGCGGGCGATGCAGCTCACCCGGAATCTCCTGATGATAGCGCACCGGAGTGACCCCACCGGCAGTCAGACCGTCGTGCAGGCTGCGGTACATTGCCTGCGGACCGCACAGGTAGTAGGCGGCTTCGGCGGCATCGGTGCGGCTCAGGATATCCTCGGCGGTGAAATATCCGTGCTTATCCCCGGGCAGGGGATCCCGCGCCACTGCAAAGTACACATGGATACGGTCGCAGCGCTCGGCAAGAGCGGTAAATTCCTCGCGGTACAGCATTTCCGCGGTGGAATCCCATCCGCAGAAAAGGGTCATCTCCCGGTCGGTCAGCTCATCGGCGATGCTGCGCGCCATGGAACGCAGTGGCGTCACGCTCATGCCACCGCTGATGCCGACTATCTTTCGAGGCGTTTTATCGGTAATACAGTAGTCCCCCAGCGGGTGGGAAGCCATAATGGAATTTCCCACGACAATATGCTCACCAAGCCAGCGGGAGGTAAAGCCGCCGCCCACATGGATAAACAGGTCATAGTATCCGCCTACGGCGGCTTCCCGCGGAGAAGAGGCGATGGAATAGGGGCGGCAGGCAGTTGTGCCGTCTATTTCGTAGTAAAGGCAGATGTATTGTCCGGGCAGAAAGGGCGCAAGTGTTCCCTCCGCCGCTGTAAAGCGGTAGCGGTTTACATAGGGATTAATCTGCTCTATCTCCGTTACCCGCAGGGGTTGCTTAGTGTGATCCATACTGCCCCTCCCACCGCGCAAACGCCTCCAGCGCTGTAATGATCTCATTTTGCTCGCCCTGCATGGCAAGCCGATTGCCGTCCACATAGTCGGCAACACTTTCGGCAACATCGCTTTCGTAGGGGGCTACATTGTTCAGGATAGAAGCTGCCGCCATGCCGCGCAGCCTGCCGATGACGAACAGGGCGGAGGTCTCCAGATCGGCGCCCAGAACTCCGCGGGCAGACCATGTCTGGCAGATCTCCATTTCACGGTCGGTATAAAAGCTGTCGTGGCTGCGCACCAGCCCGCAGCAGTGGGCAAAGCCCTGCTCCGCGGCTGCCGCACGGCAGCACTCCAGCAGGCGGTGGTCGGCAACGGCAGGGTAGCCCAGCGGCAGGTAAGCGGCGGAAGCGCCGTCATCGCGCACCGCGCCCTCGGCAAGCACCAGTTCGCCGGGGGCGATGCTGTGCTGCAACGCACCGCAACTGCCGATGCGGATCGCACATTTTACACCGCAGTTGTGCAGCTCTTCCACAGCAATGCCCATGGAAGCGCCGCCGATGCCGGTGGAGACCGCCAGCACAGGCACACCCGTGTAGGTGCCGGCGATGCTGCGGTACTCACGGTTATACGCAAGCTCCTTTACCTCCTGCAGATGCTCCGCGATCCGGTCAATGCGTGCGGGGTCGCCGGGCAGTAGGGCATAGGGGATATTCAGTGATGAATCCAAACGGATATGGGCTTGCAAAGTTCCCATTCAAGATCCCTCGCTTTGTGCAATAGTGTTAAAGTTTTAGCCCTGGTTCAGGAACTGCATCAGCTCGATGTGTACGCCATCGGGATCCAGCGCATGTACCCAGGTGATGTTCAGCTCCGGTACTACCATGACCTCGCTTGCCATCTTGTATCCCGCGTCCTCCAGATAAGCGACCATAGCTTGCAGGTCATATACCTCAAAGGAGATGTGCCCTACACCGATGTGGTTCGGCTCCAGCGGGGAATCGGTGCCCGCTTCATTAAGGAATTGGATCAGCTCCACTTCGGCGCCGTAGCCGACCAGCTGCGCCAGTTCCAGCTTGCAGCCGGGCACACACATGCCTACATCACACTGCTCCGCCGTCTCGATCCAGCGCATCTTCAGGTCCATTTTCAGGGTATCCTGGTAAAAGCGCAGCGAGCGATCAAGATCCTTTACGATAAAGCCGGAATGATGCAGCTTTTTGATGCAATCTTTTACTTCAAAGCTCATAACGGTATGCTCCTTCTTTTCTTGAATTGGTTGAATACTTCAGCCGGCAGCCTGCAGCTTGCGGGCTTTTGCCTGTTTGCGGGCGGAAACGATGACCAGCCCGATAACGGTCGCAAGGTAGGGAATCATGGCGACAAGATCTGCCTTGAGGTTCATAGTCGCCAGTGTAATGGAGGCGGCGTTGGCAGTACCGAAGCCGAGGGACGCCAGCAGAGTGGCAAGGCAGCGTCCGTCTGCTAGGGTCGCGGCGGCAATGCCGATGTAACCGCGTCCCGCCATCATATCACGGGCAAAGTAGGAAAGATAACCCATGGACATAAACGCGCCGCCCAGCGAGGCAAACAGTCCGGAAAGCAGGAAGGCGTCAAATTTGATGCGCCGTACGCTGATGCCTACCGAGGAAGCCGCATTGGGGTTAAAGCCTACCGCGCGGATGCGCAGTCCCAAACGGCTGCGGAAGACCAGTACCCAGCACAGGAATACCGCCACCAGTGCCAGATAGGTCAGGATATTGTGACCGGAAAGCACCTGACCCAGCACGGGAATATCCTTGATAAGCGGCAGCTCTACATTGGGCAGGTTGATGCTGGGCAGCAGGCGGCTGGTGCCCTTATCGCCGCAGACAAGGTACAAAAGGTATACCGTGCCGCCGGAAGCCATGGTGTTCAGTGCCAGACCGGTGATGATAAGGTCGGAATCCTTGTAGAGATGCAGCCACGCGAACAGCAGTGACATCAGCAGTCCGCCAACTACGGCGCCCAACAGCCCTGCCCAGCAGCTCTGCATCCATGCGCTGAACATGACAGCCAGCAGCGAGGCAGTCAGCATAATGCCTTCCAGCGCCATGTTGATGGCACCGGCATGGTTGGCGATCAGGGCACCCAGAGCACAGAAGATGATGGGTGTGGACATACGGATCACCGAGAACAGAAAAGAGATCAGATAATCGATAGTCAGGAATTGAGACATCTGTTACACCTCCTTGTTCTGCTGCGCCAGCCGCACGACAGCACGCTTGCGGAAGGAATCCAGGAACAGCGTGGCGGCGACCAGCAGGATGATAATGGCTTGAATGACCATAACGAATTCGGAGGGAACATCGGTGGTGGTCCCCACGATGTTGGCACCGATCTGCAAATAGGCGAACAGCAGCGCCACAAAGGGAATGGCAATGGGGTTGTTGCGGGCAAGCACAGTGATCATCAGCCCGCTGAAGCCGTAGCCGGTCTGCGCCGTCCACAGGAAGCGGTCGTATTTGCCCAGAATTTCTACCGCGCCGCCGATGCCGCCCAGTGCGCCGCCGATGACCTGTGCCAGCAGCATGGCGCTGGCGACATTGATGCCAATGTATTTGGCAAAGCTGCGGTTCTGACCGGTCACCTTGATCTCAAAGCCTTTGGTGGTGCGGTTCATGAACCACCAGGTGAAGATCGCCGCCAGAATAACGATAAAGATACCGGCGTGCAGGTCGGTTCCGCGCAGCAGCACCGGCAGCTTGGCATTGGCTGCAATGCGGTTGGAACCAAGATAAGTGACGGTGTTGTCGCGCATCCAGTAACGCAGCACATAGGTGGAAGCGTAGGTCAGCACATAGTTCAGCATGATGGTGACAACGACCACATTGGCATTCCACTTGATATTCAGCAACGCGGGAATGGCGCCGCAGATAGCGCCGACCACCGCACCGGCAAGGATACAGACCGCGGGGAACAGCACCGGCGGGAAATCGGCAGGCAGTACCGTGGAGGCGAGCCAGGCGGTAATGGCGCCGGAGAGCATAAAGCCGCCCTCAACGATCAGGTTGAATTCGCCTGCCCGCAGCATAAAGCACATACCCAGTGAGGTAAACAGCAGCGGGATCGCCAGCTCTATGATATTAAAGAAACGGCGGGTACTTTGGAACGGTCCCAGAATAAAGGTGCGAATGGCGTTTACGGGATCCTTGCTGACAAACAGCAGGAACACCAGTGCCAGTGCGAAGCCGATCAGCACTGCCGCCGCAATGCGGATCAGCTCAAAGTGCTTGATGGCAAAATGCGAAGATTTTTTCATTGCAGCGCCTCCTGTATTTCCTCGGCAGACATTCGCCGGACACCCAGCATATATTCACCCAGCATCAGGTCGGTCACCTGGGCAGAATTCGGGAAGTAGGCGGTGATCTCGCCGCCGAACATGACGATGAGACTGTCGCTCAGCTGCAGCAGCTCGGTCAGGTCGGCGGAAACCAGCAGTACAGCGGCATTCTGTTCACGGGAAAGCCGCACCAGCTGCTGATGAATAAACTCGGAGGAGCCTACATCAATGCCGCGGGTGGGCTGGTTCGCCACGATCACGCGGGCGCCGCTGGTAAATTCCCGTGCGGCTATCATCTTCTGGATATTGCCGCCGGAGAGCATACCGGACATGCTGGCGGGACTGGGACATACCACATCAAAGGTCTTTATCAGTTCCTCCACGTCGCGGCGGATCGCCTTGACGTCCAGCTGGATCCCATGGGAATACCTGCCGCTGTGGTAGCGGTCGGCTATGATGTTATCGGTCACGCTCATGGTGGGGGCACAGCCGTAGGTCATGCGGTCCTCAGAGATATTGCTGATGCCCATTTGCCGGATCTGCCGCACCGTTTTTCCCTTGATGCTCGTGCCTTCCAGTGTGACATCGCCGTGGGTAAAGGGACGCAGTCCGGTCAGGATCTCACTCAGCTCCTTTTGTCCGTTGCCTTCCACACCGGCAACACCTAAAATATGCCCGTGGTACAAAGAGAAGGAAACATGCTGCAGCAGGGGCTTGCCGCTGGCGCTGTTGTAGCACAGGTCCACCGTGCGCAGCGCTTCATGCGGTTCACCGGCAGGGGCGCTCTTTTCCACCCGCAGAGAAACATCGCGTCCCACCATCAGGTTGGAAAGCTCCTGCTCGCTGTAATCCGCCACATTGCCCACGGCTACGGTTTTTCCCCGCCGCAGTATGGTAAAGCTGTCACACAGCTCTTTTACTTCGTTCAGCTTGTGGGAGATGAATACAATGGTGTGTCCCATATCCCGCAGTTTTTTCAATTCTATAAAAAGCTCCGTGACCTCCTGCGGGGTCAGTACGGCAGTCGGCTCGTCCAGAATAAGGATCTCCGCGCCGCGCAGCAGCGCTTTCATGATCTCGATCTTCTGCTTTACACCGACGGAGCATTCCGCTACCGTGGCGCGCGGATCTACCTCAAAGTTGTACTTCTTGGCGATCTCCGCCGTAATCCGCACGGCTTCTTCCATGTCAAAAAGTCCGCGGCGCAGCGGCTCCATGCCCAGCACCAGGTTTTCGGCGACGGTCAGCTCATCTACCAGCATAAAGTGCTGGTGGACCATGCCCACGCCGTGCTTGATGGCGTCCAGCGAATCTTTGAAGCGGATCGGCTGCCCTTTCAGCACGATCTGCCCCTCGGTCGGCTCCAGAAAACCAAACAGCACCTTCATCAGCGTGGTCTTACCAGCGCCGTTTTCGCCCAGCAGCGCGTGAATGGAACCCCGTTCGCAGGCAAGGTGTACATCGCGGTTGGCGGCAAAGCCGTTGGGGTAGATTACAGTGATGTTATCCATCAGTAAAATTTGTTCTGCCATATTGACCTCCGGTGGAACGAAATAAAGGAACGCCGGAGAGGGAAAGGGGACCTCCTGCTCCGGCGTATCCATGATAGGTGCTCGTTTTATTTTACGGTTACGGAGTTCTTGAGCGCGAGATACTGGTCTTCAGTCATATCAAAGTAAGAGGGGCAGGAGACTTCGCCCTTGGTCACAGCCTCTACCAGCGCGTCCATCTCGGCACGGATCTCGGCAGGGACCTGCTTTTCGTAGATAGCGTTCTCAATGATCTTGCAGCCGCCGCCCGCAACGCCGTAAACCTCTACGCCGCCCCAGTTGATGTCGGTGGCGCCTTCCAAAACACGCTTGACCCAGTTGTAGGAGATATTGCCCCAATCCTTATAGGCGGATGTGATGATGCAGTCAGCCTGGGCATCATCAACGCCGATAAACTGGGCAGCCAGGTCGGTATCGCAGCCGATGCCCCATACGCCGGATTCCTTGCAGGCCTCCAGAGTTCCGAAGGAGGAGGCAGCGCCTACCGCGTAGATGACGTCGCAGCCCTGACGAATCTGAGCCAGCGCGGTCTCCTTGGCGGCAGCCTGGTCAACAAAGTCGCCGGAGGCGGAAACCGCTACCTGCGCGTCGGGATTGGCATACTGGGCGCCGCTGATGTAGCCGGTGATGAAGTCGCTCAGGGTGGGGTACTCAACGCCTACCACAATGCCGACCTTGCCGGTCTTGCTCATGCGCATGGCAAGGTAGCCGGTCAGGAAGGAGACCTCGTTCTGGGAGCACAGAACGCCTACAAAGTTGCTCAGCTCGCTGATGCCCGCCTGAGAAAGAGCGGTATCCAGCACCATGAACTTGATGTCGGGGTATTTGGGTGCCGCGGCGATCACTTCATCGATCATGCCGTTATTGGCAGAGGTGAAGATCATAGCGGGCTTCTGGTCACAGGCGTCCAGCAGGGTCGCCTTATAGGCGGAAGGATCGGTGGGCAGCTCAATATAGGTGCCGTCCACGGGCAGTTCGTTTACGATGCGCTGGAAGCCCTCGTAGGTGGAGTCGGCAATGCCGGCATCGCCCAGCGTACCGCCAATGTAAATGACCTTGGTCTTTTCACTGCCCTGGTTGTCGGGACCCTGGGGCTGGCTGCTGTTGTCACCGCACGCCGCCAGAGAGAACACCATCAGCAGGGCAAGTACTGCGCAGATAAGCTTTTTCATTTTGGTTTCTCCTTTTGTCTGTTTCATTTCCTTTTCTTTTGTTGTGCATTTTCGTGCATTTATTACAGGCGCTGTGCGCCGCGTAACCGTCTCATTGTCCCTTTTCAGCCGCGGGATAAAATGCTATACTAAAAATAAAGTAAATGTCACGGCATCAGGGGAGGGGTATTATGGCAATAGACATTCTGGAGCTGGCAGCGTCCGCGCCGCCGGAGATCCGGCACAAATTCCAGCAGAAGGAATATCCGGCGGGGGCGTGCATCATTTCTCCCAGCCAAATGCCGGCTTGCTGTCTTTACCTCATCTGTTCCGGCGTGGTAGAGGTGCAGAAGGAATCGGGCGGCGGCAATGCCATTGTGGTCAATACCTTTTCCACCGGCGAGGTGTTCGGGGAGGTGGAGATCTTTTCTCCGGAGTACAAGCCTTACGAGGTGCGGGCAAAAACCGCCTGCCGAATTTTGGTGTTGGATAAGGAGACGGTGTTCCACTGGATGCGGGAGGTGTTTGATTTCGACCTTTATCTTTGTGAAATGCTCACCCGCCGCATGTATGTTACCTCCGACTCCATGTCGCGCATTGCCCTTTTGCCCATCAAGGAACGCGTTTTGGGCTGCATCTGGAGTTATTACAGCAGGGGTCAGCTTTCCCGCCTTACCAAGGAGGAGCTGGTCTCTCAGGTGCGTGCGCCGCTGCGCAGCGTCAATCGGGTGGTACGGGGCTGCGTTCAGCAGGGGATCATCGATTACCGCAAAAAATGCTTTGTGGTGAAGGACGCCGAAGCACTGGAGCGTTTCTCCAGTAACTACAGTCTGTAGCGCTTCCCTCTGCCTGAAAAATAGCACAGCGCCCAACAAAAGAAAAGGTCATATGACCAATTCTGATACTTTGTCCGTAAAGTATAAATATCGCTTCAGGTTTTTGACTAATATCACAACGGGTCGTTAAGAAAACCACAAAAATGAGCAAGAATATTTATTGCTGCCATTTGGAAAGCAAATAGAATTTCCATTAAAAAAGGAGCCTCCCCCGGCTCCTTTTTTCTATACAATATTTTATTTTATGGTTATGGCTTACGCGCCCCGTGTTCCGGTCAGCAGCGCCATCAGCGCTATTCTGCCCGTGACCTTCACCTTGCCGTAGATATTGGAAAGATGCTTGCTCAGGGTGGCGGGCGCCAGGTACAGCTTTTCGCAGATCTCCTCGGTGGAAAGGTTGCGGCACACCAGCTCGGCGATCTCGGTCTCCCGCTTGGTCAGCCCGTAGCTTGCCGCCGCCTGCCGCAGACGCTCGGCGGGCAGCGTGCCGGCGGTCGGCTCTGCCAGCAGGTCGTAGAACTTCCGCTCCAGCGCGTCCTTCAGCGTGTGCAGAATGTGGAACTCCTTGGGGGTAAAGTCCGCCTTGTCCCGGTCGCGGAACAGCGCCAGCAGCGCCAGCGGGCGGTCGCGGTACTGGATGGTCACCCCCAACGCCCAGTAAAGGTGGCACGGCTCCCAGATGTTCTGGTAGATATCGGAGTGGATCCAGTCCTCGGCGGCGATAAGATCGGACTGCAAAAAGACGGTGCTGTGCGGCGCCATAATAAACTGCGACCACCGCGGAATGACCTCCCGGTTCAAAAACGGGTTTTTCTTCGGGTCGTTCGGCATGCCGACGGTGTACGGCTCACTCACCGTGCCCTGCCCGTTCTGCCTGCCGGTCTGGAAGACCACCGCGCGGTCAAAGGGGATCAGCGTCGGGAGCTGATCCTCCAGCAGCAGGCGGCACAGCTCCTCATAGCTGGGGGCATAGTGGATACGGGTGATCATCTGGGTGAGGAACTGCCATTCATAGTCGAACAAAGAGGAACGCATCGGTGGGGGAACTCCTTTCGGCACCTTAAAAAGTAGTGCTACGCAATATTAAGTAGAAAACTGCGGAGATTGTAGCATAACCACAAGAAAATTGCAAGATAATGCAACAGCATTGATTATTTCCTTTCAAATGGGTGATAGATATAATAGCGGTAGTCAGTCGGGTGCTCCGCGCCAAGGGAGTTGCCCGCCGCTGACCCATCGGACATGGATTTTTCCCCGTAACCTCCTTGATTTGGGGGCGCTCCGGCGGTTGCCGCTTATTGCAGAGGAAGCGGCGAGAACCGCCGGAGCCGCTTCGCCCTCAGGGAAATTTATGTGCGATACGCTATATTCCTATCGAAAAGAAGTATAAAGAATTCGCCAAGAAAACGGCATTTTTTGGATCGGGAGGGACAAGATGAAGCAGCTCCAGAAGCTCCTGTGGCTCACCCAGCTGGGTGTCTCCCTGGTCGCCCCGACGCTTTTATGTGTGTTCCTCGGGCACCTTGCGCAAAGCAGATGGGGCTGGGGCACATGGGTCATGGTCGCCGCCATTCTCATCGGGCTTGCCGCCTCAGCGTGCAGCGCCGTCTCGTTCCTCCGCTACTGCAAAAGGATCTCGCAAAAAGAGAGTAAGGGCGAAAAGCCCATTGCCTATAACGACCACGAATAGCGCTTCGCCGCGAGAGGGGACAAGTCCCGCGGCAAACGATAAAAGGAAGGTGCAGAAAAAATGAAGCTCCAAAAATCAGTCATGAAGGAAGTACGGCACATCGCCATCGGCACGGCTGTGTGTGCCGCGGTGCAGATCGCGATCTTCGCGGTGCTGGGTCGGCTGGATAGTACCGTCTGGCTGGGTACGGCAGTCGGCGCGTGCTTTGCGGTCTTCAATTTCGTCCTGCTGGGCTTTACCGTGCAGCGGGCGGCGGCAGATGCCGAAAAAGCCAAAAAGATCGCCCAGCTTTCCTATTCGCTGCGGATGCTCCTCACCTGCGTCATCGCGGTGCTGGGCTTCCGGCTCGCCGCGCTCAATGGCATCGCTACGGCATTGGCACTGTTCTTCCCCCGCATCACCATCTCGGTCATGCAGCTTCTGGGGTTCTATAAACCGCAGCCAAAGGAGGCGCCCGCCGCATGAATATCGAGATCACCGGCTCTCCGGTCTTTACCACACTGCCCATTCTGGGCGGCATTCCCATCACCGCCACACTGGTGGTCACCTGGGGCATCATGCTGCTGCTTACCGTGTTCTGCATCTGGCTCACCCATGATCTGCGGGTCGACAATGTCACCACCCGTCAGACCATCGCCGAGTTTCTTGTCAATACCGCGCAGAACTTCGTAGACGGCAATATGGGACCGCGCTTTTCCCACTATGCGCCGTTCATCGCCGCCATTTTCTCACTGTCGCTGCTTTCCAGCCTTTCCGGTCTGCTGGGATTGTTCTCTCCCACGGCGGATCTTTCCACCGAGCTGGGCTGGGCGGTACTGGTGTTCGTGCTCATCACCGCCACCAAGATCAAGACCAACGGCGTCGGCGGCTACCTCAAGGGCTACACCCAGCCCATCGCGGTGCTCACCCCGTTCAATATCATCAGCGAGATCGCTACCCCCA
>JBNMIL010000003.1:0-33659 GCA_050873265.1 Angelakisella sp. | reverse complement strand
GGCCCTGCCGGCATTTTTACTGCCTTAGAACTGATTCGCCGGGGCAGCCAAAAATCTATTGTAATTGTAGAAAAAGGGCAATCGATTGAAAATCGGCATTGCCCGAAAGCCAAAACAAAAAAATGTGTAAACTGCAAGCCGTTTTGCCACATTACAACCGGGTTTTCGGGTGCCGGCGCTTTTTCCGACGGCAAGTATAATATCACCAATGACTTTGGCGGCACGCTGTACGAATACATTGGCAAAAAGCAGGCGCTGGAGCTGATGCGCTATGTCGATGAGATCAACCTGACCCACGGCGGCGAGGGTACCAAGCTGTATTCCACGGCAGGCACCCGCTTTAAGACGGTCTGTATCCAGAATGACCTGCACCTTTTGGACGCTTCGGTGCGGCATCTGGGCACCGATATCAACTACGAGGTGCTGCAGAACCTGTACGAGGAGCTGAAGGATAAGGTCGAGTTCCATTTTGACACACCGGTCACGGCGGTGGCGGCGGAGGAAGGCGGCTACCGTGTTTCCACCGCGGCGGGCGACTACACCTGCCAAAAGTGCGTGATCTCGGTTGGGCGCAGCGGCAGTAAGTGGATGGAAACGGTGTGTAAAGATCTTTCGATTCCTACCCATTCCAACCGTGTCGATCTGGGGGTGCGGGTGGAGCTGCCCGCGGCGGTTTTCGCCCATCTTACCGATGAGCTGTACGAAAGCAAGATCGTCTACCGCACCGAAAAGTACGGCGATAAGGTGCGCACCTTCTGCATGAACCCCAAGGGTGCCGTGGTGAACGAGAACACCAACGGCATTATTACCGTAAACGGGCACAGCTATGAGGATCCCCGCCGCCAGACCGAAAACACCAACTTTGCGCTGCTGGTGGCGCAGCATTTCTCAGAGCCGTTCAAGGATTCCAACGGCTACGGCGAAAGCATCGCGCGGCTCAGCAATATGCTGGGCGGCGGCGTTATCATTCAGCGCTTCGGTGACCTGATCCGCGGGCGCCGCTCCACGCCGGAGCGTATGGAGGAGGCATTCATCACCCCGACGCTCAATGCCACCCCCGGCGACCTCAGTCTAGTGCTGCCCAAGCGTATTCTGGACGACATTGTGGAGATGATCTACGCGCTGGATAAGATCGCCCCCGGCACCGCCAACGAGGATACCCTGCTGTACGGCGTGGAGGTCAAGTTCTACAATATGGAGGTCGAGGTGGATAAAAAGCTGGAAAGCCGCGGACACCGCGGGCTTTACATCATCGGCGATGGCAGCGGCATCACCCATTCGCTGTCCCACGCCTCCGCCAGCGGCGTCTATGTCGCCCGCAATATCCTGGAATAACTTTTTCCAAGAGACAAGAAAACCCCCGCAGACGGCAAAATCTGCGGGGGATATTTGTTTTCATTAAAGCACCTTGGCAAGGAAGCTCTGCAAACGCTCGCACCGGGGGTGGGCGAAAAACTCATGCGGCTCATTTTCCTCCATGATGATGCCCTCGTCCATAAACAGCACGCGGCTGCCTACCTCGCGGGCAAAGCCCATCTCGTGCGTGACGACCACCATCGTCATGCCGTCCTGCGCCAGCTCCTTCATAACGTCCAGCACCTCGCCCACCATTTCGGGGTCAAGGGCGCTGGTCGGCTCATCAAACAGCATTACTTCGGGGTCCATGCACAGCGCCCGCACTATGGCGATCCGCTGCTTCTGTCCGCCGGAAAGCTGGCTGGGATAGGCGTTTGCCTTATCCTCCAGTCCTACGCGGCGCAGCAATGCCAGCGCCTGCGCCTCAGCGTCCTCTTTGCTCTTTTTCAGCAGGGTCATGGGCGCCAGCGTCATGTTGCGCAGAATGGTCATATTGTTGAACAGGTTAAAGTGCTGGAACACCATGCCCATCTTCTGCCGGTGCTGGTTGATATCACACCTCGGGTCGGTGATCTCGGTGCCGTCCACAAAGATGGAACCGGCAGTGGGGGTCTCCAGCAGGTTCAGGCAGCGCAGGAAGGTAGACTTGCCGCTGCCGGATGGACCGATGACTACAACGACCTCGCCCTTTTGCACCTCGGTATTGATGCCCTTGAGCACCTGCAGCGTGCCAAAGGATTTTTTCAGGTCTTTTACCTCAATGATCGGTTTAGTGGTCACTGCTGCGCAGCCTCCTTTCCAGTTTGCCTACCAGCCAACTGAAGAACATCACCAGCAGCAGGTAAATGATCGCTACGGCAAGCAGCGGTAAAAGCTGCTGATAGGTAGCGCCGCGGATAATTTCGCCGCCGCGGGTCAGGTCGTTGACCGCCACATAGCAGGCAACGGAGGTTTCCTTCAGCAGGACGATGAATTCATTGGCAAGGGCAGGCAGGGTGTTTTTCAACGCCTGCGGAATGACAATGTACCACATGGTCTGCACAAAGTTAAGACCAAGGCTGCGTCCCGCCTCGCTCTGTCCGTTATCCACCGACATAATGCCCGCGCGAATGATCTCCGCCACATAGGCGCCGGAATTGATGCCGAAGCACAGCATCGCCACCGGCACGCCGTCCCGCGCCGAGGTAAAGATGACAAAGAACATGATAAGCAGCTGGATCATGACAGGGGTGCCGCGGATAACAGTAAGATACACCTTGCAGATGGCGTTGGCGATCTTCAGCAGGGTACGCCCTAATCCCGGGCGCATCTCATGGATATTTTTATCGTGGGCGCTGCGCACGATAGCGACAATGGAGCCGATGGCGATACCGATAAGAACGGCGACCAGCGCGATCTTTAGGGTATTGCCCAAGCCGCGGGTGATGTAGCGCCAGCGGTCCTTGGTAATAAAGCAGGTGATAAAGTCAGCCTTCAGCTGCTCCCACCACAGGGCGAAATCAGACAATGCTTTCCCTCTTTTCTATCTGAAATAAGGCTGGAACGGAATAAAGACAGCAGGACGGGGCGGAGCCGTGTGGCTCCGTCCCGCTGCGGAAGGTAATGAAAAACAAAGAACAAAGGGAATGAAAATGGCTTATTACTTGATGTACTTATCGATGATGCTCTGCAGGGTGCCGTCCGCCTTCAGCTCCGCCAGCGCGGTGTTGATCTGGCTCAGCAGCTCGGCATTGTCCTTGTTGATGGCAATGGCGTAATCCTCAACGGTGTAGGCGGTATCCAGAATGGAGAGACCGGAATCGGGGTTGGCAGCGACCAGCGCCTTGGCAGGCTCGTTATCCAGCATGACGCAGTCTACCTGACCGTTAATCAGCGCGGCAACGGCATCGGTGGTCTTGGTGAAGCCCTTTACCTTCTCGTCGCCGAAGTCATCGGAAGCGTACATAAAGCCGGTGGTACCGCTCTGGGTGCCGATGATGACGCCCTCAGCGCCCATATCATCGAGGGACTGGACCTTGCCGCCCTCCTTGACGATAACGACCTGAATACCGGTGGCATAGCTGTCGGAGAAGTTGACCTGCTCCAGACGCTCCTCATTGACGGTCATGCCCGCCATACCCATATCGTACTTGCCGGCCTGCACGCCGCTTACGATGGAATCAAACGCGATATCAACGACCTCCAGCTTCATACCCAGCTTTTCGGCAATGGCACCGGCAATCTCTACATCAATGCCGACCAGCGTATCGCCGTCATAGTACTCATAGGGAGGGAAGGTGCCCTCGGTCGCCATATACAGGGTCTTGGTCGCATCGGGGGTGGGGGTGGGCTCGGGGGCAGGCTCGTTATTATTGTTGCCGCAGGCAACCATCGCCAGCAGCATCATGGCAGCCAGCAGAACAGCAAACATTTTTTTCATGGTACAGTCTCCTTTTATCTTTCGGTTTTGTTTATTTGGTGTCGCTCCGGCGGTGTCCTCGCCGCCATAGCACAGATTACATGAATTATTATACACGACCATGCGTGAAAGTAAAGGGCTAAAACGGAGATAAGAAACGAAAATGCAATAAGATAACTAGTGAAAAACAACAAATTTGAAAATGTAGAATGAATAAATATGCAATTAAAAGTGAATATTCAATCACGGCGCAAGGCAAGGTCAGTTGCCCCGTGCCGCCGAATAAGCTATAATAGGAGGGTAATTCTGCCCCGAAAGAGAGGAACAAAAATGGAACTGATACAGCAGCTTTCGCAGGAGCTGAAGCTCCGCCCCGCGCAGGTGGAGGCGGCGGTGCGCCTTTTGGACGAGGGGAACACCATTCCCTTTATTGCCCGCTACCGCAAGGAGATGACCGACAGTCTGGACGATGCCGCGCTGCGCGACCTCAGCGACCGGCTGGAGTACCTGCGCGGTCTGCAAAAGCGTCGGGAGGAGGTACTGCGCTCCATTACCGAGCAGGAAAAGCTGACGCCGGAGCTGGAAGCCGCCATCAACGCGGCGGGCACGCTGGCGGAGGTGGAGGATCTGTACCGCCCCTACAAGCCCAAACGCCGCACCCGCGGCAGCATTGCCCGGGAAAAGGGGCTGGAGCCGCTGGCAGCGGCGATCCGCGCCCAGAACACCCTGCGGGAGCCGCTCTCCATGGCGGAGGAATATATCAATGCCGAAAAAGGTGTGGAGACCGCCGAGGAGGCGCTCTCCGGCGCGATGGATATTCTGGCGGAGGATATCTCCGATGACGGCGAGATCCGCAAGGCGCTGCGCCTGCTGATCCGCCGTGCGGCAGTTGTGACCGCCACCGGCGACAGCACCGAGAATACTACCTATAAAATGTACTATGACTTTAAGGAGCCGGTCAGCCGCATTGCCCCGCACCGTGTGCTGGCGCTGAACCGCGGTGAAAAGGAGGGATTCCTCAAGACGGCGATCGTGCTGGAGGAGCAAAAGGCGCTGGAAACGATCCACCGCAAGACCGTGACCGCCAATAATGCCTGCGGACGCGCCGTGGCGGAGGCGGGCGCCGATAGCTGGAAGCGGCTGATCGCCCCCAGCATGGAAAACGAGACCTTCCGCGAGCTGTTTGAGACCGCCAGCGAGCAGGCGATCCATGTCTTTGCCGAAAACCTGCACCACCTGCTGATGCAGCCCCCGCTGACCGGTCAGGTGGTGCTGGGCTGGGATCCCGGCTACCGCAACGGCTGCAAGCTGGCAGTGGTAGATGCTACCGGTCGTGTGCTGGATACCGCTGTGGTCTATCCTACCCAGCCCTTTAATAAAATTGCCGAGACCAAGCGAAAGGTGACCGAGCTTTTGAAAAAGCATCATGTTACCGTTATCTCCATCGGCAACGGCACCGCCAGTCGGGAATCGGAGAAGATCGTGGCGGAGCTGATCGCGGAAAGCGGTCTGCCGGTGCAGTATGCCATCGTCAGCGAGGCGGGTGCCTCGGTCTATTCCGCCTCCAAGCTGGCAAGCGAGGAGTTCCCCGAATATGATGTCAACCTGCGCAGCGCGGTCTCCATTGCCCGCCGCCTGCAGGACCCGCTGGCGGAGCTGGTGAAGATCGACCCCAAAGCCATCGGCATCGGACAGTACCAGCACGATATGCCGCCCGCCCGTTTGGACGCGGCGCTTGCCGGTGTCGTGGAAAGCTGCGTCAACTCGGTGGGTGTCGATCTGAATACCGCGTCGCCCTCCCTGCTGGGGCATATCGCCGGCATCAATGCCGCTATTGCCAAGAACATTGTGGCATACCGCGAGGAAAACGGCGGCTTCACCGCCCGCCCCCAGCTTCTCAAGGTGCCGAAGCTCGGCAAAAAAGCGTATGAGCAGTGCGCGGGCTTTCTGCGCATCACCGGCGGTAAAAACCCGCTGGACGCTACCGCCGTTCACCCCGAAAGCTATCCCATTGCCGAAAAGCTGCTTGCCCTGTGCGGCTGCTCTATGGCGGAGATCGGCACCGATAAAATGAAAGAGCTGCCTGCCATGGCGGAAAAGCTGGGTTATCAGGCGTTGGCGGAACAGCTTGCCGCCGGTGAGCCGACGGTGCGGGATATCATCGCCGAGCTGCAAAAGCCGGGTCGTGACCCCCGCGAGGCGCTGCCGCCCACGGTGCTGCGCAGCGATGTGCTGGAAATGAAGGACTTAAAGCCCGGAATGGAGCTGACCGGTACCGTCCGCAATGTGGTGGACTTCGGTGCCTTTGTGGATATCGGCGTGCACGAGGACGGTCTGGTGCACATCAGCCAGCTGGGTGAAAAATATGTAAAGCACCCCGGCGAGGTGCTTAAAGTAGGGGATATTGTGCGGGTCAAGGTGCTGGAGGTCGACCAGAAGCGCGGTCGAATCTCGCTGACCATGCGTGGCGTCAAGCAGCCCGCCGCCCTGTAAAACGAAGTGACAGCAAAGAGGAAGATCCGCCCGCAGGGCGCTCCGGCGCAGCCGGAGCCGGCGGCTTCGCCGCCGAAACCGTCCCCTACGGGGGACGGTTTGCCCTGCGGGCGTCCTTGCCTCCACCGCATACTGCGTTCCCAGCGGCGGGCTGCTGCCTTGCCCCGCAAAAACTCTTGATTTTTTGGGAGAGTATGCTATAATACCCGTGAACAGACTGGGGAACTGGTCTGTAGTTCGCCATTCCCAAAACAGCATAGGGCTGGATAGGGCGTATGGCAAAGATCCTGTCAGGAGGTACAATACTATGGCTTTCAAAGTTGGCGATGCCTGCATCGGCTGCGGCGCCTGCATGGGTGCTTGCCCCGTCGGTGCCATCAAGGATGCCGGCGGCGTTTGCGAGATCGACGAGGGTGCCTGCATTGATTGCGGTTCCTGCGCCGGTACCTGCCCCGTTGGCGCCATCTCCGAGGCTTAATTCTTTAAGCTCCGGCAAGAGGAAAACGCTATGCTCCGTTTTTGGATGCATAGCGTCTTTTTTCGTTATGGGATAAAAAGTGACCTCCGGCACAGGGCTCCATGCCGGAGGGCTTTTCCTTATTCCAGCCCAGCAAGGGTCATCGGGTCAATAAATTTCCCATCCTTCTTTGCCGCGAAGTGCAGGTGGCTTTCCATCGAGACTTCGGCGGTCACGGTATCCACACTGCCCAGCACCTGACCGGCGGTCACGGTATCGCCGACCTTCAGCGCCTTTTCCGGCGCTATCCCGCAGTAGATGGTCTGGGTGCCATCGGCATGATCCAGGGTCACGGTGCCGCCCCACATGGGATCGGTCGTCACGGCGCTTACCGTTCCCGCTTCGGCAGCAGTCACGGCAGTACCTTTTTCCGCCGCCAGATCTACCCCGTCATGGGTGCGCCATACATTCAGGGTATGGTTTTTTACCAGTTCCCCGCCGCTGAAGGGCGCCAGCAGCTTACTGCCCTGTACTGGCAAGGAGAAGCACAGCGGTGCCGATGCGCCGGAGCTGTCCGGCAATGCGGAGTCGTTTGCCGCAGCGGAGGGCGTGGTAGAGGAGACATCCGGCACAGTAGAGGGTGACGAGGGCTGCGAAGGCTTTGGCGTATCGGTATTGCCCTTTACCTGCTGCTCTATCACATCGTTGTAGTCCCATTGCTTTCCCTCCTGCTCGTGGGTCACGGCAGGCGGTTCGGTCTGCTGCTCCCTTATTCCGTTTATTGTGTTCTGCGCGGTCAGCCATGCGGCAGTGCCCGCACCGGTAATGCACAGCGCCAGGGCAATGTAAAAGCCCTTCGCCTTCATAAATGACCAGATCCGGCTGTTTCGGTTCATATTCAACCTTCCTTTGCACTCAGTGTTAGGATGACTTCTCTCACGGCAAGTCAATGCTATTGTTCACCACACGCCGCCGGATTATGCACGGTATGGCGGCTTTGGCTTCCGGCAGGGTGCCGGATCGGGGCGCATCACCGGCGCTTCGCGCCGTCGGCGGGCTTCGCCCGCCGCATCTGTCCGTGCCTGTGGCGCGGACAGATGCGGCTGCGCCCCTGTTTGCCCCTCACTGTCCCTCATCGGCATCTTTTTTGTCTTGCGGCGCAGTCAGCCGCCAACCGTCCTGCCGGATCGCTTGGATCCCCAGCCACAGCTCCCGTGCCGCCAGCAGCAGAACCAGCACCCCAAAGCAGGTGCGCAGCGTTTCCTCCCCCAGCCGGTCGCCCAGCAGTACGCCCAGCAGCACAGCGGGCAGCCCACCCAGCAGCAGCGGCAGCGCCGCGCGTCCGTCGGTCAGCCCGTTTTTTCGGTGGAAGTACAGCCCCAGCAGTCCCACCGGCAGGATCATCAAAAGGTTGATCCCCTGCGCCGTCAGCTGCGGCAGCCCTGCCCACACCAGCACCAGCAGCAGGATCCCCCCGCCGCCCAGTCCCATCGCGCCCAGCGCCCCGCTGATCACCGAAGCGGCAGCGATCCAAATCCAGCTCATAGCAGCCGCAGCCCTCCCCACAGCATCAGCCCGCCAAAGCACAGCTTCAGCCAGCCGGTCGAAATTTTCGGCAGCAGCCGGCTGCCCAGGTACGCCCCCAGCAGACTGCCCGGCAGCCACGGCAGTGCGTCTACCACCGTCACCCGTCCTTCTATAAGGTACAGCACGGCGCTCACCAGCGAAAGCGGCACAATGACCATCAGCGCCGTGGCGTGGCTTTTTTTGCCGCGTACCCCCAGCGCCGAAAGCAGCGGCACCACCACCATGCCGCCGCCCGCGCCCAACAGCCCGTTTATGAAACCCGCGCCAATACCGCCAAGGACGCCCCACAGCTTTTTCTGCTTCATAAGGTAAACTCCCGCCAATCAAATCTAATGCCGATATTTTTTGCACTTCGGCGCAGAATATCCGCATAACAAAAAAGACCCCGCAGGGTCTTTTTTGTTCGAGAGAATTACTTGTAGGATTTACACCCTTCCTTTTGCGGAGTGGAATCGGGGTCAACATAACAGCCGTGGCGGTCGCAATAGCCCTTGCTCCCGCTTTTGGTCTTGGGATCGTAATAGTCACAGTTTTCGCACTTTGCAGCCATAGTAAGCCCTCCTTTTTAATTCAGCACTTCACCGATAACGGTAAAGAGCAGATTATACCATGATTGTTCCTCTGCAAGGGCGGAAGGATCACGAATCAAGGCGTTAATGCCTTTGGCGATCGCCTTGACACCAGCCTTACCGACACCAGCCGCAGCGCTGCCGATGGCAAAGCCCGCACCTCCGGCACCGCCGCGCAGAATTCCCGCAGCAACTCCGAGTCTCCCGCCACCGTCAAAGATCTTGGTGTTTTCGGCAAAATCGGCTGCTTTCATCTGCGTGCTGCGCCCAAAGGAGGATACCTCGATGGTGCAGGTGTTTCCCTGCACCTGCCGCGTAAAGCAGAACTTGAAATATTCGTTTTCACTGTTCCAGTCAAGGTGCTTGGGGTGGATCAGTACGGTGCAGGGGATAGGACTGTGAAAAAGTCCATAGGAGATTTCGCCCTCCTGGAACTCATAGATAAGCCCATATTCGGCGGCTTTCTGTGCAAAATAATCCATCATGCTTTCCATGGTGGCGTTTTCCGCGCCCATATAGCGGATAGAATGTACAGGGTTCATTTCCTTTGCTTTTACGGTTATCATCACATTTCCCTCCAGAATCACAGTTTGCGGGCAACCTTAAAATACATCAAATGATGTATTTTGTCAACATCATTTGATGTATTTTCGTATGATGGAGCAAATCTTCTAAGAGGAGGTGCTTTATGGCGCATTATACACGAATTCGGGATCTGCGGGAGGACGCCGATCTGACGCAGGAAGCGCTGGTAAAAATACTGGGAATGCACAAGACTACCTACACCAATTACGAGCAGGGCAAGCGGGAACCGCCTTTTGAATTTATTATCTGGCTGGCGGAGTTCTACAATGTCTCCACCGATTATATCGCGGGGCTGACCAATGAGCCACGCCGCCTATATAAAAAGAAAAAGGTCTGACGCCGCAGGTCAGACCTCTTACATTATTTCCCCATCTCCAGCGCCAGCCGGTCTATCTTGGCATCACTGATAAAGGCGGAGGTGCTGTACAGCACCAGCACATCGGTAATGTCCTCCCGCTCCATCAGCTCGCTCAGCGAGCCGAGATAATACCGCAGGTCTACCGCCACGATCTTTTCGTAGTCCGCCGCCGCAAAGGGCAGCAGGGCGTTGGCGTAGCTGTCCTTCAGCACCAGCAGGCGGCGTCCGTTTTCCTCTCCACCGGTGATGGTCACGGTGTTCCAATTCCCGTCGAAGAACACCTCGTACATATCCTTTTGCTCCAGCTTCGCCATGTCGTAGCAGCCGGCGTGGTCGGCGTTATCGTAGGTCACGGTCAAGGCGGTATCGCCGTCCCAACGGTACAGCTCAATGGTATCGGTCGCCGCGTTTTTATCCAGCACCTTGCTGTACAGCGTCCCGCGGAAGCCTTCATACTGCTCCACAGCGTAATCCGCCGCCGCGGGAACGGAAAGTCCCATCGCCGCGCGGTAGCATTGGTAGCCCAGCAGGGCGCCTGCTGTTTTCCAATGGTGGTCGGTGCGGTAGTAAAGCTGCTCGCTTTCTGCCGCTTTCGCAAAGTCCGCCCGCAGGTCTACCAGCTGGCTGCCGAATTCCGACTGCAGCTCAGCAAATACCGCGTCCTCATCAAAAAGAGAGGCATAGCGCGGCAGCTTGTCTTTCAGGATATAGCCGGGCGTCGGTACCGGCATGAATGCCAGATGATCCACCGAAAGTCCCCGCTCGGTACACAGGTCGAAGAACTGCCGCACCGTTGCGATGTTCTTTTGCAGGCGCGCTTCGTCCACATCGTTCTGTGTTACTTTTTCAATGTAATAGCCGTCCTCGCACAGGTACACCCCGCCGATGTCCTTATTCTGCAGCAGCATCTTGATGCGGCTGCGTACCGCCGTCCAGCGGTCGCGCTGCCAGAACTGGTCGCTCAGGTAATCCTCCACCTCGTCCCCGAATTCCCCGCTTTCCACCATGTCGGCGGTCAGCTCCGGCAGCTTTTGCAGGTAGCGGTTCTCGTTCTCGGAAAATTCCTGGTCCGGCGTCAGCCACCCCAGCAGTCCCAGCCCGAAAATGAGGGCGCCGAAAACGATGATAATGATGATATTCTGCTTTTTCATATCAGGCGCCTCCTCTCAGAACCGGAAATACAGGAATGGATTGTAGCTGTCGCCCACCAGGAAAGCAATGCACATCAGCAGCACGCCGGCGTAAAAAACGCATTTTACCGCCGTCTGACCGGCTGGCGTCAGCCGCCGTACCAAGCCCGACGCCAGCTTTGCGGGCAGACGGGTGCTGGCAAAGCCCGCAATGACCAGCAATATCAGATTGGAGGTTAAAAGGTACAGCGTGCTGCTGTCCGCACCGCCGTGCGCGCCGAACAGTGCCGCGAAGTACCCGCCGATAGCGCCGAAATCCGTCAGCGCAAAGATGACCCAGCCCAGCACGATCAGCAGCAGGGAATAGAGATGCTGCACCGCAGCGGGCGCCTTTTGCAGCGGGCGCAGCAGCCATACCTTTTCTATGATAAGAATGACCCCGTAATAAAGCCCCCACAGCAGGAAGTTCCAGCTGGCGCCGTGCCACAGTCCGGTCAGTCCCCACACGATAATAAGGTTAAGAATTTGGCGGGGCAGCCCGCGGCGGTTGCCGCCCAGCGGGATATATACATACTCGCGGAACCATGTCCCCAGCGAGATGTGCCACCGCCGCCAGTATTCGGTAATGCTGCGGGAAAGGTAGGGATAGTCAAAGTTTTCAAGGAACTCAAAGCCCAGCATCTTTCCCAGCCCGATCGCCATATCGGAATAGCCGGAAAAGTCAAAGTAGATCTGAAAGGTAAAGGCGATCGCTCCCAGCCATGCGGTGCCGGCGGAAAGCCCTGCCTGCGGCAGCGCCGCGACGGTATCCCACAGCGCGCCCACCTGGTTGGCGATCAGCACCTTTTTGCCTAAGCCCACGGTGAACCGCCCGATGCCTGCCGCAAACTGCGCCGTTGTTTCCCGACGATGGGAGAGCTGCTCCTCCACTGTTTTGTACTGTACAATGGGACCCGCGATCAGCTGCGGGAACAGCGCAATGTAGGTGCCAAAGGTGATGGGGTTCTTCTGTGCCGCCACGGTGCCCCGGTATACATCAATGACATAACTCAGCGCCTGGAAGGTGTAAAAGCTGATGCCGATGGGCAGCGCCAGCTCCAGCAGAGCAAGCCCGCTGCCGGTAATACTGTTGATGGTGCCCAGCAGCAGGTCGGCGTACTTAAAGACGCCCAGCGCCCCGATATTCCCCGCAATGCACAGGACCAGCAGCGCTTTGGCTAAGCCCTTTTTCTCCCGCTTCTGCAAAGCGGAGACCCCCAGCCCACACAGGTAATTGAACAGAATGGAGGCGACCATCAGCCGGATATATACCGGCTCACCCCATGCGTAGAACAGCAGGCTGACCACCAGCAGCCACAGGTTGCGCAACGCCCGCGGGCACAGGTAGTACACCCCCATCACTATGGGGAAAAACAGGAATAAAAAGGTCAGACTGCTGAATACCATAGAAACTCCTTACAAGCGGGCAAGGGTCGCGGAGGATTTGTCTCTGCGACCCTTGGAATTCTGCGTCATTGTCGGGGGAAAAACCGCGCCCTGCCCCCATCGGGCGGCACGGCTCCGCTGACCCGTCGCGCCGCCCTCCCCGCAGGGGAGAGGCAGCGCTCCCACGCTCCGCCGCGCCGCCCTCATCGGCAGCTTCGGCACAGCGTGTTATTCTTCTCAGGCAAAGTATTGGTCAATAATCTTGTTCACATTGTCGGCGTCGTCGGTCACAGCCACCGCCACATAGTTGCCCATGGTGTGGATCTTGGCGTTCTGCAGCAGCGCCACCTCGTCTACGTTGTATTTCGCGTCAATGCTGTCATCAATGTAGGTCTGGATGAGCTTTTTCACCGCGGCGGCGGCGTCCTTATCCTTGCAGGCAAAGACTGCGCAGCGCAGGTAGGCGGAATCATTCGCCGCCAGATACGCCACGGTATCCTCGGGCAGCTCGCCGCCCAGCAGTACGCTTGCCATGCTGCTGTCCAGCTCGGTCGCGTTGTCGGTGTAGGTCACGCCGGTCAGCAGCGCCTGGAACATAGCGGAAGCGTCCACGGTCTTATCGGCGGTTTTGTCGCCGCCACAGGCGGCAAAGGAAAGGCAGAGTACCGCGGCAAGCAGTACAGCGATCAGTTTTTTCATGGGGTTCTCCTCCTAAATGGTATGTTTATCAGTTCGCGGGCTGGAAGTCGTAGACCGTCACGCCGTCGATCACTACATCGCCGGGGTGGTAGCTCTCCGGTACATCGTACTCGCCGTTGTAGTCCTCCGGCAGCACCACATGGCACAGCAAGTATTGCAGCCAGTCGCGGCAGTAGCTGGCGTTCAGGTGTACGCCGTCCCAGCTGGCGTCGTCCAGCAGGTAGCCGTTTTCGTCTACCAGCGTTTCGGGGATATCCAGATACCAGATCTGCTTATCAATACAGACCTGCATCAGCGCTTCATTGAATTCCTTTACGTGCGCCAGCGAAAACCCGTTGGCAGCGCCGCTTTGCTCCTTCAGCTCGGTCACCGGCAGCACCGCCTGCGCGTAAATATCGGCATCGGGGTGGCTCTTCTGGATCAGATCGACCAGGCGGCTGAAATACTGCCCGAAGGTATCTGCCGAAAGCCCCATATCATTCATGCCAAAGACCAGATAGAACCGCTTGCCGCCCACCTGCGGGATCAGGTTGGCAACGGTATCGGTGCCCAGTCCGGGCAGCGTCGCTTCCGTTTTGGTGTAATTGGTCAGCGAAAGCGACTTGACCGCCAGCGAGGTGCAATTGGAAAGGCTGTTGTACAGGATCAGCCCTTGGGAACGGCTGTCGCCCAGGATCACCGCGTCGTCAAACCACTTTTCGCTCACCTGCTGGCTTTCCGGCACCACGGGGTCAAACTCTCTCCGGTAGATAATTTCTTTATTGTCATCATCGGGGTCGGTCACGGGCGTTTCGCTGCCGGTGCCGCTCGGGTCGGTGGTCGGGTCGGTCACAGGGTCGGGCGTCGGCGTGGGGTCAGGCGGGTTTACTTCCTTGTTCAGCGCGGGAATGACCCAGTGAACGACCGCGAATATGACTGCCGCTACCAGCAGCACCGCAGCCGCGGCAACCAGTATCCGTCGCCGCCGCAGCACCCTCCGGCGGGAGTGATTATAGTGTTCCTGCATCTGTGTCACCTCGCTTTGTATATAGCTATGCTTATTTTACCACATTTGCGGAATAAAACAACACTTCTGTAAAAGTTTGTCCGCTTCTTTCCACCGCTGGATAGAGAAAAAGGGGCGCTGCGTTATGCAGCGCCCCCTGCTTCCGTATCGCTGTTTCCGGTTACGCCGCAGCGTAAACGAACGGCTCCACATCGGTGTGGTTCTTCCACTCATTGGTCACGCCGGCATCGCTCAGCAGCTTGATCACGGCGTTATTGAAGTCCGCGGTCTTGGTGCTGTCTACGGCGGTCAGGTCAAAGTCCGCGTCACCGGCGTCCTCCAGGATCGCCGCGTCCTCATCACCGTTCAGCAGGGCAAGCGCGGTCTTCATCGCCTGCTGCCACTGGAAGGAGAAATAGTCCTTCTGGGTCTCATTCATGCCCTCCAGATAAGCCTTTACCGTTTCCTCGGCTTTGCCGCTCTCGTCCATCGCCAGCTTCATAATGGAGACCGCGGCATTTGCCTGCTGCAGGCTGGCGCCCGCGCTGCCGTAGCTCACTTCATCAATGGCGATCAGCAGTCGGGTCAGCTCGTCCTCGGTCTCGGGCGCGTAGATCCAGTCGGTCACGCTGCCGCTGTAATCCACCTTTGTGGTGGGTGCGGGGTCGGGGGTCGGTTCAGGATCGGGTGTCGGGGCGGGGTCATTGTTGCTGCCGCAGGCGACCATCGCCAGCGCCATCAGCGCTGCCATCAGCAGCACCAAAAATCTTTTACTGTTTTTCATAATTTAGTTCCAACCTTTCTTTTTTACATGCGGTCTTTTCTGCAAAAAGACCATTTTTTCTCCGGAGCGTTTCTCCCTCGCTCCGTCGTCATTGTAGTATATCCGGCAGCGTAAATCCTCACGCATTTCTGAATAATTTTCTTTTATTTTGTGAACGCGCGCACAAGTTTTTTCCATTTTGTATTTCCACGGCAGAAATCCCCAGCGACTTCTTTTTGGGACAAATTTTTGGCGTTTTCACCAAACATGCCCCCCGATCACCATTCAAATCGTATAAATTCAGTTCATTGACAAGCCCGAACCGTGACGGTATAATGAAAACAGGAGCCCGCCATCACGGGGGCTGAACTGAATATCATCGCTCGATATAAATCAAATGATATGGTTTTGAAGTCTCTACCCGGTCGCCGTAAATGACCGGACTATCGATGCAGAAAAGGCGGCGGAGCCTTTTGTTCCGCTGTCGTGCTTTGCATTGCAGGAGACCTCAAAAATCTCCTGCGATTTTTATTTTATCCACCAAAAACACTTAGCCGGAGGGAAGTTCACATGCAGCTTTTACAGGATCATATCCGCCGCGAGGGCAAAGTCGCCGCCGGCAATGTTCTGCGGGTCGATGGCTTTCTCAATCATCAGATCGATGTCGTCCTGCTCACCAAACTGGCGGAGGAGTTCCATGCCCGCTTTGCCGGGGAAAAGGTGGATAAAGTCCTCACCATAGAAGCCTCCGGCATCGCCATCGGCTGCCTTGTCGCGCAGCAGTTCGGCGTTCCGCTGGTCTTTGCCAAAAAATCCCGTTCCTCCAATCTGCCCGCCGATGTTTACGCCACCGCGGTGCATTCCTACACGCACGGCAATGTCAATCAGGTCGTCGTGTCCAAGGAGTTTCTGCACAGCGGCGAGCGTGTCCTCCTCATTGATGACTTTTTAGCGCATGGGGAAGCATTGGCGGGTCTTGTTTCTTTGGTACAGCAGGCGGGCGGCACCGTCGTCGGCGCCGGCATCGTCATCGAAAAGGCGTTCCAGGATGGCGGCGACCGGATCCGCCGTCAGGGGATCCGCGTGGAAAGCCTTGCCCGCATTGCCGCCATGAGCGTCGAAGAGGGCGTCACCTTTACCGATTAAGCTTTGTGCTCGACCGCCCACGGGCGGAACAAATAAAAGAAGTCATGAATGACAAAGGAGATCACACATGAAAAAGATTCTGGCATTTCTTCTTGCTGCAATGATGGTTCTGGCATTCGCCGCCTGCGGCGAGGATAACGGCGGCACCACCACCCCCGATCTGAAGGGGATGTCCGCCGATGTCCTTCCCCGCAACGCTGTCACCCCCACCACCCAGATCCCCGATGATTTCAAGATCGGCATGATCTGCCTGCACGATGAGAATTCCACCTACGATAACAACTTCATTCAGGCGCTGCGTCAGGTACAGCAGGATCTCGGTCTTTCCGATGATCAGGTCGTACTGGTCACCAATATCGGTGAGGACAGCTCCTGCTACGATGCCGCCGTCGATCTGGCGAAGAACAAGGGCTGCAAGGTCATCTTTGCCGATTCCTTCGGTCACGAATCCTTTATGAAGCAGGCTGCTCAGGAGTATCCCGAGGTTCAGTTCTGCCACGCCACCGGCACCTCCGGCAAGATCGCCAATATCGCAAACTTCCACAATGCCTTCGCCTCCATCTATGAGGGCCGTTATGTTGCGGGCGTTGCCGCCGGCATGAAGCTCAACGAGATGATCGCCGCGGGCGAGATCACCGCCGAGCAGGCTGTCATCGGTTATGTCGGCGCCTTTACCTATGCCGAGGTCATCTCCGGCATGACCTCCTTCTATCTGGGCGCCCGCTCCGTCTGCCCCACCGCTACCATGAAGGTTCGCTACACCGGCTCCTGGTACGATCAGGCGAAGGAGCAGGAGGCTGCTACCGCCCTCATCGAAAAGGATAAGTGCGTTCTCATCAGCCAGCACGCCGATTCCCTCGGCGCTCCCACCGCCTGCGAGCTTGCCGGCGTTCCCAATGTCTCCTACAACGGCAGCACCTACTCCGCCGGTGAGACTACCTTCATCGTTTCCTCCGCTATCAACTGGGCACCTTACTTCCAGTACATCATCGAGACCGTCGTCAAGGGCGAGCAGATCGCTTCCGACTGGTGCGGCACCATCGCCACCAATTCTGTTGTTCTCTCCGGCGTCAACCTCGATGTCGCTGCCGAGGGCACCGTGGAAAAGCTGGGCGAAGTCATCAAGGCGCTGGAAGCCGGCACCCTGCATGTCTTTGATACCGCCAGCTTCACCGTGGACGGCAAGACCCTCACCGAGTATCTGGCAGATGTCGACGGCGACTACACCGGCGAGACCAATGTTATCCACGATGGCTACTTCGATGAGTCCAACGCGGTCGATTTCCGCTCCGCGCCCTACTTCGATATCATCATCGACGGCGTTACCAATCTGAATACCAATTTTGGCGGCTAAGACCGGCTTTGCAGAGCTGATCGCAGCCGTGCACGCAAACTCCAAAGCACAAGCGGGGGCGCTTCGCCCCCCTTGTGTCTTTGATTTTTTCTCTCCCTTTCTTCGGCAAAGGCAGAAAGAACCTGCTGTTCCGCCCTTGCCGGAGAAAAGGAACATTCCACACCGATGAGGAGGCATTTTGTGAACGCACTGGAGCTGCGCAATGTCACCAAGCGCTTCGGCGAAAAGGTCATTGCCAATGATAAGGTCAATTTAACGGTCCGTCGGGGCGAGATATTGGCGGTGCTGGGCGAAAACGGCAGCGGCAAGACCACCCTGATGAATATGATCGCCGGCATCTACCACCCCGATGAGGGCGAGATCTTCGTCAACGGTCAGCCTGTCACCATTTCCTCCCCGCGCGATGCTTTCCGCTGCGGCATCGGTATGGTGCACCAGCACTTCAAACTGGTCGATGTTTTCACCGCCACCGAAAATATCGTCCTCGGCGTGGAGGACGGCAAGCCCTACCGTCTGGCAGAAGCCACCCGTCGGGTAGAGGAGATCTCCTCCCGCTACGGCTTCGATATCGACGCCAAAAAGAAAATTTACGCCATGTCCGTCTCGGAAAAGCAGACCGTCGAGATCGTCAAGGTGCTGTACCGCGGCGCGGAGATCCTGATCCTTGATGAACCCACCGCCGTGCTCACCCCTCAGGAGACCGAAAAGCTCTTCGCCGTGCTGCGCCGTATGCGGGAGGACGGCAAATCCATCATCATCATCACCCACAAGCTCAATGAGGTGCTCAGCCTGTCGGATCGCGTCGCCGTGCTGCGCAAGGGCGTCAATGCCGGAACCGTCAATACTGCCGAGACCACCGAGGCTCAGCTCACCGAAATGATGGTCGGACAGAAGGTCGAGCTGAATATCGAGCGCAAGACCCCCGAAAACCCCGCCGACCGCCTCATCGTCCGTGATGTCAGCTGCGTCGGCAGCGATGGCGTGCAGCTTTTGGATAAGGTTGGATTCACCGCCCGCGCGGGCGAGATCCTGGGCATCGCCGGCATTGCCGGCTCCGGTCAGCGGGAGCTGCTGGAGGCCATCGCCGGCTTACAGCCCGTCACCGAGGGGCAGATCCTCTACGAGGACCCCAAAAGCGGCGAGACCGAAAACCTGCGGGATAAGACCCCGCTGCAAATTCGGGAGCTGGGTGTCCGCCTTTCCTTTGTGCCGGAGGATCGTCTCGGCATGGGTCTGGTCAGCAATATGGATATTATCGACAATATGATGCTGCGCAGCTACCGCCGCGGACGCTCCGCGTTCCTCGACCGTCAGCCCCCGCGGGAGCTGGCGGAGCGCATTATCGAGGAGCTGGGGGTCGTCACCCCCAATGCCACCACGCCGGTGCGCCGTCTTTCCGGCGGCAATGTGCAAAAGGTGCTGGTCGGGCGGGAGATCGCCTCGGCGCCCACCGTGCTCATGGCGGCTTATCCCGTCCGCGGGCTGGATATCAACTCCTCCTACCTCATTTACCACCTGCTCAATCAGCAAAAGGAAAAGGGCGTGGCAGTTATTTATGTCGGCGAGGACCTCGATGTTCTGCTGGCGCTGTGCGACCGTGTCATCGTCCTCAGCGGCGGGCGCATCACCGGCACGGTAGATGGCAGAACTGCCACCAAGGAGGAAGTCGGTCTCTTGATGACCAAAACAGAAAGGGAGGGTGCGGCAAATGTCGAAGAATAATTCCGCGGCAGCGGTGACCGGCGCGCGTCCGGCACGGGAACCGTTCCTCTATGTTACCCGTCGGGATCAGATCCCGCTGGGGCGTGCCATTCTTATCCGCGCGGCAGCTATCCTGCTGGCGCTCATCGTGTGCAGCGTCGTCACCCTCGTTCTCACCGGCGATGATCCCCTTTCCATCTACGCTACCATCTTCCACGGGGCATTCGGTACCGGGCGTATGCTGGTCACCCTGCACGATATCGCCATTCTGCTCTGCATCTCCCTTGCGGTTACACCGGCGTTCCGCATGCGCTTCTGGAATACCGGCGCCGAGGGTCAGGTGCTCATCGGCTGCCTTTCCACCGCCGTGTGTATGCTGGTGCTGGGCGGCAAGGTCTCCGATGGTCTGCTCATTCTCATCATGGCGGTCTCCGCTATTCTCTCCGGCGTCATTTGGGGCGTCATTCCTGCCTTTTTCAAGGCGCACTGGAACACCAACGAAACGCTGTTCACCCTTATGATGAACTATGTCGCCATTCAGCTCGTGGAGTATTTCCTCAAGGTGGCGGATAAGACCGGCTCCAATGTTGTCGGCCCCGACCTGCTCACCCACGGCTGGTTCCCGGAGCTGTTCGGCGTCAAGTATCTTCTCAATATCCTCGTTGTCGCTGTCGTCTGCGTCGCCATGCACATCTACCTACGGTACAGCAAGCACGGCTACGAGATCGCCGTCGTCGGCGAAAGCGAAAATACCGCCCACTACATCGGTATCAATGTCAAAAAGGTCATTATCCGCACCATGGCGCTTTCGGGTGCCGTCTGCGGTCTGGCGGGGCTGCTGCTCGTCGGCGGTTCCTCCCATTCCATCGATTCCAACCTCGTCGATGGGCGCGGTTTTACCGCCATCATGGTCTCGTGGCTCGCCAAGTTCGATCCCTTTACCATGATCCTCACCACGCTGCTGCTGGTGTTCCTGGCGCGCGGCGCCGATGAAGTCACCTCCAAGTTCGGCTTAAACAGCGATTTCTCCGAGATTCTTACCGGTATTATCCTGTTCTTCATCATCGGCTGCGAGTTCTTCATCAATTATCAGGTACATTTCAATCATCATAAAAAAGCGGCGCCTGTCGCCGAAAGCGGGGAGGGACACTGATATGGAGATCATCGTCAGCTTTATCCAGCGCGCCATTCTTCAGGGCACACCGCTCCTGTTCGGTGCCACCGGTGAGATCCTCACCGAAAAATCCGGCAACCTCAATCTCGGTATCCCCGGCATCATGTACATCGGCGCCATCTCCGGCGTGGTCGGCGGCTTCTTCTACCAGAACAGCGTCGCCCGTGTGCAGCCGGTGCCCGCCATTCTCATTCCGCTGCTGTGCTGTCTTGCCGGCTCGCTGCTCACCTCGCTGCTTTACTGCTTCCTCACCGTCACCCTCAAGGCAAACCAGAATGTCACCGGTCTTGCCATCACCACCTTCGGCGTCGGCGTCGGCAATTTCTTCGGCGGCTCGCTCATCAAGCTCGTCAAAAGCGATGTTCCTTATCTCGCCCTCGTCAAGGTCGCCAAGGTCTACAAGACCACGCTTCCCTTTGCCAAGGACATGGGTACCGTCGGTCAGCTGCTGTTCTCCTACGGCTTTCTCGTCTACCTCGCCGTGATCTTGGCGGTCGCGGTCAGCCTGTTCCTTTCCCGCAGCCGCGCGGGGCTGTACCTGCGCGCCGTGGGCGAAAACCCCGCCACGGCTGATGCCGCCGGCATCAATGTCACCCGCTATAAATACCTTGCCACCTGCATCGGCGGCATGATTGCGGGTCTCGGCGGTCTTTTCTACATCATGGATTACAGCAACGGCATCTGGTCGAATAACGGCTTTGGCGACCGCGGCTGGCTCGCCATCGCCATTGTCATCTTCGCCACATGGAAGCCCACCATGGCGATCCTCGGCTCCTACCTGTTCGGCGCTCTGTACATTCTGTTCAATTACCTCAATGTCCCCATGCGCCTCCTGCCCCTCATTCAGATGCTCCCTTATCTCGTCACCATCATCGTGCTGGTGGCGGTCAGCGTCCGCAAAAAGCGGGAAAACCAGCCCCCCGCCAGCTTGGGACTGTCCTATTTCCGCGAAGAACGCTGAATATTTCCTCATAAAAAACGAACCCCCCGTCCGTTCTCCGGATCGGGGGTTCTGCTTTTTCCATAGGAAAAACCCCGCCCGCCGGTCTCCCGGCAGACGGGGCTTTGTTATTTTTGGTTTATTGCCTGTCGGCGTTCCGCCTTACTTCTCCGCCTTAATGGCAGCCTGTGATGCAAGCAATACATAGCGCCAACTATTTCATATCCACACGCTCACATTCAAATCCACCCACTTGTAGACTCTCCTGCGGGTCGAGAAGCTGTAAATGTACTTCTTCGCATCGTCGATCGTCAGCGTAAAGGAGCCGATTTTGATGTGGTCATCGGGGTCAAATTCACCTTCTGACTTGTTTCCAGTTCTCAGATACCAGCGGAACTCATCCTTTGACACCCAAATGCGCTCAATAAACGCCTCCACAATGCTTTCGGGGATAACCGAGTAGTCAAATCCAGTGTACTCCTTCAGACGCTCCCGCAGCTCCAAGAGCTTGACGGAATAGTCCTCGTTGCTTGTCGGTTCTTTCTCAGGCTGCAAGCCTTCGATTTCTTCCGTGAGCTTGGCAACACGATCCTCGATCTCCTGCTTCTTTGAGCGAAACATTTCCTTATCAATGTCACCCTCGGCTCGCATCTCAATTAGGTTCGTCCGCTTATTCATCAGCTTCTCGATTTCGCCTTGCTTGCGCTGGATTACATCTGTATTGTCCGGCAGTTCCTCCTGATCGGCAATGTGCTTTTCGAGCATCGCATAAGACAAGTCCATCACTTTGTCGGCGTTTTCGATGTACCGGTCAAATACCTGCTCCGCCATCATTTCCAGCTTCCAGCCTTGAATATAGGGTGATTCACACGAATGCTCAATGGAGATCCTCAATCATCTCAATTTCATCTATCCAGCCTAAATCTCTCTCATTTTTCGGGGTTCTCAAGTCCTTCATTCTTTCCTTCCACTCCGGCGGTCTGCTTGCAACTTGTTCAGGCACGGCTGGTGGGAAAGCCTCAATAAGAAAGAAACGGCTGTAAGTCTTGTTTTTCTTAAAATGCTCCCGTTCTTCGGCAGTTGTTATAACTTCCACATAGCCTTTCTTTGTTTTTACGGCAAACACGGAAATATCCAAGGCTCCAGCCTTGCATTTGGAGAGAGTATCGTTGTGATTTTTGATCTTTGCTTCTCCCCAAAAGCCGCATTTTGACACAACGCCTTTTGTTTTATCAAGTGGGAACGGAACTTTGTCCGCCGAATACTTTTCAACCCTTGTAATTACGCCCTGATCCCACTTGCATTTATTAGAAACCGGTACAATCACCTTATCACCGACACGATAACCACGGTCATTCGTGCGGTACCAATAGCTTTTCTGCCCATCGAAAGTGACGGCGCAGTATATGTATTTGTGTGCGAACAACACCGTCCCTCCTTTAATCTGCGTGATATTTGCAATTCAGGCATTCCTTTTTATGGTTTTCTATCTGTTCCCGTGAAGCAACACCATCAACACCATCCTTGCAGCCAATCCCCTCGGAACACAGTGCGATTTCATAGCAATCGTCATTCGATATGGCTTTATTGCAGGCAGGACAATCTATTGCCTCGTAGGGGTTGAATTTGCCGATAATATGTTTCACTTTATCGACCGGCATCGGCACTTCATTGGCGGCATAATATTCGACCATTTCCACATTACAAATGCGCTGTTTTCCTTCATTACCAACCGGAACAACCACTTGATCGTCAACAGCGATATTGTCGTCGTCCGTCAGATAGTAATACAGCTTTCCGCTTCCACTATTCTGAAACGAAACGCTCAAATAGATATACTCTCCTTCTTTTCTTCCTGACATATATATGCTCTTTGAAAGAAGCAAGCCGCAGTATCCGTACCGGCTAAAGCATCTCAAAATGCTTGATGCGAACTCGTCCCATTCATACGGCAATCCCAAGCGGTCATAAGAGGTGCGCACTTTAACGGTTTCTCCGGTATGATAAGTCACGGTCAAATTCAAAATCGGAGCAGACTTACTTTCAAGATAAACGGAAGCATTCATTTTCGGCATCAAAGTCTCGATACGCCACAAAATATCATCTGCTTCGTCACCAACGACGGAATTTGTAATAGTGGTATTTCCGTCCTCTCGCTTATGCTCGATTACTCTCTTTCTGCGATCAACAGTTAGCCTGTCTCTTTGGGCGAACGGCAAACCAATGCCGTCATCCGGAATGTCGTGATGTATCTCAATATAAAGTTCTGCCTTATCAATCTGTCCTGCTTCCGAAAAAGAGTAGAAGCGCTCCATCAAATCAAGAAAATAGTACCAATCGCTTGGAAAGGCGTTGTCACCTTGAATATGGCGGCAGCGCTTTCCTTCATACTTGACATCCAAGCTCCATTGTATGCCATCAAGAACCATTGCGCCGATTGGGGCATAATATGCCCGCCATTTGGTAACTTTCAGTTCATCAAGCGTTGCAAGCCACTTTTGAGATGCTTTTTTGCTCAGATGAATTGGCGCAATTTCATCCGGATTGACTATGGATACAACCTTTGCAAGCACCGTGCCGTTCTTGACGGTGATGTCTATGTCGGTACAGCCGGCAGCAAATCCTCCATAGCTAAAGTGTAGATGCTCTAACACTGCGCTTCACCTCGATGCTGTTTTTGCTTTTCGCTCCATTCTTGGATTGTCAGTCCGGATGCTTTCCATTCCTCATATTTCCGCACATTTTCAGGGTCGGAATAATATCTCTTGCAGGCGTCAAGAAGTGTTCGACAAAGCTGGTTCATTTGCCATTCGGGAATCTGGCTCACATCAATTTTAGGGTTCTGATTGTCCATATTAGCACCGTCCTTCTGCGTTATCCGAACTGTCTGTGACTTTCCGGATAATTGACTTCATTTTATCTATCGGAAAAGGAGCTGCAATACGCAAAAATTGACCGACAGAAACAACCGTTCCTACGGCTTCCGAATCTCCGACCGGAACAAGCACCTGATCTCCTAATTTGATAGTCGGGTCATCGGTTTTGTAGTTGTAGGGGTGCATAGCGTGGGCAAAAACTACTCCGCAAATCGTATAGATCGTCTTATCTTCTATATTCTCTTTTCTTCCAGCAGGGTTTTTCTGCCGTTGCAGCCGTTCTGCTTCTCGCTTCTCCCGTTCTTTCTGCCGCTTTTCAGTCATTCGAGTATTAAATGCTTCTCGGAAATCCTCTTGTGTTTCAAAGTCCCCCACATTCAAACCGAGGGTGTCCCGTCCCTTATACCACTCTCTCCAGCCGTACTTTCTTTCCTGAAGCGCTTCAAGGTACTCCTGCTCGGATTCATAATATAGCGGGTCTAAATTATACTTTTCTCCACTTGGAACGGTCTTTCTCCAAGCATATCTGCGGGAATAGGCGTACTTATCGCTCTGCTGTTCGGTCTGGTCAATATACTCGGCAATTTCGTTTTCCCAACCCTCAATTTCATCCTGAACCATCCCGATTTCAATCGCCTTTACAAGAGGAAACAGGTTGTCACGGAAGAACTCGATGCTTTCAACTTCCTCATAGTTCTTGCACCACGAGATTGTGCTTTCTGTAAGGCTGTTGATGGCTTTCCACTGTCCCTGAGCCAACTTCAGACAAGTGCCAAAGATGGCGGCAGCGGTTGTGTGGAGATTTTCCCTAATTGCAGTAACGATAAGATTTGCGTAATCGTGGGTAGCTTCATTCCCACCATCCGCAATCTTTTGACGGAAATCAGGGTGTTTGTCCATATAGCGAACAAGATCGACCATATAGTTATCGGGGAAACTATACAGTTCACTTATCACACCGCTTGTCAGATCCGCTTGAGCACAACCGTCATACTTCGCATACGGGAGAAACTGCTCCAAAGCCCACGACCATACCTCAAAGGAAAGCGGAACATCCTTTTTGGCAATTTTACAAATTGCCTGATAAAACTCAAATTCCCTTGTTTCATCCTCGTCGGGCAGGGAAATCGGCAGCTTGAAGTTGTCCTTTATCGCCTGAGAATATAGAAATCCGGCTTCGTGCGACAAGTAATTGGCTGCCGGCACTGTATCTGCTTTTTCAACAATGAACTTGCAGCAGTCTTTTTCCCGCTGCTCATATTCATCGCTGCTGTAACAGATGAACTCGTTTGCGAGGGTATAGGCGGCGTTATACCTGCGTTTGTTGGGGAAATCGGACTCCTTTATCGCTTCCAGCTTGTCAAGTGCCGGGCATTCAACAGATAACGACAGAGTTATTCCGCCACCGGCTGCTTTTGCTTCTTCAAGAGCCTGCTCGTATTCTTCCTCGGTTTCATAGTCATCGGGGTCTACACCGGAATCGGCTCCATCATCACAAGTGTCTCGCCATCTGTTTTTTGCCTCATCGAGTGCTTCCGAATATTCTTCTTCGGTTTCATAATCTTCGGGATCAATCCCCAAGTCTGATCCGTCCTCACAGGTATCTCGCCAAGCGTGTTTGGCTTCATCAAGTGCTTCGGTATATTCATCCTCAGTTTCATAATCGTCAGGGAAGATACCGGCATCCGAACCGTCCTCGCAGGTGTTCCTCCAAGCGTACTTGGCTTCGTTGAGGGCTTCTTCGTATTCTTCTTCGGTTTCGTAATCTTCAGGGAAGATGCAAAACTCTGACCCATCTTCACAATAAGAACGCCAAGAGTAGTCTTTTGAAGGGATTAGGTCGAGATCAAGGTCATCGTCCAAGGAAATATCGTCATCGGTATCGTCGCTGCCCTTCATACATTCCTCAAATATCTTATAGGCAATAAATTCTTCACCGAGATCGGTTTTCCCGTCGCCGTTAAAGTCAAACAACCCGCCGAATAAACCGCCGTTTTTCTTTGCCACTTGATTCACCGCCTTTCACTTTGCAACAGGTTTCAGTCGTCACCGTCGCCAAAAATCTCATCATATTCCGCCATTTCATCAACCCACGAGGCATCATACTTTGTTTTGCCCATCTGTGAGTTACAGTTTGGGCAAACAGCATATGGCTTGTCGTGTATTGCACCGCAGACAGAACATTCATACTCATCCTTTTTGAACAGATGTGTATGTTGCGTCCAATGTGCCTTGCCCAATTTCATCACCTCAAATCGAGTTCATTATGTTCAGCAAACTTTGATAGCTGTCCACATCGTGGTACACCACATTGCTTGTGGACATCTCGTTGAACAGCTTCTTCGCACAAGAGATTTTTGCCTGCTCAATAGGACGCAGCTCAAGGCTCTCCATTGTGCCTTTTGTTTCGGCTATGAAGAAAATGTGCTTGACCTTGCCCTCATAGAAAGCGATTGCCCAGACCGGCGAATAGTTACCAACCGGCGTGGGGATTTGGAAGGTTCTCGGCAGTTTGGCGTAGACACACACCTCGTCTGCCGCATCCAAATCTTCAGCAAACTTTCGCTCAATGCTCTTGTCAGCCGAACCATCCGTGAACACATAGTCTTGAATGGCTTTCTTTGCAAGAAATGCCTTATCAAAGCTCTGCGTTGCCTTTTCAGCCGTGAAGATGGAGCTGTCATATTCGCCCTCAATGGTGTCGTAGGAAATATGCTCCACGATCATCGTGGCTTTCTGCTCATTGATGAGCCGGATTACCTTCGTGATGAACTCCTCCGGGTTGTTCTTGAACATATAGAGCTTATCCACACGGATGCCTTGCAGGATCGCAGAAACCGTGCGCCGGGTCAGGACAGTACCCTCTGCGATTTTTCCGATAAGGTCGTACTTGATCTGACTTGTCTCGGCGTGTTTGAGCGTCTGCGTCCGGGTCTTTTCGCCGGTGAAGGACGCTCCACGCTCAATCTCATACTCGTTCATCTCTGTTTTCTGCCGCCCGATGGTGGTAGTGTATTGCAGCTCGGAAACAAAGAGCTTTTCATCAATGTGAGCAATGGCGTTGCGAATCAGCTCGGCGCTGTCAAAATCAACGGTGTAGGCGTACTTATGGTTGATCTCACGCCACAACGCCTGAAACTCTTTCTTGGCAAAGTTCTCGTTAAGCGGGTTATCCTTAACCTTGGTTTCGTGACCGTCAGAGAACATATCCTTGAGAACACTGTCATCATAGACTGCCTGAATGAGCGTGTGGATACCGTCTGTCATCGGCTTGAGTTCATCCGGCAGCTCCGCAACGGTTCCGTTCTTAACATCCTGACGGTACTTGTCCGTCACCTTGCGCTTCATATCCACATAGCCGTTCTGAATGAGGTAGAACTCAATGGCATTGGCTTTCTCATCGTCGATAAGCGTCGGTACATCGTCCACCTTGACATATTTGCCCTTGAAGTATTCGCTTGTAGCTACCGTGGGTCTGTCATAAAGCACTGTCTTAATATCCGACTGCAAGTCTGTCACAAAGGTTTTGTAGCTTTCACTGGCAACTACCGTCAGCGTGTTGATCTCGTGAACGCTGTCGCCGCAGCTCTGCACATCCATACGGTTGCCGTCCTGATTGACGCAAAGGCGCAGACCACGCCCGACCTCCTGACGCTTTGCCGTGTTACTGTCAGAGTGCTTCAGAGTGCAGATTTGGAACACATTCGGGTTGTCCCAGCCCTCACGCAGCGCAGAGTGAGAGAAGATGAAGCGTGTCGGCTCGTCAAAGGACAGCAGCCGTTCCTTGTTTTTCAGAATCAGGTCATAGGCGGAAATATCGTCGGAGAACTCGCTGCCACGCTTGAGCTGGCTGTCCACGCTATGCCCGGTTTTCTTATCAATGCTGAAATAGCCCTTATGTACCCGACCTACATCGCTGCAAGTGGATTTGAGATATTTCTGATACGGCGTGTCAAACATCGTAATGTACTCGTTCAGAATGGCAAGATACTCCTGCTCGAACATCACGCCGTATTCGCCAAGCACCTCGTCACCGTTTTCATCGTACTGGCGGTATTTTGCTACTTCGTCGATGAAGAACAGGGATAGGCACTTGATGCCCATATTAAAGAGCTTTTCTTCTTTCTCAAAGTGGGAAAGGATGGTTTCTCTGATTTGAATGCGGCGCATATCCTTTTCGGACACATCGCCCACCACATCACCGGCTTTGATAACCTCGCCGTTGGTAAAGGTCACGGTGCCACGCAGCGGGTCAATTTCAGAAATGGTGTAGCCCTTGTACTGCTCCATTTCCTGCGAAACGAAGTAGAGGTTGCTATCGACACCGAGAATACGGGTTTCCCGGTTGATGGACTTGTTATAACCGATCTCCAGCTCAATTTTCGCCATCGGCGGCTTTTTGCTGGAAAGAATGATCTGCTCAAGGTAGAGGTAGCTGTCCGTGCCACGGAAGTTTTTGACCTCAAAGCCCTTGACCTCGATTTTCTTGACCAGCCGCTTGTTGAAGGCGCCCAGCGCATCCAGCACATAAATAAGGTTGTGCTGCTTGGCGTGGGTAGCCGAGTAATTGAGGGCGAACAGCGGATTAAAGTTTTTCAGAGCCTTCTGTGTCACATCTCCGCCCATTTTCTGCGGCTCGTCCAAAATGATGATCGGGCGGTTTGCCTTAATCACATCAATCGGACGGCGAGAACCGAACTCATCACGCTTGGAATAGATGATACGGGCTTCCTTGCTCTTGCCGTCCTCTTTCAGTGAGGAAGCAAACGCCTGTGTGTTGATAATCATCACATTGATGCCGGAGCTGCTCGAAAAATTATCAAGCTGGTTCAGATTGGAGCTGTTGTAAATGAAGAAGCGGGCTTTCTTGCCGTAATGCTCCATAAAGTGGTCTGCGGTGATTTCAAAGGACTTCTTCACGCCCTCACGAATTGCAATGGAAGGAACGACGACGATAAACTTACTCCAACCGTACTTCTTGTTCAGTTCGAACATCGTCTTGATATAGACATAGGTTTTGCCCGTGCCGGTTTCCATTTCAATATCAAGGCTGCAACGCCCCAAGTCTTTGACAAGGGAAGCAGAGAGCTTGATGTTGTTCTGACTCTGCAAGGTCTGAATGTTGTGCAGAAGCTGCTCATCGGAAAGCTCTACCGCTTCATTTTTATAACCGGTATCGTTCAGTGGATCGACGATTTCAAGCTCCTCATCGGACATACCGAGGGTCATCTGATACGGCTCTGCTTTGACCTTGCCCCGGTCACGGATATAGCTGATCTTGTCGTGGAAGCCCTGCCCCTGAAAGACACGCACAACGGCATCAACCGCATCGGTTTGGTATTGTTGTATTTTGAAATTAAATTTCATTCTGCTCACCCTCTCTGTTGGGGATTTCTTTCATAGCCACTTCTAAAGCATCACCAACTTGATACCCCATCTTGCTATAATAGTCACGCAAGCTCTTGTGATAAAAAATCATTGAAGCAGTACAATCCGCAGAAGATTCCAATTTTTCAACAAGCATCTTTCCTATCCCGTTCTTTCTGTATGCAGGCAGCACATACAAAAATTCGGGAATCAGTGTTTTGTTTGGCAATGCAAAGCCATAGATATAACCTGCAATTCTTGCGCCATCCAGCGCAAGAATGCAACGCTCGATGTTTCCGGAGGCTTTCATCATAGACTCTGCAACTCCAAAGTGCGATGCCTTCCACTGATCGTCCGACAGTGCAACAAGGTTATGATAGTCACCTTTATCAAAGTTGCGTAATTCAATGCCCATCTCACAGCACCTTCCTTACAGTATCGGGGCTGTAGGTGGCGAATATCTGATCGAAGTTGGTTGCCACGCTGTCGTTTGCCATAGAGCTGTCACGCATCACAAAATAGTAAGGCTTCTGCTTGGCAATGGCTTTGATGGTTTCCTCGGTCACATCGCTGTCGAAGCAGGCAATCAGATAGTTGTCCTCCACATTGAACACCTTCTTGCCGGCAATGGTGGTTTCCTCGATTTTGCTGGAGAGCAGCACACCCAAATCTAGCATCACTTGGAACAGCAGATCCTCCGGTGTTCTGTCCTCTTTGATATTATCTTCAAGCTGGGAGAACATATTGACTTCATACTCAGCGGGATTGTAGTAAACCTCTTTCATATTGGAGGTGTCGCACTTCAAAACACGGAAGCCAATATCAAGGTCTTGCGTAGTCAAAGGACTATCCTCTTTGATTTTCTTACCAGCACGGCGGATGCGTTCCTTGCCGACATCAGCAATCGTGTGCAGCCCAATCGCTTCTGCACCGGGATTGTCTTCAAGAAGTTCAGGGATCTGAACCAATACATATTTTCGGTGGCTACTTGAATCTTCTGCGTTCAACTCCATTACAGCCTGTGCGGTTGTTGCAGAGCCTGAGAAAAAGTCGAGAATAATATCATCTTTTTCAGTCCCCAAAATGCCAAGCATTTTAATTAGTTTTACTGGCTTCGGTGTATCGAACGGAACTTGTACGAGATCAGAAAAAAGTTTAATCAAGTCTTTTTTCGCCATATCTGTATGCCCGTAATCTTCATACATCAAAAGACTTGATGCCCTCCGACCGGTAACATCTGATAAGAACTGCTTTACCGCAGGGAAAGCGTTTCCATCTTTCCCAAAATAAATTCTATTTTCGGCAAGCATCTTCTTCATCGTATCAGGTGCATATACCCAGTGCTTTCCCTTTGGAACATTAAACACCTTGCCTGTAAGCGGGCTTACAACATCATAATAGCCGTTCTTCCTTTCGCCATTTCCAACACAATCACCCGGCTTCCAGTCACCTCTTGGGTCATTGTCAGGATTTTTATAGCGAGCATTCATTGCGGCAGTTCTTGGAAGCATACCAAGCGTGAATACATCCTTATTTCTGCAATAGCACAAGACGAATTCATAGTCGTTAGAAAAATACCTCGCTTGGTTTTTGGGCGAATAAACTTTTTGCCAGCCTAATTGAGAAATGAAGTTCTGTTCTCCAAATATTTCGTCGCAAATCTTCCGCATATTCTGCACTTCATTCTCATCGATACTTATAAAGATTACGCCTGTGTCAGTCAGCAAATCTTTTGCTAAGCGCAGTCTTGGATAAAGCATATTAAGCCAATCACTGTGAAAGCGTCCATTACTGTCGAGGTTTCTTACAAGACGATTGCCTTCTTCATCAAACTGCCCACTATTGGCAAGATACTCATCCGTACTCTGGGCAAAGTCATCCTCGTATACAAAGTCGTTTCCGGTGTTGTACGGAGGATCAATGTAGATCATCTTGATCTTGCCGAGATAGGTTTCCTGCAACAGCTTCAGCACTTCGAGGTTGTCGCCCTCAATATAGAGGTTTTCGGTGGTGTCAAAGTCCACGCTTTCCTCTCGGCAGGGGCGCAGCGTCTTATTGATCGGGGCATTGGCAAGAAGAACAGACTTCTTCTTGTCAGGCCAAGTGAACTGATAGCGTTCCTCGTTGCCGTCCACCACGGTGCAGGAAATCTCCTGCATCAGCACATCCTTGTCGATTGCCCGGACGACCTCACCGTTTTCGTTGATTGTTTCCGTCACGGCGTTGGGGAACATCGCCGCCAGCTTTCTAAAATTTTCATCAGCCTTGTTTGCTGTCTGCATTCTCAGTTTATCCATTCTCTTGTTCCTCCAATTTATGAGTAGTGAAGTAGTCCTCGAAGTTTTCGGCTTTCAGCAGCTTCCGGCGCACCTTGTTTTTCTCGTCCGTATATGCCAAATAAACCTTCTTTGTTTTCCAAATAAAATCAAGCTCGCCGTTTTGATCCCACGCCCCTTCGTGAAGAACAAGTTTGACGACCGCTTTAGGTGGAATGTTAATCGGTTCAACCTTATCGTAGAGGGTTCTGTGAGAGGAGAACCTTTGCGTTGCGTCATCCTTAGGCGTTTCTGCTTTTATATCATTCTTTCCGTCCGAAAAAATGATTTGTATGTTACGCATTATTTTTATATTTCCACTGCTGTTGTATAAATCCAAAGACACTTTATAAGAGAAACTTTGAACTTCCTCACGCTTTGTGCAGGGAACCATCTCTCCAAGTGAGCTATTATGCTTGAAGCTATCCTCCCAAGATGATACAAAAACTTTCAGCGTCCCGGCATTGGAGAGAGTGTTGAGCACCCATCCAAGAATCGTTCCGGCAATGGTCGCACCAACGCCAATCAGTGCGGTTATGATTTCGCCGTTCATTCTATCCCTCCAATTCTTCTCTGAGCTTTTTTATCTGCTGCACAAACTCAAACTTCTTTTTCGGCTGTTTTTCAGCCCGTGCCTGCTTTTCCAGCATGGCAATCTCTTTTTCAATTCTCTGTCGACGCTCATCGGCTGCGATCTGCTCATCAAGGGTATTGCCGTCTGCAATGCTCACACCGCCGATGTCTACAACGATGTTTTCCCATAATTTATCGAGGTTCAAGCCCCGCAGCTCAATGGTACAGCTTTCGGTGGGCTTCCAGTCCGTCTGCATCAGCTTGGTGTGGTAGATCGCCAGCTTACTTTGCCCCTCAAATTCAAGCACAAACAGGATGTTCTGCGGAATGAGCTTTGACAGCGTGGTGACTGTTTTCTCATCAAAGTCTTTTCTCTTCAGCGCCACAAGCAGGACAAAGAAGCTCCCGACTTCCTCTCCGGCAGGAATGTTGATTTTCGCCGGTGTGATCTCATTGACGATGGTGATCCTCGATATATCGGCATCGATTTTCTCCTTTGCCGCTGTATTCATTTGGAACTTCGCATAGACAGCCTTCTTCGGAAGCTGCTTGCTCATTTCGGTTGACTTCGGAAGTCCGAGCATATTATCACCTCATCGCACGACTAAGAAGCATATCAATTCAAAGTCGTCCAGTCCTTTGATTTCGTTTGACAGGAAGCTGACCTGACCGCCGCCTAAGAAGCTGTCAATGTCACTTTCATCCTTCACTTCAATAATGGAAGCGATGGCATCGCCAAGCAGCTTGGAAAGCTGCGACATATTCCTGCCGTCACGGGTTTCTTTGTTAAATGGCTTATAGGCTTCGGGAATCGGCTCTGTCTTTCCTTTGCAGAGGAACCGCATCTTATCAAGCATCTGTTTCGGAGAAAGGTGGTCGCAGATGACTTCTCCGTCATTGCCGATATACACCATATAGAAGGGGTGCAGCCGGTTTTGATTATCGATGTTCACGCTGTTGGAACGGTTCTTCAAAACATAAATCACACCGGCAGGCGTATCCTCACTTGCAGGAACAACCGAGTGCAAGCCGAAAGGCGTCTTGTCAATGTCGGGGTGGTGCTTGATGTAGTCAAGCAGGTCGAGCCGGAACTCGTTTAACCCCAAGTCCATAATGGAGATGCCCGTTGTCATATCCTCAATGTCTACAACTTCATCCTGCAAGCGCTTGAGCTGCGCCTTTCGGTACTCAAGGTCTGTCTTTTCCTCATCGCTGAGCAGGTTATCATCGCCCGTAGCGGTCATATCCACGATTTTCATACGGGTTTCAACTTTGGCTTTCAGATTGATGTAATCATCAAGGGTTACATCAGGCCAAAAGTTCACAAGTTGAATGACTTTGTTGCGGCTTCCGATACGGTCAATACGCCCGAAACGCTGAATGATGCGGACGGGGTTCCAGTGGATGT
>JBNMIL010000002.1:0-44338 GCA_050873265.1 Angelakisella sp. | reverse complement strand
CGGCTGCGCCGCCCCTGCCCCGTGAACAGAATGTAAAATCTGCGGGCGCTGCCCACCCCTGCCCCGCTGTCCCCTTTCTTTTCGCTGTGAGGTGTGCTATACTGGAGGCAGAAAACTGAAAGGGGAAGCCTATCCATGAAACTGAGCTTTTGGGGGGCGGCACGGGTCGTGACCGGCAGCTGTCACCGCCTGACCGCCTGCGGCAAAAACATTCTCATCGACTGCGGCTTGCAGCAGGGCGGAGATGTATATAACGGCAACGAGCTGTTCTTCGACGCGACGGCGATCGACGCGGTATGCGTCACCCACGCCCACACCGACCACAGCGGACGGCTGCCGCTGCTGGTAAAGAACGGCTACAAGGGTCCCATCTACGCGACACGGGCGACCTGTGACCTTTTGAAGATCATGCTGCTGGACAGCGCGCGGATCCAGGAGAGCGACGCCCAGTGGCGTGCCAAAAAGAATAAGCGCAGCGGCGATGCCACCGAGAAAGCCCTGTACACCGTGCAGGACGCGACCGACACACTGGCGCTGCTGGTGCCGGTGAGCTACGGCGACCATGTGGAGCTTTTCCCGGGGATCGCGGCGGACTGGTATGACGCGGGACACCTGCTGGGTTCGGCGGCGATCCGCTTTACGGTGACGGAGGGCGCCGAGACCCGTACCGTCACCTTCTCCGGCGACATCGGCAATGTGGATAAACCCATTATCCGTGATCCGCAGCCGGTGCCCCCTGCCGACTATGTAGTGATGGAATCCACCTACGGCGACCGCCTGCACGAGACCGGCGAAGACGTGCCCAAGGATCTTTCCGAGATCATAGACCGGACGCTGGCGCGGGGCGGCAATGTGGTGATCCCCTCCTTTGCGGTGGGGCGCACGCAGGAGCTGCTGTACCATATCCGGGAGATCAAGGCGCGGGGACTGGTAAAATCGAACCCCAACTTTACGGTATATGTGGATAGTCCGCTGGCGCTGGAGGCGACCCAGATCTACGACGGCGACCTGACCGGCTATGCCGATGAGGAGACCATCGAACTGCTGAAAAACGGCTTTAAGCCCATCAGCTTCCCCGGACTGAAGCTCTCCCGCACCTCGCAGGAATCCATGGCGCTGAACACCGATCCGACCCCCAAGGTCATCATCGCCTCCAGCGGCATGTGCGAAGCCGGACGCATTCGGCACCACCTGAAGCACAACCTGTGGCGTCCCGAATGCTCCGTGGTATTCGTCGGCTACCAAAGCGAGGGGACGATGGGACGTCAGCTCTTAGACGGGCTTAGCTCCATTAAACTCTTTGGCGAAAAAATAGCGGTGCGGGCGGAGATCTGCTCGTTCAAGTTCATGTCCAGCCACGCCGATAAAAACGGGCTGCTGCACTGGCTGGAGATGCAGGGCGAGAAGCCGCAGAAGGTCTTTATCGTACACGGCGAGGAAACCGCCGCACTGAGCTTTGCCGAGACGCTGCACGGGCTGGGCTACACGGCGGAGGTACCACTCTTTGAATCGGAATACAGCCTGATGGACGGCGCGTGCCTTGCCAAGGGACGAGACTTCCCGCGCGACAAGGAGAAGAAGGTCGGTGCGGTCAGCGAGGTATTCCGCCGGCTGCTGGCTGCGGTGGAGCGGCTTACCGGCATTGCGAACGGCTACCGGCAGGGCGCGAACCGCGATGTTTCCCGCTTTGCGGACGAGGTAGAGGAGTTGTGCAGCAGGTGGGAGAAATAACCGCTGCCCTATCCCCTATCGGTGCATGAACTGTATTTCTTTTATTTTCCCTCTCCCCCAAGCGGGAGGGGGAATTCTTTTGCAGCGGGTAGGCTGTTGCAATTTTCGACCTGAGCCGTTATAGTAAGGGTAAGACCGCAGATATTCTGTACCTGCTGCGGCAGAGAAACCTTAGGAGGAAAACATGAGAAGATTTTTACCCGCGCTGGCGGCTTTGCTGCTGCTTTTGAGCCTGTGCGCCTGTACAAAACCGAGTGAAGAACCGACGCCCTCCCCTGCCCCGCCTGCGGAAGAAACACAGAACCCAAAGTCAACAAAAAGAATAGCGGTTTCTCCGGCAACAGGCGACGGACGTCAGCTTATCTTTGATTGCCCGGCGGATTGGGAAAGCGATGGATATAACGACATTGACTATCGGGGACGGAAGCTGATTGAGGTATATTACACCCCTGCAGAGGAACAACGCGGATACATGCAAAAATGGGACGATATCCAGATAAAACAACTGGGAGAACGGGAATTCTATATCTCCTCGGCGGAATATGGCATACTGGAAGATCCTGAAATGACACCGGGTGTGGAGGAGAAAAAAGTCTGTCTCTACACCATTTGGAGCTATTATTTCTTTGACGGAGAGGATAGCTACGGGATCGCCCTGTTTGAAAATCAGGAACGGGAGCAGGTCATTTCCGTCGAGGATTTCGAGGAGATCCTTGCCAATCTGGAAGTGAAGAAACCTCCGGAGAACATCGAAACGAAAAAGCTGGCGGTGACCGTCAACCCCAATGGGGAGGAGCAGCGGCTGATTTTGGAGTGCCCGGCGGACTGGGAAACGGAATATGGCTGCATCACCTACGAGGGACGGCTGCTGGTCGACTTTTATGCGGATACGGCGGAAAGCATACAGAATAGCTATCTGCAAGGGCACGATGACATTCAGACGAAGCGGTTGGGAGAACGGGAGTTCCAAACCTACATGGAGGAATACATGGGGAAAGAAACCGTACCCGGAGAAAGCGAGGCACGGCGAGTTCCCTATCAATCCTGGTCCTATTACTTTGCCGAGGACGGCATCGGCTACCTGATCCGGCTGGAGCAAAGCAAGGAGCGGGAGGAGGTCATTTCCATCACGGATTTTGAGAAGATCCTTGCCAGACTGGAGATAGAAGCGCCGCTGGGGACGACCGAAAACGCCGTTGGGTATGAGAAGATGACACTGGGCAAAATCAGCCTGTGGCTGCCGGAGGGAACAGTCTACCGGGAGAATACCATCTATGAGGACAATTCCGACCTTGCAAGGAGGATCTCAACGGTAGAGGGATTTGAAGCCATTGAAGATAAAGACGCTCCATTTGCGGTTTATGATGAAAAATACAGCGATGCCCACTGGGTGGAGGAGCACGAATTCGGCGGGTATGCCTCCAAGAGCTATCACCGGCAAATAGAGGTAACTGATACTGCGATCCCCGGCTTCATCAATCTGACCGGATATTGCATTGATGTGGGGGACGAGATGCTGGTCATCACCTTTTATAAGATGCGTGTGGGCGGTTACAGCCCCATTGCACAAGATGATGACTTTGTAAAAGTCCTGAACTCCATTGAGGTGGGGTGAGAGCAAAAGATGCCCGTGAAAACGGAATAACAAAAAGCAAAAGACCCGACCCACGGGAGCACCACGGGTCGGGTCTTTTATGCTTAGCAAAAAGGATTTGGCTTACTTTTTGCGGAGAATGGCAACGGAGCCGATGAGGGCGACCGCAGCGGCAGCCGCGGCGATGCCGACGACATCATTGGCGCCGGTGGAGGGGTTCGCCTGACCGCCGGCAGTCTCCTCGGTGGAGGGAACGCGGACGGTGACATCGCCATCGACCTCAGGCGGGGTGATGATCTCCTCCACGCCATCGCCGGAGGGGTCAAGGGACAGCTTTTCATCGGTGGTCGTTTTCCACACCATGGCATCGGTGAGCTTTACATTGGTGCCGTTGGTATTCTTGATGGTGGAGCCTTCCGGCAGCTCGGTCTGACCGGCGGGAATGGTGTAAAGCGCTGCCGTATTAGCACTCTTGGTGTTCTTCTCTACGATAAGATCAAACGCCGCTTCTGCGCCGAGGTACATACCGACATTCTTGGTGCTGGTGTCTCCCTCCTGCGCGGAGATATCAAAGCTGTTATTGGTCGCCGTGACGGTAGCGGTGATCTCCCACTGGGAAATGCGCTCGAACTTGACGGGGCGGGTGCTGATAACCTTATTATTGGTAAAGGTGATGCTGGTGAGGGAGCGGAAATCGGTGCCCTGACCCTCGTTATCGCCCTTGCTCCAGTTGCCGTAGGCGGGTCTGATCCAAGTGGGGTTGGAGTTATTGGGGGAGATGGCATTGGTGTAGTCGTTGAAGATGCAGTTGTTGAAGATCAGGCTCTGGGAAGCCATGGCGCCGACGATGATGCCGTTAAAGGTGCAGCCCTCAAAATCCACGCAGCCCAGCTGGCTCCACGGGCCGGTGTAAAGCTGATAATCAAAGCTGATCACACCGTTAAAGGTGGTACCCTGGAAGGTTACATGGGTGTATGCGGGAACCGCCAGCAGCAGGCTGGTGCCAATGTTATCGATGCTGGCGTAACCGGTAGCACCGCTGGTGATGGTGCCGCCGACAAAGACAATGTTTTTGCCATTGGCGCCATCATTTTTCTCGCCAAGGTAGCCGTTGGAATTGTAGCCGTTCAGTACATTGCGGTTCTCTGTCTGATGCAGGGTGTCATCTCTTACGCCGTTGCCAAGAGTACCGTTGGTATCATAGCTGTAATCGCCAACGGTAACATAAATCGTGCCGCCATTGGCATTCTGGGCAGCGATGTACTCATCACGGGTCATAGCGCCGAGTTCTTCCCTTGTATAGGGATTGGCGCTTGAGCCCTTTGTTTCCTCCGCCAGCGCGGAGACAGGCAGCATGACGACCAGCATGAGGAGTGCCAGCGCCAGACTAAGGAGCTTTTTCATAACACATTACCTCTTTCTTTTTTAGGGTTTCCCCTCTTTTTTCCGGCAGGATACATCATGTTTGTGTGCAAACATGATCCCCCCATATGGGGGGACGCCGTATGAAGTATTTTACCTAAATTTTCCGCAAAATTCAATCATTTGATGGACAGTTTGTATAAATTCGGAGGAATGACCAAAGCGCAGAAAACATGTTTACTAAGAAATTGGCAGTGTTGAGGGGGGTGTGCTATGCGGAGATGCCGATGAGGGGGGCGCCCCGCAGGGGCGGCGGCGAAGCCGCCGGCAGCCCACCCGCAGGGTGGGCACCCCCGCCGAAGGCGGGGACTGCGGGGCGCCGTACCAGCATGAGAAAAGCTCCGGCGAATCACCGGAGCTTTCATACTTATATCCTTACTGGCGATAGGTTTGCAGGAACTCGCCCACATCGGTCATGGCGCGGGCAAGCTCTGCCGCCTGCGGCAGCATAACAACGCGGAAATGATCCGGCGTGTGCCAATCAAAGCCGCTGCCCGGCACCAGCAGGATATGCTTCTGATGCAGAAGATCCATAGCGAACTTCTTATCATCGGTGATGGGGCACTTTTTGAGATCGATGCGGGGGAAGATGTAGAATGCGGCGGTATTTTTGACTACCGAGAGGCAATCGAACTGCCGCAGGGCGTTTACGGCAGCCTCCCGCTGCTCGTACAGGCGTCCGCCGGGGAGCAGAAGCTCACGGGTGCTTTGCTCATCTGCCAACGCCGCGGGAATGACGAGCTGGGTGAGGGCATTGCCGCACAGCCGCATACTGGTAAGTGCCACCATGCCGGCGATAAAATCCTGCGTGAGGGCGCGGGGACCCGAAACGGCAAGCCAGCCGCAGCGGAAGCCGCAGATCATATGGCTTTTGGAAAGACCGTTGAAGGTGAGCACCGGCAAATCGGGGCAGAGGGCGGCGGTGGAGACATGCTCCCTGCCGTCCATCACAAGGCGGTCGTAGATCTCATCGGAGAGGAGCACCAGCTCCTTTTCCCGCGCGATCTCGACGATCTGCTCCAGCAGCGCGCGGGGGTACAACGCACCGGTGGGGTTATTGGGGTTGATGATAAGAATGGCGCGGGTGCGGGGTGTGATCTTGCGGCGGATATCCGCGATATCGGGGTACCAGTCGGACTGTTCATCGCAGGTATAAAAGACGGGCTTTGCCCCCGCAATGAGGGTCACATTCGTCCACAGGGAGTAGCTGGGGGTGGGGAGCAAGATCTCATCGCCGTAATTGAGCAATGTGGTGATGGCGAACTGCGCCATCTCACTGACGCCGTTGCCGACGAAGATATCCTCCGGCGTAAGCCCCTCGATCCCCTTGCCGGTCTCGTACTCTACGATAGCCTGACGGGCGGCGGGCATACCGCGGAAATCACAGTAGCCGACTGCTTTTTCGGCATTTTCCAAGAGGGCGTTTTTTACACTGGGGGGCATAGTAAAGCCAAAGGTGGCGGGATTGCCGGTATTCAGGCGCAGGACAGGCGTTCCCTCCGCGATCATCTTCATAGCCTCGACATAGACGGGACCACGGATATCGGAATGGACCTGCGATAATTTTTCGGAACGGGTGATGGGCTGCATAACGGAGCCTCCTTGCTGAGTTCGGGAAAGTAAAAAATTGGGGAAATAAAAGGGGGGAAAATGAATAATATGAAATATTATACCACCTGCAAAGAAAAAATACAATGCGGGGATAGTTCATTCTATGAAAAAGAGGGGCGGCGGGTGTGGAGAGGGGTGAGAGGAGAGAAGCCGCCCCGCAGGGGCGCGCGGCGAAGCCGCGGGCGGCGCCCGAAGGGCGCACGATGCGAAGCATCGCCCTGCGGGGCGGGAGCCAAACGCCTTGGCAAAAGCGGCAGGAAAAGCAGAAGCCAGCCCCTCCTTTTTTGCGGAGAGGCTGGCGGGAAAACGAAGGCTTAGGAACTTAGCCCTGGGCGGACTTGCGGTTGACAGAACCGCGAATGACGAACAGGGTGGCAAGCATAAGCACGATGCCGATGGGCAGCACGATGACCGCATTGGGGATAAAGCCCGCGATGATATAGGTGACGAATGCCACGACCGCGACGGTGGCGGCATAGGGGAACTGGGTGGAAACATGGTTCAGGTGGTTGCACTGGGCACCCGCGGAAGCCATGATGGTGGTATCGCTGATGGGAGAAACATGGTCACCGAATACCGCGCCGGCAAGGCAGGCGGAAACGCCGACGATCATCAGGGTAAAGTCAGCCTTGAATACCTCGGTAACGATGGGGATAAGGATACCGAAGGTGCCCCAGGAGGTACCGGTGGCAAACGCCAGACCGCAGGCGACCAGATAGATGACGGCAGGCAGCAGGCTGTAAAGACTGCTGGAGGCGCTGTGCATCATACCGGCGACGAATTCCTTGGCGCCCAGCAGGGTGGTCATGTTCTTCAGCGAGGTGGCAAGGGTGAGGATAAGGATAGCGGGAACCATGGCGCAGAAGCCCTGCGGAATGCAGCTCATAGCATCCTTGAAGGAAATGACACGACGCGCAATAAAATAGATGACGGTGAACACAAGCGCCATAACAGCGCCCCAGGGCAGACCGAAGAAGGCATCGCAGTTTTCGAAGGCGCTGATGAGATCGGTGCCGCCATTGAGGTAGCCGGAGTAGATCAGACCGCCGACACACAGCACGACCAGCACGATGATGGGCAGCAGCAGGTCGACCACCTTTGCGCGGGGGTTGGAGACCTCCTCGACCGCTTCCGCCTGCTCGCCCTCGGTGAAGAGGTCGTTATTGCGAATGGCGTTCAGCTCGTGGCGGCGCATGGGACCGTAATCCATACCGCTCTTGCACAGGAACAGCACCATAACGATGGTGAGCAGCGAGTAGAAGTTGAAAGGAATGGCGCGGACGAACAGATCGAAGCCGCTGTAGTCCTCCACGACGCCGGAAACGGCAGCCGCCCAGGAGGAGATAGGGGCGATCATGCAGATGGGTGCGGCGGTCGCATCGATGAGGTAAGCCAGCTTGGCGCGGGAGACGCGGTGGCTATCGGTGACGGGGCGCATCACGCTGCCGACGGTGAGGCAGTTAAAATAGTCATCGACGAAGATGAGCACGCCCAGCAGGAAGGTAGCGAACATTGCGCCGCCGCGGGTCTTGATGTGGGTCTTTGCCCATGCGCCGAAAGCGGCGGAGCCGCCTGCCTTATTGAGCAGGGCGACCAGAATGCCCAGCAGCACGAGGAACATGAAGATACCGGCATTATCGCTGATGGCGGCAACAATACCGTCATTCAGCAGGGAATCCAGCGCTTCCACATGGAAGCCGGCATAGAACAGGGCGCCGGCGACCGCGCCGATAAAGAGTGAGCTGTAAACTTCCTTGGTGATAAGCGCCAGCGCGATAGCGATGACAGGGGGAACGAGCGCCCAGAAAGTACCAAACATAGAATTGACCTCCCATAAAATTTACAATCAAAAAAGCCATGAGAAATGCGGAAAACAAATCTCATGGCTGGCGAAAATGCAAATAACGCGCTTAGCTGCCGATAGCTCTCCACAGTTCCTGTGACAGTCCGCAGCATATTCTGCTGCGTCCCAGCAAAAAGGCTCTCGGGGGAGCTTCTTCACTTCGGCGGTCTTCCCTTTCTCTGCTCCGGCACCCCGTGCCGTATGGAGCAGATACTGATGAAGCCCGCGACCTCTACCTGAATGGCTTTATTCTGTTGCTCCATTTATATCACCATTTTCCCTCCATTGCAAGCAATTTTTAATAGAGTGTAAACATTTTGGGGAGACGCTGATATATTGACGAAGTTTGACGGAATATTTTGTTGTAAGTGCACAATAAGTAAAATTGAAAAACGCGATGGTGTAAGACACCATCGGGCGCTGCAGTTAAGGGGGCGCCCTCTCTTGCAGGGCGCCCCCTCTTTGCAAAACGATCCCCCGGATCATTTTGCAAATTCAGCCCCCTGCGGAGCGCCCTCCGGAAAAGGAGATTTCGCCCATTGAGATGGACGACCAAAGGCGCTGCCTTTGGAATTCGCCACCCTTTTGAAAAAGGGTGGATCGAAAACTTCACAGCAGTCCCTTCGCATTAACAGCTTTATGACATATTCCAACTTTTCCAATCTTTATTATTCCGTGTGCCGGCAGCTCGAAACGAGTTAAAAGGAAGAAGCTCCCCGCAAAGGGGAGCCTCGGATAAAATCATTCGTGGTGCAGGATCATGCGGGCACATTTGTAAACATCGCCGCAGCCGAGGGTCAGGATCAGGTCGCCCGCTTCGGCATTTTGGTCGATGTAATCCGCCATTGCTTCGAAGGAGGGCAGGCAGACGCACCCCTTTATCTTCTCGCCCAGATCCTCGGAGCGAATGTGGTAGGTATTCACCTCGCGGCTGCCCATAATGGGAGAGAGCACCACGCGGTCGGCAATGGAGAGGGCGGAGACAAAGTCCTCCAGCAGCATATAGGTTCGGCTGAAGGTGAACGGCTGGAACACCGCCCAGACCCGCTTGAAATCCAGCTCCTTGGCGGCGGTGAGGGTCGCGCGCAGCTCGGCGGGGTGATGGGCATAATCATCGGCAACAGTGGCACCGTTATGAGTCTTGCCCAGCACCTCAAAGCGGCGTCCCGCGCCGGTAAAGGCGGCAAGACCGGCGGCGACCTGCTCCGGCGCGGCGCCCAACTGCATAGCGCCCGCGGCGGCGGCAACGGCGTTCAGGATATTGTGGTCGCCGGGGATCTGCAGATGGATCTCGGTCAGCGGCTTGCCGCGGAACATCATGGTAAAGCGGCGGTCCAAGCCCCCAAGGTGGCGGATATTGGCGGGGTAATAGTCGTTGGTCTCCTCCCAGCCAAAGGTAAGGAAGGTCCTCCCCTCCCCCGTCGCCTCCGCCATGGCGCGGCAGGTCTTTTCATCGCTGCCGTTGTACAGGACGGTATGGGCTTTTTCGGCAAACCTGGTATAGCTCTTCATGGCGTTTTCCACGGTGTGGAAATACTCCATGTGGTCATTATCAATGTTCAGCACCAGCGCGATATCGGGGTGGGTGGAAAGGAAGGTATCCTTAAACTCGCACGCCTCGTAGACAAAGCGCTGCGTTTTTCCGCTGCGCCCGTAGCCGCCGATGGTGCGCAGCTTGCCGCCGATGACCGCCGAGGGATCCAGTCCCGCCATGTAGAGGATCTGGACGATCATGGCGGTGGTAGTGGTCTTGCCGTGGGTGCCGCAGACGCCCAGCGCCTCGCTGTACCAGCTGGAGACCGCGCCCAGCATTCTGGCACGCTCCCACAGGGGCAATCCGCTCTCCCGCGCGGCGATCAGTTCCGGATTGGTATCCATGATAGCGGCGGAATAGAGAATGAGATCGGCGCCGGCGATGTTTTCCGCCCGCTGCCCCATCATCACCTCGATGCCCATGGCACGCTCCAAATTGACAATGTCGCTTTCGTTATTATCGCTGCCGGTGATGGTATAGCCCTTGCCGTGCAGGATCTGCACCAGCGGGAACATGCCGCTGCCGCCGATGCCGATGCAGTGAATATGCTTTACCCCTTCAGGGATCTTCTCGATCGGTTTCATCATAATAGTGACCGCCACCTTACCAAAATTCATACTTGGTATATTATACCCCAAATAGAGGGGTTTTGACAATAGCGGGAGCGGTTTTCCTGCAAAAAGCGGCAGTGGGTGCATATTTTGCCGCCGCGCGGACAAGGCTAACGGTAAAGGCGGCAGCACCGCCCAACAAAAAACAGGAAGCACCCGAAAGGAGAAACAGGCATGAACATCACCGATATCCGAATTCGCAAAATTTATGAGGACGCGCGGCTGAAGGCGCTGGTCTCGGTCACCATTGACGGCGACCTTGCCGTACACGATATCAAGGTCATAGAGGGACCGGAGCGGCTGTTTGTCGCCATGCCCAGCCGAAAAGATGAAAACGGCACCTTCCGTGATATTGCCCACCCCATCACACCGGAGGCGCGGCATACGCTGGAGGAGGCGATCCTTGACCGCTACCAGACCCATCTGGCACAGCTAGAGGCGGAACAGGCGGAGCCGCATATCTCCGCGTGACACGGCATAGGATAGAGGGAAAGGGTCGGCAGGCTCTTTTCCTCTTTTTTCTTTACAAGAGGGCTGCGTTTTGCTATAATGCTATTGTTCATAGCGCCAGTGCCGCCCCATGCTCCTTTTCGGGCGGACGACGAGGTGGAGGGAGTATCGAAAATTCGGCGGATGCCCTCCCGCTGCTGCCACAGCGCAGGTCGGTGCAAAAAACACGGGTGACCGTGCAACAAAGAACCGGCTATGGATAACGAACAGAACAGATGTCCCGACAGCGGGGCTTTTTAGCCGCCCCTGTGGGAACCCCACGGAGAGTGACCGTTTATTCGCGTTCTCCCCTTTGGCTTTCGTTATCCAGCCGATACGGCACGCCGTACCGGTTTGCCGTGCCATAGGGTCAAATGCATTTTATCATGGGATTCTCTCCTGCCAGACGGACATCTGCGGGAAAGGAGCCTTTTGTTTTTATGTGTGGAATTATTGGTTATTCGGGGGCGGAATACGCCCGGGAAAAGCTGCTGCATGGGCTGGAGAACCTGGAATACCGCGGCTATGACAGTGCCGGCATTGCCCTGTGGGAGAACGGAACGATCAAGGTCATCAAGTCGGCGGGGCGACTTGCCAACCTGCGTGCCGCCTGCGGCGACCGGGGGCTGACGAGCCACTGCGGAATCGGGCACACCCGCTGGGCGACCCATGGCATACCCAATGATGTAAATGCCCACCCGCACCGGCAGGGTCGTGTGACGCTGGTGCACAACGGTATTATTGAGAATTACCGCGCACTGCGGGAACGGCTGGAAACGGAAGGCTATCGCTTCCTGACCCAGACCGATACCGAGATCGCGGCGGCGCTGCTGGATCATCACCTGAAGCTGCACGATGACCCCGTGACCGCCATTCATGCCGCCACGGCGGAAATGGAGGGTGCCTACGGCTTCTGCATGCTGCTGGAGGGCGAGCCGGACACCGTTTACGGCATTCGGCGGGGCAGCCCGCTTATTGCCGCACGGGACGAGGAGGGCTGCTATATCGCCTCCGATGTCCCTGCCATTATAGAATACACCCGCCGGTACTACCTGTTGGAGGAGGAAGAAGTGGTGGCGGCGCACTGCGGCGAGCTGCGCTTCTACGCACCGGACGGCAGTCCCATCGAAAAGGAGGCGAAAATCGCCAACTGGTCGGTAGAGCAGGCGCAGAAGGGCGGCTACCCCTGCTTTATGCAAAAGGAGATCCACGAGCAGCCCCGTGCCCTTGCCGATACCATCGACGGGCGCACCCGCGACGGCTTTGTGACCTTTGAGGGCGACGGTCTGCCGGACGGCTTCTTTAAGAATGTGACAAAGCTGTATATCTCCGCCTGCGGCACCGCCATGTACAGCGGCATGGTGGGCAAGGCGATCATCGAAAAGCTGGCGCGCCTGCCGGTGGAGGTCGAGGTCGCCAGCGAGCTGCGCTACCGTGACCCCATCTTCACCCCCGGCTGCGCTGCCGTGGTGGTCAGCCAAAGCGGAGAGACCGCCGATACACTGGCGGCGCTGCGGCTCTTTAAGGAAAACCATATCCCCGTCATCGGCATTGTCAATGTGGTCGGTTCCTCCATCGCGCGGGAGGCGGACTACTGCCTGTACACCTACGCGGGTCCGGAGATCGCCGTGGCGAGCACCAAGGCGTACTCGGTACAGGTGGCGATGATGTACCTGCTCGGCTTCCGTATCGCGGCGGATAAAGGCGCGCCGGAGGAATGGTGCCGCCGCCAGCTGCCGGAGCTGTTGAACGCCATCAGCTACCTGCCGCATGTGCTGGCGATGGAGCCGGAATTCTTCCGCTATGCCGAGGGACTGAAAAATGCCGAGCATCTTTTCTACCTTGGGCGGGGGCTGGATTATTCGCTGGCAATGGAAGGCTCCCTCAAGCTCAAGGAGATCAGCTATATCCACTGCGAGGCATATGCCGCGGGCGAGCTGAAGCACGGTACCATCTCCCTGATCACCGATGGTACGCCGGTCATCGCGCTGGCGACGCAGCGCAAAACGCTGGGCAAGATGATAAGCAATGTAAAGGAAGTAAAGGCGCGCGGCGCCCATGTGCTGCTGATCACGCTGGAGGGGCTGGAGGTCGATCCCGAGTGCTATGATGAGATCATTCGGCTGCCGGCGGTAGAGGACGAATATGTGCCGCTGCTGCTGGTCGTCACCCTGCAGCTCATCGCGCTGGGGGCGGCAAATGCCCGCGGCTGCGATGTGGATAAACCCCGCAACCTCGCCAAGAGCGTGACGGTGGAATAACTGCTATAAAAGCGAAAGGAGACCCCGCGGGGTCTCTTTTTTGCGGATTGCGGAAAAAGCAGGGCGGCGGGGCAAAGCGGGCGAGGAATACCGCGCCCGAAGGGGCGGTGTTCCGAGGGGGAGCGGAGCGCCGCCGCCCGAATGGGGGCAGGTCAGCCCTTGGGGTAGCCTTGCGGATTTTGACTTTGCCATGCCCAGGTATCGCGGCACATATCACGGAGAGAGTACTGTGCCCGCCAGCCGAAAAGCTCCCGGGCTTTGGCGGCGTCCGCCCAGTATTCCGGCAGGTCGCCCGCGCGGCGGTCGCCGATGACATAGGGAACTTTCCTGCCGCTTGCCTCCTCGAAGGCCTTGATGACCTCCAGCACGCTGTACGGGGTGCCGGTGCCTAAATTCACCGCCATGACGCCGGTATGCTCCATGGCGTAGCGGGCAGCAAGGTGATGCCCCGCGGCAAGGTCCATCACATGCAGGTAGTCGCGGCGGCAGGTGCCGTCCGGCGTGGGGTAGTCCCCGCCGAACACCGTAAGCCGTTCCCGCCGCCCCACCGCGACCTGTGCGATATAGGGCAGCAGGTTATTGGGAATCCCCTGCGGGTCCTCCCCGATGAGCCCCGAGGGGTGTGCCCCGATGGGATTGAAATACCGCAGCAGCACCGCCGAAAGGCTGGGGTCGGCATGGGCGGCGTCTTCCAATATCTTTTCGATCATTGCCTTGGTGGTGCCGTAGGGGCTGGAGCATTCCCCACGGGGCATATCCTCCCGATAGGGAATGGGATTGAGCGAGCCGTACACGGTGGCGGAGGAGGAAAAGATGAAACGGGTGGCACCCGCCTCCTTCATGCATTCCAGCACCGTCAGGGCGGCATCAAGATTGGTGCGGTAGTAGCTGAGAGGGATCTGAACCGACTCCCCCACCGCCTTTTTACCGGCAAAGTGAATGACGCAGTCGATCTTGTTTTCCGCGAAGATGCGGCGCACCGCTTCCCGCTCGGTCACATCGGCGCGGTAGGCGGCAAAGTCCCGTCCGGAAATTTTCTTGATGCGTTCCACTGCCACGGGGCTGCTGTTGGAATAATCGTCCGCTATTACGATATCGCAGCCCTGCCGCAGCAGCTCTACGGCGGTGTGGCTGCCGATATATCCGGCGCCGCCAGTCAACAGTACTTTCATTGGGTGCTCCTCCCCTTGTTGATTTCGCGTGAAAAGGTGATCCCCCTGCCGGAAAAGGACAGGGGGAACGGTTTACCGAAGATCAGGAACGCTTGTCCCTGTCGTGATTGAGCATATCAATAAGGGCGCTGATATCCAGATCGTCATTGGCAGGCTCCTGCTCGGTCTGCGGCTCCACCTCGGTGATCTTGTCCTCCGGCACCTCGGTATCCACCGGCGGGGTGGGAATACGGAAGCCGGATTCATGGTCGAAGTTGGTGGCGATGACAACGATCTTGATTTCGTCCTGCAGGTTTTCATCAAAGGCAACACCCCAGATGAGGTTGACCTCGGGGTGGGCGGCATCGTGGATCATCTGGGAGGCGTTGGTGATGTCCTCCAGATCCACATCGGGCGGGACAAGGAAGTTAACGATAACGCCGCGGGCACCGTTGATGGAGGTCTCCAGCAGCGGAGAGGCAATCGCCATGCGGGCGGCTTCCTCCGCCTTGTTGGGACCGCTGGCAGCGCCCAGACCCATGTGGGCATAGCCGGCGTCCTTCATGATGGAGGTAACATCAGCGAAGTCCAGATTGATGATGCCGGGAATATTGATGAGGTCGGAGATGCTCTGCACTGCCTGCAGCAGCACCTCGTCCGCCTTGGCAAAGGCATTGGCAAGGGTGATCTTCTCCTGCGAGATGCTGCGCAGACGCTCGTTGGGAATGACAAGCAAGGCGTCCACATGCTCCTTCAGCCGCTCGATACCGGCGGTCGCCTGATCCATGCGGCGCTTGCCCTCAAAGGAAAAGGGCTTGGTAACAACGCCGACGGTGAGGATCCCCATATCGTGCGCGATGCGGGCAATAACGGGAGCCGCGCCGGTGCCGGTGCCGCCGCCCATGCCTGCGGTGATATATACCATATCGGCGCCGCGCAGCACCGAGGTGATCTCGTCTTCGCTTTCCTCCGCTGCCTTTTCACCCTTGGCGGGGTCGCCGCCGGCGCCCTGCCCGCGGGTCAGCTTATCGCCGATGTGCAGCTTGTAAGAGGCATTGGAAAAACGCAGGGACTGATTATCGGTATTGACAGAGATAAATTCCACGCTGCTCATGCCGGACTGGATCATGCGGTTGACCGCGTTTCCGCCGCCGCCGCCGACACCCAGCACCTTAATCGCAGCCATCTTTTCATAGTCGTTATCCAGCTCTATGTTCATCATCAGCACTATTGCCTCCTGTTTTGTAGTTTTCTCCTTTTCTATCATAACAGAAACGCCTGTAAATTGCAACCCAAAAGCCGTATATCTGCTACTGTTTTCCGCCTATCACAGCAAGATATTGTGCATCGGCGATCTGCGTCAGCGGCAGCGCGCGGGTGTAGGCGCGCCCGTTCACCGAAACATCCAGATATCCAATAAAATCCGACGATAATTCATCGCTGATGATCTTTTTCGCGATCTGGAGCTTCTGGGAAAGATCGTACTCGCTGCCCAGCCGCAGCTGTATTCTGTCCTGATAGATCGCCTTGTAGCTCTGCTCCTCCCCGATCTCGACATAACCGATCTCGGAAAGCATGCCGGCGTCCTCCAGCGCCACGCGCACCTTATCCACGCCTGCCAGCGCCTGCTGCCACTCCTCCGGCAGCGTTTCGCCCGCCGCGTAACCGGAAAAATCCGCGCCCAGCAAAAGGCAGGTGTACTCCGGCAGGGAGGCGCATTGCTCCAGCACCCTGCCATCGGCGGAAAGGGTGGTGACCCGCCCCATGCTGCCGATACAGGCATAGATGGTTTGGAACTCGTGCAGCTCCAGCTCCAGCGTATCGGGCAGGCGGCGGTGCAGCGTCACGCTTTCGATGTACGGGCACAGCGCGGTGATGCGTTCATTCAGGGTCTTCTGCGAGACGGTAAAGAGGTTCTGCTCCTCCCCCACCGCCGCGGCTTCGATGATCTCGGCGGCATCGTAGCGGCTGCTGCCGGTCACGGTGACATTTACCACCCGGCAGAACACCGAAACGCAGTAAAAGCCCACGCCGCACAGCACCGCCGCGAACAGCAGGATAAACACCGCACGGCGGCGGCGTTTCTGCTGCTGTTTACGGGTGGGCTTGGCGGTCATGGGCTTGGGTTCTCCTTTTTTGTGATTTATACTTCCGTTATGGTAATATCAGCGCCTAATGTGCGCAGCGTCGGCACAAAGTCGGCATAGCCGCGCTCAATGTGGGAAAGGGCGGTCACGGTACTTTCGCCCGCGGCGGCAAGCGCTGCCAGCACTACGGCGGCTCCCGCGCGCAGGTCGGTGCAGGTCACGGCGGCACCCGTAAGCGGCGCGCCGCGGATTACGGCGCAGTTCCCCGCCACGGTGATATCCGCGCCCATGCGCCGCAGCTCCTCCACATGCGCCCAGCGGCGGGGAAACACCGTCTCGGTCACGGTGGTGTAACCCTCCGCCGCCGCGGCAAGCGCCATAAAGATCGCCTGCAGATCGGTGGGAAAGCCCGCGTACGGCAGCGTGACGATACTGCCCGCCCCCGTCAGGCGCTCCGGTGCCCGCAGGGTGATGCTGTGTTCTTCGGTTTGGATATAACACCCCATGCGCCGCAGCACCGCCATGGGCGCCGCGAGATGTCGGGGACTGGTATGTACGGTAATGCCTCCGCCGGTGATGGCGGCAGCGGCAAGGTAGGTCGCCGCCTCGATGCGGTCGGGCAGGACGGTGTGGCAGCAGCCGGAAAGCCGTTCTCTCCCCTGCACCAGCAGGCTGCCATCGGGCTGCGGCTCTATTTGGACGCCGCATTTTTGCAGGAATTCAATGAGATCGGTGATCTCCGGCTCGGCGGCGGCGCCGGTCAGCTTTGTCTCGTCAGGCGTTCCCGCCGCGGCAATCAGCAGGTTTTCGGTCGCGCCCACACTGGGGTACGGCAGCGTGACCGCCGCCCCGTGCAGTCCGTTGGGTGCGGTGCAGCACAGCATACCGCCCTCCTCGGTGATCTCGGCGCCCATCTGCCGCAGGGCGGCAAGGTGCAGGTCGATGGGTCTGCCGCCCAAAGCGCAGCCGCCGGGCGCGCACAGCGTTACACCGCCGCAGCGTGCCAGCATTCCGCCCATAAACAGGATAGAGGAGCGCATGGCGCGCATATATTCCGGCGGGATACAGCGGCAACCCTCGTCCTCACGGGTCAGGGAAAGGGTCTCGCCCTCCCGCTGAACCGCATAGCCCAGCCCCTGCAGAATGTGGCAGCTTACCGCCACATCACTGAGGTCAGGGCAGTTTTTGATCTCGGCATCGGGGCACAGCACCGCCGCTGCCAGTATGGGCAGCACCGCGTTTTTGGCGCCGTGCGCCGTTATGGTTCCGGTCAGCCTGTTCCCTCCTGTGATCCGCAATCCGCGCATGAACGGCATCGCCCCCCTTAAATTCAGCCCGCAGGCTTTCGGGGGTATTCTATGCCATAGAGCCAAAAGGGGTGAAAGGACAGGGCTTACCGCTTATTTTCTGTGTTCCTCGTACAGCTTTTGCAGCTCATCGGTGATATGCGCGCAGGCATCGGGGACGCCCAGCGTCTTTGCGGCAAGTCCCAGCTCCCGCAGTCTTTCGGGGTCGGCGGTCAGCGCGTGGACGGTCTCCACCAGCTTTTCGCCGGTCAGCTCCTTTTCCTCGATGACTACCGCGGCGTGGTGGTTCGCCAGCACCATGGCGTTGTGGTATTGGTGGTTTTCCGCCACATTGGGCGAGGGAATAAGCACCGAGGCACGCCCCACGGCGGTCAGCTCCGCCAGCGTCATGGCGCCCGCGCGGGCGATGACCAGATCGGCGGCGGCAAGGCAATCGGGCATATCGTGTATGTAGTCCCGAATATCCAGGTTGGGGTTATTCTCAAAGGCGACGCCCTTCTGCCGCAGCAGCTCCGGCAGCAGCTCCACACCGTAGCGTCCGGTGGCGTGGATATGGTGCAGCTTCCCCTCCGGCACATGCCATGCCATCAGGTCAGCTACCGCCTCATTTATGGTCTGTGCGCCCAGACTGCCGCCAAAGGAAAGCAGGCACACCTGCTCCGGCAGGACGCCCAGCCGCGCACGGGCGGCTTTTCGGTCAGCGGCAAGGATCTCCGGACGGACAGGATTGCCGGTCACAATATAATCGGGGCGCGGGGGCAGGCGTTTTTCCGCCTCCGGCACCGCGATAAGGAATTTATCCACCTTTTGCGCCACCATACGGTTGGAAACACCGGGCAGGGCATTCGCCTCGTGGGTCATGCAGGGAATGTGCATGGCGGCAGCCGCCAGCAGGATAGGCGCGCTGATATAGCTGCCGGTGCCCATCACCACATCGGGGGCAAAATCCCGCAGCAGCTTATTGGCACGGGCACGGGCGGTGGCAAGCAGGCAGACGCTGCGGATATTCAGCTTGATGTTGCTCCAGGTCAGGCGGCGCTGGATCCCCAGCGAGCGGAACGGCGCAAAGGCAAAGCCCGCCCGCGGCACCAGTGTCGCCTCCATGCCGTCCGGATTGCCCACAAAAAGAATGTCGCAATCCGGCACCCGACGGCGCAGCTCGGTCGCCACCGCCACAGCGGGGTTGATATGTCCGGCGGTGCCGCCGCAGGCAAACAATACTTTCATATGGATACTACTCCTTTTCGACCGTCGATTGGCGGGAGACCGACAGCACGATCCCCATTTCTCCCAGCAGAATGGCAAGCGCCGTACCGCCGTAGGAGAAGAACGGCAGGCTGATGCCGGTAGAGGGCAGCGCGTTGGAAACGACCGCCATATTCAGGATCGCCTGTACGCCCACCTGCGCGATGAAGCCGGTGACCAGCATAGCGCCAAAGCGGTCGCGCGATTTGATAACAATGGTAAACCCGCGCCAGATAAGCAGGGCAAACAGCAGAATAACCACCAGTGCCCCCACAAAGCCCAGCTCCTCGCACACCACCGAGAACACATAGTCATTCTGCGGCTCCGGCAGGAACAGGTACTTTTGGCGGGAATTGCCGATGCCGGCGCCCATAAGACCGCCGGAACCGATGGCATACAGCGACTGCAGGATCTGATAGCCTTTGCCCAACGGGTCGGATTCCGGATCGAGCCAGATGGTGAAGCGATCCATAAAGCGCTCCCGCAGCATAGGCACCGCCGCAACGATGCCGACCGCGCCGGCAAGCAATCCCGCGCCGGCAGCGATCCATTTTGCGGGCAGCCCGCCCACGATCATCATGATAACACCCATCATCGTCAGCAGAATGGCGGCGGAAAGGTGCGGTTCAAATATGACCAGACCCACATACACGATCAGGATAACGCCAAACGGCAGCACACCGTATTTCAGCTTCCCCATCTTTTTTTCATTGGAGGTCAAAAGGTGGGCAAACAGCAGCACCAGCGAAAATTTCGCCAGCTCCGATGGCTGGAACTGGAAGCTGCCGATAAAAATCCAGCGGTGGGCGTCATTGACCGCCGGCATAAAGAAGCACAAAACCAGCAGTATCACCACAATGGGGAATAAGATCCACGCCAGCTTCCGCCATATATGATAATCCATGCGGGAAAAGACGAACATCGCCAAAAGTCCCATTGCCGCCCACGCCAGCTGCCGCACGATGTAGTGGAAGCTGTTGCCCTCGCGGTAGTACCCCTGCGCGTAGCTGGCGGAAAACATCATGACCAGCCCGAATACCAAAAGCAGCATCACCATCACCAAAAAGGTGAGATCCACGCTGGTATTCTCATATTTGGGGAACAGGCGGCGGAAGAAGCCCTCCTGCGATTTTGGACGCGCTCTGCGCTTACTTTCTGCCAAGGCTTTCCGCCTCCTTTCCGTTACTTTCTAAATAATGATCAGATAAACCGAAGTGCCAGAATACCCAACGCGCAGCCGATGGCAGTGATAACGGCAAACATCACCACGATCTGCTTTTCGGTGTAGCCGCTCATCTCAAAGTGATGATGAATGGGGCTCATCTTAAAGATGCGCTTGCCGTGGGTCAGCTTAAAATAGCACCGCTGCAGCACCACCGAGCCGATCTCGATGACATAGATGATGCCGAACAGCACCACAAAGAAAGGCAGCCCCGTGCCGAACGCCAGCGCGATGACCATACCGCTCATAAACAAAGAGCCGGTATCGCCCATGAATACCTTGGCAGGGTAGTGGTTCCAGAACAGGAATCCGATGCAGCCGCCGCCCAAAGCGCCCGCCATAATGCCCATTTCGCCCATGCCCAGCAGGTAGCAGAAAATGATGTACCCAATGGCAAGCACCAGCGTCACGGAGGAAAGCAAGCCGTCCAGTCCGTCGGTGAAGTTGACGGCATTGGAAAGGGCAATGATGGCAAACATGGCAAACACATAATAGAATACCCCAAAATTGTAGGTACCGATAAAGGGAATGGTTACCATGGTGGACTGCGTACCGCTGATGTGCAGAAGCAGCAAATATACAGCGCCGAACAGGATCTGCAGCGCCATCTTCTGCTTTTCGGTCAGACCCTCGTTCTGCTTTTTGACGACCTTCAGGTAGTCATCGAGGAAGCCGATGGCACCGAACAGCAGCGCCAGCACCAGCCCATAGAACATTCTTGCCCGCATGATGCCGGACATGGGATCGCCTACCGTCTGGGCGTGCAGGAACAGGTAGCCCACCACCACGGCGATGGGGATCCCGATAATGAACATCAGACCGCCCATGGTGGGGGTCCCCTGCTTGCCCTGGTGCCACTTGGGACCAATCTCCAGAATAGTCTGCCCAAAATGCAGACGGCGCAGCATGGGCAGCAGCCAAAAGCCGCCCACGGCGGTTATTACACTTGCCGTCAGCACGGCGACGATCACAGCGGTAATATTCATGATACACTTCCCTTTTCTGTTATATTATGCGTGATAATTCCGGTAAAATGCGGAGATGACCTCCTCCAGTGCCATGCCATGGCTTGCCTTACACCATATCACATCGCCCCGCCGTGCGGTGGCGGTCAGGTAGCGGGTCAGCTCCTCTTTGGTCTCAAAGTGGCGGGTCTCCATGCCCGCCGCCTTTGCGGCACGGCTGGCGTACTGCGCCAGTGTACCCCAGGTCAGCAGAAGGTCGATCCCCTCCGCGGCGCACAGCGTACCGATCTCGCGGTGGCTCTCCTCGGCAATGTCGCCCAGCTCCAGCATATCCGCCGCCACAAAGATCCTTCTGCCGTCACAGGGGAAATGCCCCAGTGTCCTGATCGCCGCCCGCATGGAATCGGGGCTGGCGTTGTAGCAGTCCTCCACCATCGTGACGCCCTCGTGCTCCACCACCTTTTGGCGCTGCCCGCTGGGGGTGTAGTTTTTCAGCGCCTCTATGGCTGTCTCGGCGGGAATGCCCATCGCGCGTCCCGCGCCGAATGCCGCCAGCGCGTTCAGCACCAGATGCTCACCGGTGCCGGGGATCGTCGCGCGCCAGCTCTGTCCCTCGGCGTGCAGCATAAAGTTGGTGGAAAGCGGCGTTGCGCTGACAATGGTCGCCCTGATCTCCGCCCGACTGCTGCGCAGCCCGTAGCGGACAATATGAAGCCGTGGGATATCAACGGTCTGCAAAAGGTCGTTATCATCGCACAGCAGCAGGGTGGCGCCGTCCGGCAGGGCGTCCGCCAGCTCCAGCTTGGCTTTCAGTATATTTTCCCGACTGCCCAGCCGCTCGATGTGCGAAACGCCGATATTGGTGATAATGCCCATCATGGGCTTTGCGGCATAGCACAGGTCTTTGATCTCATTGGGGGCGCTCATGCCCATTTCCACCACCGCTACCTCGGTTTCCGGGGTAATGGTCATCAGCGTTTTGGGCGCGCCGATCTCGTTATTCTGGTTGCCCTCGGTCTTGATGATACGGTAGGAGGACGCCATCACTGCCGCCGTCATTTCCTTGGTGGTGGTCTTGCCCACGCTGCCGGTGATGCCTACCACACGGGCGGGCATTTTAGCGCGGTACAGGGCAGAGATCTCCAAAAGCGCCCGCAGGCTGCTGCCAACCCGCAGCACCCGCTCAGGACAGGCATAGTCACCGTCACGCTCCGCCACGGCAGCCGCGGCACCCGCCGCCAGCGCTTTGTTGATGTAGTCATGCCCATCTACCCGCTCGCCGGGCAGCGCGATGAACAAAGCGCCCTCGCCCGCCTCCCGACTGTCGGTGATGACGCGGGTGATCTCCGCCTCCGGCGGCTGGGGGCAGCCCAGCGCAGCGGCTATTTCTCGCAATGACAGTTTCTCCATGGGATCCTCCCGCTTTTTAATATCTCTGCAACGATCTCCTTTTCATCAAAGGGAACGGTTTTGTCCTTCAGGATCTGGTAGTCCTCGTGTCCTTTGCCCGCCAACAGCAGCAGGTCGCCCTGCCGCAGTGCGGCTATCGTCTGTTCTATCGCCTGCCGCCGGTCAGGGATCTCCCGCCAGCGGGCGTTCTGCGGCAGCCCCGCTATGATCTCCCGCCGGATCTTCTCCGGTGCTTCGCCGCGCGGGTTGTCATCGGTGATGATAACACCGTCTGCCCAGCGCGCCGCGGCTTTCGCCATCAACGGGCGCTTTTGTCGGTCACGGTCGCCGCCGCAGCCAAACAGCACCAGCACCCTGCCGCGGTGTACCCGCCGCAGACTGCGCAGGATACGCTCCAGCGCATCGGGGGTATGGGCATAGTCCCGCAGGATCGTCCTGCCCGCCCCCTGCCATAAAAGCTCCGCCCTGCCGGGTACCGGCGGACAGTGCGGCATTGCCGCCTGCACCGCGCGGGGAGAAAGCCCCAACGCCACAGCCGTTTCCGCCGCCGCCAGAGCGTCCGGCAGGAATACCTCCCCTGTCAGCGGCACGGTAAGCTGTCCGCCCCGCCACGGGATCAAACTTCTGCCCGCCTCGCAGTAAAACTGCCACGGCAGGTGGTACGGTATCACCGGTGCCTTTACCTGCTCCATCAGCCGCCGTCCGTAGGGATCGGCGGTATTGATGACCGCGTGGCGGCACTGCGCAAACAGCTTTGACTTTTCAGCAAAGTACCGCTCCATATCGCCATGATAATCCAGATGCTCCGGCGAAAGATTGGTAAATACGGCGGCTTCAAACATCATTCCCGCCGTTCTCTGCTGCGCCAGCGCCTGACTGCTCACCTCCATCACCACCGTGGTGACGCCGTCCTCCGCCATCTGGTGAAGCACACGGTGCAGCAGGGTGGGCGGCGGCGTGGTATAGGGGTTCGGCAGCCGGTTCCCGCCCCACGCGATGCCGTCGGTGCCGATGCGTCCGGCCTTTTCTCCGGCGCTTTGCAGCAGGTGGCACAAAAGGTGCGCCGTGGTGGTCTTGCCGTTGGTGCCGGTAATGCCGATGAGCCGCAGTGCCGCAGCCGGCTCGCCCCAGTATCGGGCACAAAGCCACGCCAGCGCCGTGCGGGTCTCCGGCACGGTATATTCACGGGGCAGCCCCAGTCTTTTCTGGGTCACGATGGCGGCGGCGCCCCGCCGCAGCACTTCGGCGGCATCGGCGTGCCCATCGTGGTGTTCGCCCCTGATGCAGACAAAAACTTTATCCTTTACTTCCCCGCGGCTGTCGCAGATGGGTTCCCCCTGCGGCAGCGCTTCCATACTTCCTTTGCTTTGAACCTCCCAATCGGGTCGGTTCGGCATGGTCTCCTCCTATCGGCTATGGGGTCTGCGGGATCTCGGTATTGCTGAATTTTACGGTAACAAGCGTGCCGCGCGGCACCTCGGTGCCCGGCTCGATGCTCTGCTCTATGGCAACAGCGGTATCGCTTATCTTGCCGATGCCCTCGGCGTCCAGGTTCAGTCCGGCGTTCACCAGTATGGTGTTCACCACCTGCCCGCTCTTGCCGCGCACATCGGGGACGATCACCTTTTCCTCCTGCGATTCCTCATCGGTGTACAGGATCACGGTGCTGCCCTTTTGGATCACGGAGCCTGCCGCCGGTACCTGCGCGATGACGGTATCGCCCCCGCCCACGATCACGGCGGAAAGCTGCTGCTGGGTCATTGCCGCCATGCCCATATGGGCGCTTTGTCCCACGGCATTGGGCACCGTTACATTGATGGTCGCCAGCTCCGCGGCAGTGTAGTTGGTCTCCACGCCTAAGTACGGCAGGATCTCGGAAAGGATAGCGCCGACAACGGGAGCCGCCACGGTGGAGCCGTACAGGTCGGTCTCATACGGCTCGTCGAGGATCAGCAGCACCGCCACCTTGGGATCGTCCATCGGGGCGACGCCCACAAAGGAGTAGGTATAGTACCCACGGTCGGAATCCAGCTTTTCACTGGTGCCGGTCTTGCCGCCGATGCTGTAGCCCGGAACGGCGGCGTTTTTACCGCTGCCCGCGGTCACAACACCCTCCATCAGCTTGCACACCTGCCGGCTGGTCTCCTCGCTGATGACCTGACGGCGCACCGTCGGCTCGGTGACGGAAACCACATTGCCGTCGCTGTCCAGCACCTTATCCACCACATACGGCTCATACAGGTAGCCGCCGTTCACCGCGGCGGAGATCGCCGTGATGAGCTGAATGGGCGTCACCTTGAAGCTCTGCCCGAAGGCGGCGGTCTCCAGGTTGCCCTGTGTGGAATTGAGCTGTGCCTCGCTGTAAAAATATCCGCTTTCCTCGCCCGGCAGGTCGATGCCTGTCGGCTCGGTCAGCCCAAAAGAGGTAAAGAAATTGTAGAAGTTGGTGCCGCCTATCTTTTCACCGATCTGCATATAGGCGGGGTTGCAGCTGTTCTGCATTGCCTGCGCCAGCGTCTGCAAGCCGTGTCCGGCGTGCTTCCAGCAGTGCTTGGTAATGCCGCCCACCACATAGCTGCCGGTGCAGTTAAAGCTGCTGTTCATTGTCACGGCGCCGGTCTCCAGCGCGGCGGCGGTGGTAATGACCTTAAAGACCGAGCCCGGCTCGTAAGCCTCGTTCACTGCCTTGTTGCTCCACTGGATCTGCTGCTCATAGGCAAAGACTTCCTTGTATTCGTCACTGCCTTCCTCGTACTGTGCCAGCTTCTGCAGCGAGATCTCGGAGACAATCGCCTGCGGATCGTTGGGGTCGTAGTCCGGCATGGTGGTCATGCCCAGTATCGCGCCGGTGTTCACGTCCTGCACAATGACCGTCGCGCGGTTCTGCACGGCGTGCTCGGTCAGGGCAGTGGCAAGGTGCTTTTCTATCACCGATTGGATATTGGTGTCCAGCGTCAGCACCAGGCTGTTGCCGTCCTCGGCGCCGGTGATATCCTGATAGGTGTAGGGCATATCGGTGCCCCACGCGTTCTTGGCGGTCACTACCTTGCCGGGGGTGCCGCTCAGAGTGCTGTTGTAGTATGCCTCCAGCCCATAGGCGCCCTCGTTATCAGCGTTCACAAAGCCCAGCACCGTGGAAGCCATCGTCCCGTAGGGGTAGTGTCGGGTGGTATCGGGCAGCAGCGTCACGCCATCTATCTTGTTATCCAGCGCGAACTGGTAGGCGGCGTCGGCGGTCTCCTTATCCACACGGTTTTTTATCACCTGATAGTAGCTTTTCTTGTTGGTGGCGCGCTCCAGCACAAATTCCCTGTCCACGCCCAGTATCTCGCTCATGCCGTCGGCAAGCAGCACCGCCTGCTCGTCGGTAATATCAGCCGGTGAAAAAATGACCCGCCAGGAGGTCGCGGAGGCAGCCAGTATCTGCCCGTCGGAGGAGTAGATCGTTCCCCTGTTCGCCTTGATGGTCGTCGCGCGCAGCTGGTTGCTCATCGCGGTCTGCTTGTAGGAATCGCCCTTGACGATCTGCACGATGTAGAGCTGCCGGATCACCAGCCCGAAGCCCAGAATGATAAGCAGCGCCGCCACCAAAATGGTGCGCCCGCGCATTTTTTTGTTGGGGACAGATGCCATTCCAAGGCTCCTTTCCGGTAAAATAAGGAAAATGTGGGAAAATGTCGTTTTCCCATAAAATGTGGCGAAAGAGGTAAGACATCATCTTACCTCTTAAACTCTGCTGCCGATATACAGTCTATTTTATTTGATCCGCAGGTATTCCAGCGCGGTATCCATGCTGTCCATCAGACTCTCCAGTGCCGAGCCGGAGGGCGCCGCTTCGGTACGCACCGCTACATCGGCGTCATTCAGCCGGATATAGCTGACCTGATAGCTCTGCACCTTGCACAGTCCCTGTGCAGCAGCGTAGCTGTCCACCTCCTGCACGGTCTTGGTGGTCAGCTTGCCGTTCAGGTAGCTGTTTTCGTCCTGCAGGGCGGCGTACAGGTCGTTCTGGGTCTGTATCTCGTTGCCCAGCTCAATGGTGGAAACATTCTGGTAAAGCACCATGGAAAGGAACGCGACCACCAGCACGGCGCAGGCAAAAATGCGGCGGTTACGGGCGATCTGCTGCGCTCTCTCACTCTTTGTCCGGAGCTTGGGCGCGGGGGCGGGCTGCACGCGCTTTACGGGCTGTACGGGTGCGTCGTACATCGAAAGATCATAGGCTTCAGTGCTGTTCCAACGGGAATTCATCTGCCGCCCCTCCTTTCCTTATCACCTCGGCGCGGGGCTGGCAGCGTCGGGCGTTACAGTTTTTCCAGTATTCTCAGTTTGGCGGATTTGCTGCGGCTGTTCTGTGCCAGCTCCTCGGCGTCCGCTTCGATGGGTTTTCGGTTGATGAGCTTCGCTCTCGGCTTTTTGCCGCACACGCACACGGGGAATTCCGGCGGGCAGGTGCAGCCCTGACAGTAGGCGGCGAATTTCTGCTTCACCATGCGGTCCTCCAGCGAATGAAAGGTCAGGATCGCGAAGCGTCCGCCGGCGTTCAGACAGTCAAAGGCGGTATCAAGGCACTGCGAAAGCTGATCCAGCTCGCTGTTCACGGCAATGCGCAGTGCCTGGAACACCCGCTTGGCAGGGTGCCCGCCCTCACGGCGGGCGGCAGCCGGTATCGTCGCGTAGATCAGGTCGACCAGCTGACCGGTACGGGTAAAGGGCTCCTTTTCCCTTGCCGCGGCAATGCGCTTGGCAATGGGATAGGCAAAGCGCTCTTCTCCGAATTCACGGAAAATGCGCGCCATCGCGTCAATATCGTAGGTGTTCAGAATATCCGCGGCGGTCATACCTTCGCGGCTCATGCGCATATCCAGCGGGGCGTCCACGCTGTACGCGAAGCCCCTTTCGGGATTATCCAGCTGGTAGGAAGACACCCCCAGATCCAGCAGAATGCCGTCCACGCCCGTGATTCCCTTTTCGGCAAGCACCTCGGGGATACGGGCAAACTCGCTGTGAACGACCTCCGCGGTCGGGTAGGGCGCCAGCCGGCGGGTCGCTTCCGCCACGGCGTCGGGGTCGCGGTCAAAGCTCAGCAGCCGTCCGGTGGTCAGCCGCTCGGCAATGGCTCGGGAATGTCCCGCGCCGCCCGCGGTGCCGTCAATGTAAATACCGTCGGGGCGGATATTCAGTCCCTCCATGCACTGGGGCAGCATCACGGAATAGTGCAAAAACTCCATTCTGCCCTCCTTAGAACTCCAAAGCGTCCAGCTCCTCCGCGACGCTCTCGCTGGTCAGGTGACCGATATAGCTCTGCCAACGGGTCGTATCCCATATCTCGGCATGGTCGGAAGCGCCGGTGACGATCACATCTTTCTCCAGATGGGCATATTCCCGCAGGTGGGGCGGCAGCAGGATCCGTCCCTGCTTGTCCGGCTCCACGGTCACGGCGTTGCTGAAGAAGTACCGTTTTACGCTGCGTCCGCGGCTCATGGGCAGCTGGTTGATCTTCTGCTCCAGCTTGTCCCATTCCTCGGCGGAGTACACCGCCACGCACTCGTCCAGCCCTACCGTCAGGATAAAGCTCTCGCCCAGCTGTTCCCGGAACTTGGCGGGGAAATTGATCCGGTTCTTCGGGTCAATGCTGTGCTCATACTGTCCCATCAACATTTCGGATCGCTTCCCCCCTTCCGGTGAAATACAGCGGCGATGCAGGGTTTAGTCACCACCACTCCCCACTTTTCACCACTTACAAGCTGATTATATAATCTTTATAACCGCTTTGCAACAACAAACTGTTGTTCGCCACCGGCGTACAAAGGGTCGTCCGCCGTCTTTTCCGCTATTCTGCGCGCTTTCTCCTAAATGCTTCCGGTTTCTTGTGGAATATTCCCATAAAGCAGCGCAAAATTTGATGAAAAATGCCGAGCGGTTCCCGCCCGCTCAAAACGCCGTTTTTCCGCTGTTTTCCCGCAAAAAAGCACCGTCCGAGAGGCTTCCCCGGACGGTGCTGCGTATTCGGTTTTCAGCGGATCATTTTTCCAGCGGTTCCTCCCGCAGACCTGCCTTGCTGGCTGCCTGTGCCAGCGCCTGACGGGTGGTAGTGATGTTCCCCAGGCTCTTGGCAACGACCTCCTGGCTGGTACGCAGGATATCCTCAGCGAATTCGTAGCTTGCCTGCTTCATCTCACGGCTGCGGGTGCTTGCCTCGGTCAGCGTTTCCATGGCCTTGGTCTGCGCTTCGGTCATGGTCTCCTCCGCCTGCTTGCGGGCGTCCTCCACCAGCTGCTGCGCGCGGCTGCTGGCGTCGTTCAGCAGCGCCATCGCCTTGGCATTTGCCTGCCGCACTATGCTCTCCTGCTCCAGAAGCTGCTTGGCGCGCTCCTCCGCCTTGCGGATCAGTCCCTCCGCCTCATTCTTCGCCAGCGAAAGGATCTGGTTGCGGTCGGCGACCACGGCACGCGCCTGCTTGATCTCCGTGGGCATGTTCATACGGATGGAATCAATGAGGTCGCGCACCTTTTCGGCGTCCACCACGCAGCGGCCGCCGGAAAGCGGCAAGCTCCAGGAATCCTCCAGCAGCTCGTCGATATCGTTCAGGATGCTTTCAATGTTATTCATGGATTGCCCCTCCCCATTTATTCTGTCTCCGCTTCCGGAATACGGTAAGCCGTCAGCTTGATCTTTCCGTAGCGGTATTCCTTTTTGATATGAAAATCCCCCGCCTGCTCGGGCAGCGTCTCGTCCAGCGCCGATTCGCACAGCATCACGCCGCCGGCGGACATTTTAGGCGCCAGCAGCGGCAGCGCCTTTTCCAGCAGCCCGCTGTGGTAGGGCGGGTCTAACAGCGCGATATCAAAGGTATCGCGGCAGCCCTGCAAATAGGCAATGGCGTCCATCGCCGTTACCCGGCTGCGCTCCGCCAGCTTGGTGGTCTGCAGGTTCTGGCGCACCATCTCCTGCGCCTTGCGGCTCTGCTCCACAAAGACGGCAAGCCGTGCCCCGCGGCTCAGCGCTTCGATGCCCAGCTGTCCGCTGCCCGCGAACAGATCCAGCACCGCGGCGCCCTCCACCTCGAACTGAATGATGCTGAACATTGCTTCCTTTACCTGGTCGGTGGTCGGACGCACATCGCGCCCCTCCAGTGTATTCAGTTTGCGCCCGCGGGCGGTACCGGTTATTACTCGCACGGTTTCTTCTCCTTATGGGCAGTAGCCCTTTCTACTTATGGTATAATGTTTCCTGTCCGCTGTCAATCCCATCTGTCGCAAAAAGTCAGTTTTCGGTCGTTTCCTCGCCGTGCAGATGGCGGTACAGCGCTTCGGCGGCAGGGCGGCTCATGCCGGGGGCGGCGCACAGCGTCTCCACATCTGCGGCTTTTATCGCCGCCATGCTCTTAAAGTGCCGCAGCAGCTTTGCCGCCCGCTGCTCCCCAATGCCCGGCACCGCAGTCAGCGTGGAGGCAAAGCCGGTCTTTTGGTGCTTTTTGCGGGAAAAGCTGATGGCATAGCGGTGGGTCTCGTCCTGTATATTGGTAACAAGCCGGAACACCGACTGGCTGGAACGGATCGCGATCTCCTCATTTTCCGCGCGAATGGCACGGGTGCGGTGCCGGTCGTCCTTCACCATACCAAAGACGGGGATCTCCACCCCGAACTGCTCCGCCACCTTTTTCGCTACCGCTACCTGTCCCGCGCCGCCGTCAATAAGCCACAGATCGGGCAGGATCTCAAAGCCGTCCTTTTTGCCGTTTTCCGCCGCTTCGCGGTAGTGGGTCAGCCGGCGGGTGAGCATCTGTTCCATCGCGGCGTAATCGTCCGGCGCCGCCTGGTCTCTTATCGTAAATTTTTTGTACAGCCGTTTTTCGGGGCGTCCGCGGCGGAATACCGTCATGCCGCCCACAATGGTCTGTCCGCCAATATTGGAGATATCAAACGCCTCGATATAATCAGGCGGGCTGGCAAGCCCCAGCAGCCGTCCCAGCTCGGTCAGCGCCGCTATCTCCTTGCCGGTGCGGTTGGTATCCCGCGCCAGCTCCTGCGCGGCGTTGTTCTGCGCCATCTGGCACAGCTTGCGGCTTTCGCCCCGCTGCGGCACCGTAAACTGGATCTTCCTGCCCCTGTGCTCCCGCAGCAGCTGCTCCAGCAGCGGGCGGTCGGGCAGCTCACGGTCAAGGAACACCTCAGCGGGCGCCGTTTCCGCCTGCATATAGTAGCTCAGCAGGAATTCCGTCACCACTTCCTCCGGCTCGCCCATACAGTCAAAGGAAAAATCCTTTTTATCCCGCAGGCGACCCTCCCGCAGCACCAGCAGCGAGCAGTAGATCTTATCCTCGCCCTGCACCCAGCCCAGCACGTCCAGGCTCTCGTGCGGGAACGCGATGACCTTCTGCTGCTCGGTAATGCGCCGAATGGCGGAGATCCGGTCACGGTAGCGCGCCGCCCGCTCAAAGTCCAGTGTCTCCGCCGCCTCCTGCATTCGCTGGGTCAGCAGCTCCACCGACTGCATTCCGCCGGTGCGGATAAACTGCAATGCCTCGTCCAGCGCTTCACGGTATGCCTCACGGCTGATCTTTCCGCTGCACACCCCCATGCACTGGTGAGTGTGGAAATTCAGGCAAGGGCGCTCCTTGCCGAAGTCCTCGGGGAATTTCCGCCGGCAGGTCGGCAGCAGAAAGACGCGGTTCGCCTCCTCCACCGTCTGCTTTACCACCATCGAGGAAATAAACGGACCAATGTACTCGTTATCGTCATTTCCCTTTTGCAGCGCCAGCCGGATACGGGGATATTCTTCCTTTGTCACGCAGACATAGTGGTAGCCCTTATCGTCCTTCAGCAGAATGTTGTACTTGGGGCTGTGCAGCTTAATGAGGCTGCATTCCAGCACCAGCGCCTCAAATTCGCTGTCGGTCACGATATAGTCAAAATCCTGCACCTGCTCCACCATGCGGTAGACCTTGGGCAGGTGCCGCTCCACCCCGCGGAAGTAGGAGGTCACGCGGTTTTTCAGTTTTTTCGCCTTGCCCACATAGATGATCTCGCCCCGCCGGTCGCGCATCAGATAAACGCCCGGCTCCAGCGGCAGCGTATTGGCTTTTTTGCGCAGCTCGGCTACCTTCTGCATATCCATCGGGCAGCACCTCCCCTCACCTTCATTATATCACAAAACACCATAAAGTAAAAAGCTTTGGCTCCGGTCTTTTCAAAAGGCTGGTCGCTTGCCGCGCCTCGGACACGATCGGTTTCCCCTGACCTGCGCTTTTTGCAAACTGCCCTTTCATCGAACAGATGATAGCCTATAATCTCCCAAATACAAAAGGTGCGGCTGCCCATCGGCTTACCCGCACCTTTTCCTTTTCTGTCTCTTTCGGCAGCGCTTACTCCGCAAAGCCGGTCTCCACCAGCTTTACCAGCGCGTCCACCGCTTCCTGCTCGTCAGCGCCGTCGGCAATGATCTTAATGGTCGTGCCGCCTACGATACCGAGGGAAAGCACACCCAGCAGGCTCTTGGCGTTTACACGGCGTTCCTCTTTCTCCACCCAGACGGAAGCCTTGTACTCATTGGCTTTCTGGATAAAGAAGGTCGCAGGACGGGCGTGCAGACCAACATGATTCTGAACGGATACTTCTTTTGCGTACATATCGACATCTCCTCTTCGCCTAAAAGAAATGGGGTCCCTTATTTCTCCATTAACATTATAGCAAAGTCCGCCGGTTCTTTCAATTATAAACCGCCCTCAACTTTTCAATTTGCCATTTTTCTGACGAACCGCTAATATCCGCCGATTTTCGGGGGACGCATTTGTGCAGATTTCCTATAATTTTTTGTTACTTTCTATCCGTTTCGCCATCTGCTTCGACTGTTGTCTCGCCGGAATTGGTATCGTTTCCAGCCTGTGCCGCCAACTCCGCTTTCATCTGCGCCACCAGCCAGCGGTCTTTCTGGCTCAGCTCCGCCTTTTCCAGCAGGTCGGGGCGCTTTATCAGCGTGTTGCGCAGCGACATCTCATGCCGCCACTTGGCTATTTTGCCGTGGTCGCCGCTCAGCAGGATATCGGGGATCCTGCGCCCGTTCCACTCGGTCGGGTGGGTGTACTGGGGATATTCCAGCAGCCCGTTCCAGTGGCTCTCCTCGGTGAAGCATTCCTCGCTGGGCAAAACGCCCTCCACCATGCGCCCGATGCAGTCCACCAGCACCAGCGCGCCCAGCTCACCGCCGGTCAGCACATAGTCCCCGATGGAAAGCTCCTCGTCCACGATCTCGTCCAGCACCCGCTGGTCCACGCCCTCGTAGTGCCCGCACAGCAGGAACAGATTTTTCTTCTCCTTCAGCTCTCTGGCGTGGGCTTGGGTCAGCACCCTGCCCTGCGGCGAAAGATAGATGACATACGGCTTTTCCCCTATCTCCTCGCTCACCGCCTTCCAGCAGTCGTGGATCGGCTGGCAGGTCATCAGCATGCCCATGCCGCCGCCATGCAGCCGCAGGTCGGTGCGGCGGTGTTTATCGGTGGTGTAGTCCCGTATCTGGTGGCAGTGTACCTCCAGCTTCCCCGCACGGATCCCCCGCCCAATGATGCTGCTGTTTACCACTGTCTCACACATTTCGGGGAACAGCGTCGCAATGTCAAACCTCATAGTCGTCCTCCGTCACATCGTCAAAAAGCCCTGCCAGCGGGCGGATCTCAATCACGCCCTCCTCCGGCGCCAGCCGCAGCACCACCTGCGGGATATCCGGCGCCAGCCGCACCTTGCCGTCCGCAAAGCGGATATGGTACACACGGTTTGCGCCCGTCTCGGTAATATCGCACAGCTTGCCATAGGTCTTACCGGTATCGGCGTCCTTCACCTCGCAGCCCAACAGGTCCTGCAAAAAGTATTGCCCCTTTTCCAGCGGAATATCCTCCCGGCGGGCATACAGCACCTTCTGGCGCAGCGCGCTGCCCGCCTCCGGCGTTTCCACGCCCGCCAGTGTCAGCAGCACCATGTTCTTGTGTACCCGCGCGCCCAGCACCGTCATCGGCGTTTTTCCGCCGTCCAGATACAGCGTTTTCAGCGCGGTCATCTCCTCAGGTGCGTCCATCCATACCTCCGCCTTTACCTCACCGCGTACTCCGTGGGTGGAAACGATCTTCCCGCATTCCAAAAATTCTTTCATCAGGCTCTCCTTTATGCAAAACACAGGGGGAGGCACATTTCGTCCTCCCCCGCTGCTTTTGTTCAGTCAATCTCGACCGTCGCACGGCCGCCGGACTTATTGGTGCCGGCACGCACAATGGTGCGGATCGCCTTGGCGATCCGCCCCTGCTTGCCGATGACACGCCCCATATCCTCCGCACCTACATGCAGGTGATATACAACATTGCCCTCGCCGTCCGCCGGGTCGGCGGTAACACTGACTGCCTCTTTGTCATCTACCAGTCCTCTGGCGATGGTTGCAATCAATTCTTCCATTTGTAAGTCTCCTTATCGCTTCAAAAACGGGGGACTGCTTATTTCACGATCCCCTGGATCTTCAGCAGAGCCTTCACGGTATCGGTGGGCTGAGCGCCGTTGGCGAGCCAGGTCTTAGCCTTCTCCTCGTCGATCTTGATCACAGAGGGCTCCTTGGTGGGATCGTAGTAGCCTACCTCCTCGATGAAGCGACCGTCACGGGGATAACGGGAATCCGCTACTACGATGCGATAAAAGGGAGCCTTCTTAGCGCCCATTCTGCGAAGTCTGATCTTTACTGCCATGTTAGTTTACCTCCAAAAATGTTTGAATGAACCGGCATTACGCCGACTTTTTCCTATATTTTTACCGACATGCCTTGTCGGGAAAAACCTGTGTTACATCATGCCGCCCGGGAACCCGCCGGGGAAGCCCATGCGCTTTGCCTTTTTGCCGCCCTTGCCGGTCATCATCTTCATCAGCTTGCGGCTCTGCTCCAGCTGGCGCAGCAGGCGGTTCACGTCCTCCACCTTGGTGCCGCTGCCCGCCGCGATGCGCCGTTTGCGCTTCGGGTCGATCAGCGAGGGCTTGGCGCGCTCCGCCGGCGTCATGGAGTAGATGATGGCGCGGGAGCGTGCCATCTCCTTTTCGCTGCGCTCGGCGTCCTCGTCGCTCAGCTTGCCCGCCGCGCCGGGGATCATATTCATCACCGAGGAAAGCGGACCCATCTTTTTCAGCTCGTCCATCTGGTCCAGCAGGTCATTGAAGTCCATCTCGTTGCGGCGCATCTTGTCCACCATTTTCATGGCTTTCTTTTCGTCTATGCCGCTGGAGGCCTTTTCAATGAGGGAGAGCATGTCGCCCATGCCAAGGATACGGGAAGCCATACGGTCGGGATAGAACGGCTCCAGATCCTCTATCTTTTCACCGACGCCCGCAAATTTAATGGGCTTGCCGGTCACTGCCTTTACCGAGAGCGCCGCGCCGCCGCGGCTGTCGCCGTCCAGCTTGGTCAGGATAATGCCGTCCACACCCAGCTGCCCGTCAAAGGCGGTCGCGACATTCACCGCGTCCTGACCGGTCATTGAGTCGATGACCAGCAGCGTCTCATCGGGGTTCGCGGCTTCCTTTACCGCCTTCAACTCGTCCATCAGCGCCTCGTCTATGTGCAGGCGACCGGCGGTATCGATGATGACGATATCATTGCCGTAATCGTGCGCGTGGATCAGCGCCTTTTTCACGATCTTCACCGGATCGGTCTGACCCATCTCAAAGACCGGCACGCCGGCTTTCTCGCCCACCACCTTCAGCTGCTCTATGGCAGCGGGACGGTAAATATCGCAGGCGACCAGCAGCGGGCGCTTGCCCTGCTGCCGGAACATATACGCCAGCTTGGCGCTGTGGGTGGTCTTACCGCTTCCCTGCAAGCCGCACATCAGCAGCACGGTAGGGATACGGGAGGAAAGATTGATGCGCTGGTGGGTGCTGCCCATCAGCTCGGTCAGCTCGTCGTTTACTATTTTTATGACCTGCTGGGCGGGGGTCAGGCTTTCCAGCACGCCCGCGCCGATGCACTTCTCGGTCACATCTGCCACAAACTTTTTGGCTACGCCGTAGTTGACGTCCGCCTCCAGCAGCGCCAGACGCACCTCGCGCATGGCTTCCTTTACATCAGCCTCGCTCAGCTTGCCGCGGTTTTTCAGCTTTTTGAATGTCCCCGCCAGTCGCTGGGTCAGTCCTTCAAATGCCATAGGGTCTCCTTTTTATCGGTTCAGTCCTCGTCCAGCTGGTTCGCCAGCCGGATAATGCTGCGGGCGCAGCGGTCTATCTCCGGCGCACCGCCAAAGCGGTCGTTCAGCTTCTCTATCTGCTCCGCCTCCCCCACTATGGAGGAAAGCACGCCCTCGATCCGGTGGAAGCGCTCTGCCAGGTGCAGCCGCTCCTCGTATTCCAGCAGCTGACCTTCCGCCCGCTTGATGGAATCCCGCACGCCCTGTCTGGTAATGCCGCTGTGCGCCGCGATCTCTGCCAGCGAAAGATCCTCATTGTAGTACAGCTCCACCACATCACGCTGCTTATCGGTCAGCATATCGCCGTAAAAGTCCAGCAGAAAGGATATTTCCAGGTTCTTCGCCACGCTGCGGTCACTCCCGTCCTTCCGCCTTGTAAAGCGGATTTCTTTACAGTCCCTATTATAGCTTATCCCGCCCCATCTGTCAAGCGTTTTTCTTTACACCGTCAAAATTTGATCCCTTTCCACTGCATTTTCCCGCATTTTCGGTTCACTCAACCGTCGGTTGCGCCGTTTTACAACCGCCTGTTGAAATTTTGCCCCATGTTCAACTGCTGCGTTCTTTCTTTTTGCGCCGCGAGCCGTTATACTTTAGTCATGGAACGAAGCTTCGACCCCAAACACCGCTCAACATTCTGTTCAATATTTTGGAGGTTACTTATTATGATGAACGAAACCATCGGCAGCCGCATCGCCGCGCTGCGCCGCAAAAAGAATATGACCCAGGAAGAACTTGCCGCCGCGCTTGGCGTTACCCCGCAGGCAGTCAGCAAGTGGGAGAACGATCTCTCCTGCCCCGATATCACCCTGCTGCCGCAGCTGTCAAAGCTGCTCGGCGTATCCGTCGATGAGCTTCTGGGCAGCGTCGCGCCCGAAACCCAGCTTCTCCCCGAGGAAAGCCGCAAGCCCATCAATGAGATGCTCCTGCGCATCTATGTCAATTCCAAGGAGGGCGATAAGGTTCGGGTCAACCTGCCCCTGTCGCTGGTACAGGTCGGTCTGCAAATGGGGATGCAGATGCCGGAGGTCACCGGCAGCGGCGCGGGCGAAGCCCTCAAGAATATTGATATCGCCCAAATCATGGCGCTGGTGGAGCAGGGCGTCATCGGCAAGCTGGTCGAGGTCGAGACCGCCGAGGGCGACATCGTCGAGATCTATGTGGAGTAAGCCATGAAAATTATTGTCCGCTCCAAGGAGGAAAAGAATATCACCCTCCTGCTCCCCTCATGGCTGGTCTACGGCAGGTTGACCACCCGCATCGCCACCGCCGCCATCGCCAGACACGCCCCGAACTGCGGCATCTCGCCGCAGATGCTCGCCGAGCTTCTCACCGCCCTGCGGGACTTCGCCCGTACCCACCCCCATTGGAAGCTGGTCGATATCACCACCCACGATGGCGATATCATCAAGATCACATTATAAAAGCTACACCCAAAAGGGCTTTCCGGAACCGCCGTTCCGGAAAGCCCTTAGAAAACCGTGATCTTAGTTACACGATCATGTAAAATTTGTTGACTTCCCCGCGATATTGCTGTACAATAAGGGTGTGGAAGCCTAGACGGTTGCCACAACACATAACCACTTTTTGAGGGTTTAACTCTCAGTCAGTGAGCCATCTGTGCCAGCAGACGGCTCACTTCTTCTTTTCTTTCAGCTTTTCCCATGCCTGGATCGCGACCCAGACAATAGAAACCAGCATGAAGATATCATGAAGCGTTATATGTATCACCTCCCCGGAAAACAAATTCCACGCGAGGCTATACATTCACCTGCCTTTCCGCTCTCGCGGGTAAACAGGCAACCGTCCCTTGACCGTACACCGCCTACAAGAACATTTCCGGTTCGACTGCGGACGGTGGACTTCCACACTGTCTCCATTCTACTGTCATTTTTCGACGCTGTCAACCAAATATTGCAAAAAGCGCACCCAAGAGCCTCGCTGCAAGCTTCGCTCTTGGGTGCTTTTTTATCCAAAGTACAGGTTTATCTTTACACAACTCTCATACGCCGCTTTCGATGCCTCATAGTACTCCTCGCTGTATGTCTTCAGGCTGCCCTGCGGGTTCAGCGCCATGCTTACTATTACTATGTAATCGTCATACAGGTCACACAGCGCCGTGTATTCCTCCCTGTATTTCGCCGGCGGGTCTTTCAGATCCCGCATACCGGATTGCACTGTGACTCGGTTTTCCACCAGCGCTACCTGCCGCACATAAAAATTCGTGTCGGTCAGCAGGGCGCTCAGCGCATCATTAAAGTCCTCCACAAACTGCCCGTCCGGTCGGGTATAGGGGTCGGTCGTGTCATTTTCGGTATGATATATAGCATTCTGCCACACCTGCAGGATCAGGTTCGAACAGCTCACAGCCTCGTCCGCGCCCTCTATCATCACATACGCCGTCTGCACCATGGTGTCAGCGTACTGCCGCAGCTTCGTATCGTTGATCCGCCATATCACACCTACCGCCGCCAATATCACCGCCGCCGCAATCAGCAGCGGCGTTTTGCTTTTCCTGCTGCTTTTGGGGGCTTCCGCCGGTTCCGGTTTCGGCTCCATCTCCGGTGCCGCTGCGCCCCCACCGTCGTGGCAAGCCATCTCCTCCCCACTCATCGCATCTCCACTCACCGGGCACTGCTTCGTGTTCTCGTTTTCCATGCTCGCTTCTCCTTTCCCACATATTGTATTCGTTTTTAGATATTGAATATATCTAATCTTATCAAATTAGAATACAATTAGCAAGATGAATTTGTGTAAAATGGAAAAATTCTACCCCATCAAACCGGAAAAAGAGGTCATCTCCATGCGGATCTCCACCTGCGTCCTGCAGGAGATCGACCGGAAAGCTGCCAAGTTCGGCATCAGCCGCAATGAATTGATCAACCAATGCATCGCCTATGCCCTGCAAAACATGGTTGATCCCGAAAAGTAACACCATCCGTGCCCGCGCCGGATGGTGCTTTTCATTATAGCGAGACAGGGCACGGATCTCTGTCCGCACCCCGCCCCGTTATTGCATCTTTTGTTTTTTCAACTGCCCAGTGTCAGCGCATTCACCGCTTCTGTCAGATCGACCGTCTTGCTTCTGGGTACAAGCGCAACCGTTTTCCCGTCAACAGCTGCCACACAGCTTGTGCCGTCGTAGCGGTAAAGCGTCAGCGTAAAGGTCAGGAAGCTCTCATTTTCCAGATACACCGTCAGAGAGATCTCCTCCTGTCCGGTCGGTACCTCCTCGGTAAATTCGGAGGCAGAAAGCGCGCTAAGCGCCGTTTTAAGGTCCGAAATATCAAATTCCTCGTCCCCGAACCGCCAAGTACCCTCCTCATCTTCGCTCTCCGGTGGGGTATAGGTAAAGGTGTAGCTTTCTCCGTTCAGCGTCACATCGATCGCTGCCACCGTATCAAAATCCGCCGTGAAAATTTCCTGATGCCGCAGGGTATCGTAGGATACCGCCGTCAGCAGGTTATATGTATTCTGCGTGATCTTATAGATGATCCGCGACTGACCGATTCGCACATAGTGGGTGATAGCCGGCAGCTCGTCCTCATCATTTTCAAGGGCTTCCTCGTAGGCAGCAGCCTCCTCCGGATCGCTGGAGACGGAAATCAGCAGGCTGCCGGTGCTCCCGATGCTTTCTTCCTCATCGTTTGTGCTGTAATCCAGTTCGATCGTCAGATCCGGCTCATTCATACCAAAGCCCTCAAGCTCCTCATCTGAGGCATTGTAGCTGACATAGTTTTTCAGCGAAAGCGCGCGTATTGTGCTCAGCAGGCTCTCCACATTGTCCGTATCCAACGGTGCACCGTCCGCAAAATAAACATCGTCCGCACAGATGCTTTCGCCGTCCTCGTTACGAATGATCGTGTAGTTTTCATTACCGGAGAACTTGATTTGCTCTGCCGTATCAAATTGCGGGACCGTATCATCGAGGATCATATCGCTCAGCACCGCGTCAAATTCGTCCAGCGGGTCATGCAGCGCCAGATATGCCTTACCGCCTCCGATAGAAACATAACGCTGCTCGTCCATCTTGCTGTAATCGCCCAGCATTATGGTGTAGCTTTCCCCGTCTGCGGTAATATTGATGGTGCAGACAGGATCATCAAGCCCGTATTGAGAATAATCCTCCACATCGTCGATCGTAAATGCCGCGGCAAAGGCTTCAAACTGCTCCAGCAGGTCATTGATCTTCTCTTCGTCTACGGGGAATGTCTCGTCCCCCTCGTAGCTCCATTTTTCCTCTTTGGCAAAGGAATAGGTTCCGCTTTCGTTCGTCCACGCAAGGGCAGTCACGCCTTCTGTCGGGATCTCCAGTATTATATCTCCGCTGCTTTTTATCTGCTCTTTTTTCTCTTCGTGACGGCTCACCGCAAATGCAGCGATGCACACCACCAGCAGAACGCCGAGCAGCACATACAGCCTTGTCCGTTTACGCATGGCGCTTTTTCCTCCTATCTATTACAGTAAATACGCCGTACAGCACAAATGCCGCCGGAATTATACCGATCATCCATGTTTTCAGCAGCGAAGCCGTCGATTCGGAGATCGTCAGATAGTTATAACCCAGACTCTTGCTGCGGATCGACACTGCCTCACGCTCTCCTATCAGGGCAGAAAGCGCGTTCATGGCAAGGTCAAGGTTTGCACCGGAAGAATAGGCATTGTACATTTCATTCAAGAAATAGCTGGAGGAAAACCAAATCAGCTGCCCGTCGCTGCCGGTATCCACACTCACCGCCACGGCAAAGGGTCCGTCCGTGTCGCCTTCCTCTTTTTCATAGGTCTCCAGCTGGAAGCCTGCTGCCTTGCTGTAGGCGCTGTCCGAGGTAGTCAGCAGCGCCGTGGCTTCGCTGCCGGTAACGGTAAGCCCCTGCGCCATCGGGAAAATGGCATAATACTTCGCCTCGATCAGCGGGTCTGTGATCTCATCGGATTCTATGTCCGGCAGCAGGATATACGGCTGCTGAAAGGCATAGTGCTCCCGATCGGTATCCACCACCAGACCGTCCGCCGCCGTGACGTCGTAGTTCTCCAGCACACTGTAAAGGTTGGTCAGCGTTCCGTCCTCGGTCGGACCCGCAATCACCAGCAGCTTACCGCCGCCCTCCAGATATTCCTCCAGCAGCGCCGCCTCCTCCTCAGAGATATCGCTCTGCGGCGCATAGATCATCAGTGCGTCCGCCTCCTGCGGGATCTCATCGGTATTCAACAGCGAGAAGGTCTCCAGCTCCATGTTTTCTTTTTCTATCTGCGTTTTGAATTCCTCAGGCAGATCGCTTTCTCCGTGTCCCTCCAGCAGATATAGGACAGGCAGCTCGTCCGCGATCACATAGTCGATAGCGGAGGTGATGGCGCCCTCTCCGTCAAAGGAATAAACATAGGAATAGGCCGTATAGTCTACATCAGTCAGGTAGATATCATTATAACTGATATACCTGCTCTTGCTGCCGCATTCCACGATCAGGCTGTTGTTCGGCACGCTCTCGTTGGTGTAGCTGCTTGTAAAGGTGGGGTAAACATCGGGATTTTTCTTGGTCACGGTAATATGCTCGGATAGGCTTTCGTACCGGCTCAGCAGATTTTCCAGGATCTCGTCCTCTTGATCTGCCTGCACAATCCAATAGATGGTCACATCTTTTTCCAGCGCGTTCACGACCGCCTTTGTGCTGCTGGTAATGGAATAGAGATTGGTGGAGGTGATATCATGCTTAGTCGCCGCGCTCGGGAGGACCGATACAAGGATATTGACCGCAATCAGGATCGCCAGCACGATCGCCGTTACCGCCAGCGAATAGGACCCACCCTTTGCCGCAATGCGGCTGTGGAACTGTCTCTGCTTTATATTCATCAATTTCATCAGTTGTACCTCCGTTTCTCCAGCGACTGCACCGTCAGGAACAGCCCAAGGACGATCACCGAGGCATAGAACACCAGTGCGGTCAGATCAAAAACGCCGCTGACAAAGGTAGAAAAACGCTCAAAAAGCGAAAGCGATTTCATGATCTTAGGAAGCAGCCCCTCAAATTGATCCGGCATCACTGCGAACAATACCAACGTCAGCGCCGCCAACCCACCGCCAGACCCCAGTGCTATCGCGTTGCTCTTGGTCAGCACCCGCACGATCAGCCCGATCAGAATAGCCGTCACACACAGCGCGAAGGCGCTGCCGTAACTCGTAGAGGAGACCTGCTCGGCAAGGGAAACACTGAAATAGTTGAACAAAAAGAGAGCAATGGCAATTCCGGCGGCAAAGCCCTGATTATCCGTCAGCGAGGAAATGAACATGCTCAGAGCGATCAATGCCGCGCCCATCATGAAAAACGCGAAAAGTGAGCCGTAGGCAGCCGGCAGATACACCTCCCCGTAGCGGGAGAAGATATACGGATAAACTGAAACAACGACGACCGGCAGCAGGAACATTGCCACAAGGGAAAGATATTTGCCGCCCACGATCTGCCAAGTCTTCAGCGGCAGCGCGTATAGCAGCTGGTCGGTTTTCTGCTTGCGCTCCTCCGCAAAAGAGCGCATGGTCAGCACCGGAATGATGACGACCAAGCCAATGGCTACAAAGCTCAGTACATACTCAAAATTGGCAACGGAGGCTTGAATGTTGTAGATCATCGCGCCCACGCCCACAAAACATAGCAGTGCCGCGCAGAACAGATAGATCGTCAGGTTGTTAAACGCGCTGCGCAGCTCATGCCTCAATACGGCTCTCATCTTTCCCCGCCTCACTTTCCTTTTGTGTTTTTTCGACAGCATGTGGCTCCTCCGCCGCACCGGCTTCCGTCAGTTCCAGGAACACATCTTCCAGATTTGCCTTCTTTGTCCGCATTTCAAAAACCGGCAATCCCTTCTCCGCAAACGCCATCGTCAGCCTGCCACACACCGTTTTGCTCTCTACGCCCTCGGCAAAGTCTGCCGTCACGGTACACACTCTGTCCGTTTCGCTCACCTTTTGTCCGGCAAGCCCCTTCATGCCGCTTAGGATCTCCTTTACCGACTTCTTATCTGCTTCCACGCGGAAGGTCACGCCGCTTGCCGAAAGCAGCTTTTCCAGGTTTTCCGGTGTATCAAAGGCGACCAGCCTTCCCTTGGAGATGATAAGCACCTGCTCGCACACCGCCTGCACCTCGGAGAGAATATGAGAGCTGAGAATAGTTCCATATGTTCACAACGCACAAAAGCGTCAGAATCACGGCGGTAAAAGCCGCCATCGCCGCGCCGATAAAGCGCCAACGCATCTTTTTCAGCATCTTATTTCCTCCAGCGCATAGCCCGCGCCACGGATCGTCCGTATCTCAATATCCGAGCCGATCTGCTTCAGCTTCCTGCGCAAGAATCCGATGTAGGTCCACACCACGTCCATATCCGATTGACTGTCCAGTCCCCAGATCCTTTCCATCAAATGCTTTGAGGAAAAGACCTGCCGCGGGTGGCGCAGCAGCAGCTCCATCAACTGGTATTCCTTGTTGTTCAACCGCACCTCGCCCACGGTGGTATTCATCAGATACCTTCCGCAGTCCAGCGTCGTATTTCCAAACGCCAAGGCGGCGGGGATATACACACTGCTGCGGCGGGTCAGCGCCCGAACTCTGGCAAGAAACTCACTGGCAGCAAACGGCTTGGGGAGGTAATCGTCCGCACCGGCGTCCAGTCCAGCAACACGGTCAGCCACCTCCCCCTTTGCCGTCAGGAACAGGGCAGGCGTGGTATTGCCGCCCGCGCGGGCAGTCCGCAGCACCTCTATCCCATCCTTCTCCGGCATCATGATATCCAGCACCAGCGCGTCGTAATCCACCGTCCGGATATAGTCCAGTGCATCGTTCCCGTTGTGAACCATATCTACAGCGTATTTGTTCTTTTCCAGCATGACCTTTAAGGCTCTTGCAATGGTCACTTCATCTTCTGCAATCAGGATACGCATGAGGCATTCCTCCAATCTGCGCCTATTCTTGCACAGCAAGTCAAAATGAGCTTGAAATCTCTTTCATGATAGCAGAAGATTGTGACCAAATAAAGTGCGGATAGGATGCAGAAGTTCACAAATTTCTTACATACTTTTTCGAGTTCATTTCAGGAAGAAACGGCATATTGTAAGGCACAGACACGCGAAATGATTTTTACGGCTATAGCTTCACAAAAGCGTGCCGACGGTTACTGTCCACCGGAGCCAATACGCATAAAGCGGCAGACAAACGGCAATCACCGCCGTACGGTGTGTATATACAGGTCGGCGCCCGCTTTTTCACGGGCGCCGACTTTTGGTTCTTCTTTTTTATTCGCTCAATACAACTCCGCAATAATCCCCGCGCACTTGTCGATGCCCAGCACGCCGCTGTCCAGCGTCAGGTGATAATTCTGAGCGTGCCCCCACTTCATGTTGGTGTAGAAGCGATGATAGGCGGCACGGCGCTTATCCTTGTCCCGCAGGCGCTCCTCCGGGGATTGCTCCCGTTCGCCATACACCTTTACGATGCGCTCGGCACGGAATTCCATATCCGCATGGATAAAGACTTTCAAGCAATCCGCTTTGTCCTGTAAAATGTAGTCGGCACAGCGGCCAACAATAACGCAGGGGCCTTTTTCCACCAGTTCCGAGATGACCCTGCTCTGATGCTCCCACAGAATATCCTCATTGGTGG
>JBNMIL010000001.1:0-69425 GCA_050873265.1 Angelakisella sp. | reverse complement strand
GCGATAAGGAAATGAATACCTTTGCCGGCTGGCACGACTATGTGCAGCGACTGGAGCAGAACTGGCGGGATAATATTTCCCCGGAGGACACCGTTATTCTGGCAGGGGATATCTCCTGGGCGATGAATATGGAGGATGCGCTGGCGGATTTTATTTTTTTGCACGGGCTGCCGGGTGAAAAGTACCTGATGAAGGGCAACCACGATTACTGGTGGACGACGCTTTCCTCCATGCAGCGTTTTCTGGATAAAAACGGATTAAACACGCTGCATTTTCTCCATAATAACGCGGTGACGGTCGAGGGCGTATCGCTGTGCGGCAGCCGCGGCTGGATGTTTGAAGAAGGGGAGCGCGCCGAGGGCAGCATCACCGCGCGGGAGCTGGGGCGCATCAGGCGCTCGCTGGCGGCGGCTCCGCCGGAGAATGAGAAGATCCTGTTCCTGCACTATCCGCCGATCTTCGGGCAGCAGGTCATACCGGAATTTTTTGACGCGATGAAAGAATATGGGGTAAAACAGTGCTTTTACGGGCATCTGCACGGCGGCGCGATCCCGCTGGCGTACCAAGGGGAATTTTTTGGAGTGGATTGCCGGCTGATTTCGGCGGATTATCTGAAATTTTGCCCCATAAAGATACGATAATTACCGAAAAACAGTGGCAATTTGGTTTGCAATGTGCTATAATCAATAAGATTTACTGGAATCTAATTTTGCTGGAGGACATGATAAATGAAACTGAATGAAACCAAAAAAGTGGACACCAACCTGTACGAACTGAATATCACCGTAGATGGCGAGCAGTACGCCAAGGCGCTGGACGCTTCCTTTAAGAAGAACGCCGCCAAGCTCAATATCCCCGGCTTCCGTAAGGGCAAGGCTCCCAAGAGCATCGTTTACAAGATGGTAGGCGAGAGCTATTTCTATGAGGACGCCATCAATTCCAGCTACGGCGATGCCTATGAGGAGGCTCTCAAGGAATCCGGTCTGGAAGCGGTCGCTTACCCCGAGGTGGAGCTGAAGGACGCCGACGGCACCCATTACACTTTCGTCGCCAAGGTCACCGTCAAGCCAGAGGTCACTTTGGGCGAGTACAAGGGGCTGAAGGTCGAGCGCGAGAGCGACAAGGTGACCGATGCCGATATCGAGAACGAACTGAACAGCATGGCTGACCGCAATGCCCGCATGGGCGAGGCTCCCGAGGGCGCCAAGGCGGAGCTGGGCGATACCGCTGTTATCGATTATGAGGGCTTTGTCGGCGATGTTGCCTTTGAGGGCGGCAAGGGTGAGGATCACCCCCTGTCCCTTGGCTCCGGTCAGTTTATCCCCGGCTTTGAGGAGGGTGTAGTCGGTCATAAGGTCGGCGAGAGCTTTGATGTCAATGTGACCTTCCCCACCGAGTACCACAGTGAGGAGCTGGCGGGCAAGGACGCCACCTTCAAAGTGACCATCAAGGAGCTGAAGCGCAAGGAGCTGCCCGCTCTGGACGATGAGTTTGCCAAGGATGTCAGCGAATTCGATACGCTGGAGGAGCTGAAGAAGGATCTGACCGAGAAGATGCAGGCAGAGAAGAAGGATCAGGCAGACAGCAAGATGGAAAACGACCTGCTGGAGCAGGCTGTCAAGAACATGACCGTGGAGATCCCCACCGTGATGTTCGAGAATAAGGCACAGGATATGGTAGAGGAATTTGGCTACCGTCTGCAGACCCAGGGCATGAATATGGACATGTACATGAAGTACACCGGCACCACCCCCGAGGCGCTGACCGCCCAGTTTATGCCGCAGGCAGAGGCGCAGGTGCGCACCACCCTGCTGCTGGAGAAGATCGCCGAGGTGGAGAACATCGAGATCACCGAGGACGATGTGAACGGCGAGTATGACCGTATGGTAAAGGATTACGGCATGGAGCTGGATAAGGTCAAGGCAATCGTTCCCGTAGAGGAGATCAAGCGTCAGCTCACCATTCAGAAGGCGGCGAAGGTCATCACCGACAGCGCCGAGGTGACTCAGCTTTAATTTGCAGAATACCCGTGCTACATACCATAAACGGAGGTGTATGAATAAATGAGTTTGGTACCAATGGTAATAGAACAGACCAACCGCGGGGAGCGCAGCTATGATATTTTTTCCCGCCTGCTCAATGACCGCATCGTCATGCTTTGTGAAGAAGTGAACGATGCCACAGCCAGTCTGGTGGTAGCGCAGCTTTTATTCCTGGAGGGTCAGGATCCGGAAAAGGATATTCACCTGTATATCAACAGCCCCGGCGGTTCCATTTCCGCCGGCATGGCGATCTATGATACCATGCAGTATATCAAGTGCGATGTTTCCACCATCTGCATTGGTATGGCGGCTTCCATGGGCGCGTTCCTGCTGTGCGCAGGCGCCCCCGGCAAGCGGCTGGCACTGCCCAACAGCGAGATCATGATCCATCAGCCGCTGCTGGGTGGGCTGCAGGGGCAGGCGACGGATATCAAGATCCATGCCGACCGGATCATCAAGATCAAAGAAAACCTGAACCGCATTATGGCGGAGCGCTGCCATAAGCCGCTGGAGCAGGTAATGCAGGATACCGAGCGGGATAACTTCATGTCCGCGGAGGAAGCCTGTGCCTACGGTCTTATCGACCGTGTGATCGCCCACAGAGAATAAAAGGAGTCCATGAAGCATGGCAAACGATGAGAACAAAAAAATGATGCGCTGCTCCTTTTGCGGCAAAACGCAGGATAGAGTAGCGCGTCTCATCGCCGGACCCGGCGTGTGCATCTGTAACGAGTGTGTAGAGATTTGCCGCGCCGTGCTGGAGGATGAAGATATCCCTGCTCCAAGAGCCGTGAAGAACGAGCCGCAGGGGGAGGAGCTGAATGTCCCGCGCCCCAAGGAGATCAAGGCGTTCCTCGATGAATATGTCATCGGTCAGGACGCGGCAAAGCGTGCGCTTTCGGTAGCGGTATATAACCACTACAAGCGCATCTGCTGCGGCGACAGTGATGATGTGGAGCTGGGCAAGAGCAATATTCTGCTGCTGGGTCCCACCGGTGTGGGCAAAACCATGCTGGCGCAGACCCTTGCCAAGGTTTTGGGCGTTCCCTTTGCGATAGCGGACGCGACCACGCTGACAGAAGCCGGTTATGTGGGCGAAGATGTGGAAAATATCCTGCTGCGGCTTTTGCAGGCAGCGGATTTTGATGTGGCAAAGGCAGAGCGCGGCATCATCTATATCGATGAGATCGATAAGATCGCCCGCAAGAGCGAAAATCCCTCCATTACCCGTGATGTCAGCGGCGAGGGCGTTCAGCAGGCACTGCTTAAAATTCTGGAGGGAACCGTTTCCAATGTTCCTCCGCAGGGCGGGCGCAAGCACCCCCAGCAGGAGTTCATTCAGGTGGATACCTCCAATATCCTGTTCATCTGCGGCGGCGCATTTGATGGTCTGGAAAAGATCATCAGCCGCCGTACCGATAAATCCTCGCTGGGCTTTGGCGGTACGGTAAAATCCAAAGCCGAGGTGGAGGAGCAGGGCGTTTACCGTCAGGTGGAGCCGCATGATCTGGTCAAATACGGTCTGATCCCCGAGTTAGTGGGTCGTATTCCGGTCATCGCTTCGCTGGACGCATTGGACGAAGAGGCGCTGGTGCGTATTCTGCGTGAGCCGAAAAACGCGCTCATCGAGCAGTACAAAAAGCTGTTTGAGATGGATAATATCCAGATCGACTTTGAAGAAGATGCGCTGCGCGCCATCGCCAGAAAGGCGATAGAGCGCAAGACCGGCGCGCGCGGTCTGCGCGGCATTATGGAGGAGCTTTTGGGCAGTCTGATGTTCGAAGCCCCCTCCGACGGTACGGTAGCGCATATCGTCATCACAGCCGATATGGTAAACGGTGTTGGGGACGCAATGATCATGCGTGACCCCATGAAACAGCCGACAAGACTGCAGCTGCGGCTGCCCGGCACACCGGCGCAGAAGCGCCGTCGCGGTGCTGTTTCTTAAATGACGACCGGCTGCATATCCTTGCTGTAAGGCGGGATACGCGCCGATGGATAATGACATGGATCGGGGGCTGTTTGGGATCAATAGATCCCATATAGCCCCTTGTTCAATCATCATTTTGTACGAAGAACCATAGTGAAGGGAGGCAAAAGCTATGGAGAAAAACAGGAAAAATACCGATATGGTGCCGGAGCGTGTTCCGGTGCTGGCGCTGCGGGGGCTGGTTCTATTCCCGCATATGGTGCTGCACTTTGATGTAGGTCGTGAAAAATCGCTGCACGCATTGAATATGGCGATGAACGGCGACCGCAAGATCTTTTTGGTGGCACAGATCGATCAGAATGAAGAAAACCCGTCGATGGACGGTTTGTATAAAGTAGGCACGGTGGCGGAGATCCGCCAGATCGTGCGCTCGCAGGGCGAATCGCTGCGGGTGCTGGTAGAGGGCTGCTACCGCGGCAAGCTGATGGATATGTTTGAGGAGGAACACGCCTCGGTAGGCGAGATCCTGCCGTATCCCGCTGCGGGACGTATTGCCAACCGCCCGTTCAGTGACGCGCTGGTACGCACTGTCAAAGACCTTTTTGACGAATATGTAAGCCTTGCGCCCCGCATGCCGAAGGAGATCGTGGATAACATACTGGACTGCGATGATCCGGCACTGATCGCGGAGTACATAGCGGGCAACATTCCCTTTGAGGTGCAGGATAAGCAGCGTCTGCTGGAACAGAACAGCACCCGCCGCCGGCCGGAGATCATCGCGCAGCTCTTGGAGAGTGAGAATGAGATCCTGGCACTGGAGGCGGACATTCAGGATCGTGTAAAGGAAGCGATGGATAAAAACCAGCGCGACTACTACCTGCGGGAACAGCTTCGCGTCATCAACGAGGAGCTGGGCGAGGGCGACGCCGCCTTTGAGGAGCCCGATGAATTCCGTGAGAAGATAAAAGCGCTGCTGACCACCGATGAAAACAAGGAAAAGCTGCTGAAAGAGGTCGGCCATCTGGAGAAAATGCCGCCCAATTCGCAGGAGGCGGCGGTGATCCGCGGCTATCTGGAGACCTGTCTGGAGCTGCCGTGGGGCTGCTATACCAAAGATGTCATCGACCTCAAGAAAGCGGCAAAGCTGCTGGATAAAGAGCACTACGGTCTGAAGAAGATCAAGGAGCGTGTGCTGGAGGCACTGGCGGTCCGTGCGCTGGCGCCGGATATCAACGGGCAGATCCTCTGCTTTGTAGGTCCTCCCGGTGTCGGCAAGACCTCCATCGTGCGCAGCATCGCGCAGACGATGGGACGACGCTATGCCCGTATCGCGCTGGGCGGCATCAAAGATGAATCCGAGATCAGAGGTCACCGTAAAACCTATGTGGGCAGTATGCCGGGGCGTATCATCAATGCCATCAAGCAGGCAGGCAGTGCCAATCCGGTGCTGCTGCTGGATGAGGTGGATAAGCTGAGCAACGATTACCGCGGCGATCCCTCCTCCGCCCTGCTGGAGGTGCTGGACGCCGAGCAGAACTGCACCTTCCGTGACCATTATATCGAAATGCCGTTCGATCTTTCCCATGTCTTCTTCATTGCCACGGCGAATGACCGCAGTGCCATTCCGCCGGCACTGCTGGACCGTATGGAGGTCATTGAGCTGCCCAGCTACACCCGCGAGGAAAAGTTCCAGATCGCGAAGCGTCACCTGCTGCCTAAGCAGCGGGAGCGCCATGGGCTTACTGCCCAGCAGATCGCCGTAACAGATGGCGCCATCTATGATCTGATCGACCACTATACCAGAGAAGCCGGCGTGCGTACTCTGGAGCGCCGCCTTGCCGCACTGTGCCGCAAGGTAGCCGCCAAGGTAGTGGCAGGGGAAGCAACCGAAAAAATCACCATCAAGTCGGCGGAACTGCCGGATTATCTGGGACCGCGCTACATCACCGAGGACATTGTCCCCAAGGAGGACTGCGTCGGGCTGGTAAACGGTCTGGCATGGACTGCCGTAGGCGGCGAGCTGCTGCAGGTGGAAGCTGCTGTAGTGCCCGGCACCGGCAAGACCATCACGACCGGCTCGTTGGGCGATGTGATGAAGGAGTCGGTAGTGGCAGCCATCACCTATATCCGCTCGGTAGCGGAGCGCTACGAGATCGAAAACACCTTCTACAAGGATAAGGATATCCATATCCACTTCCCCGAGGGTGCGGTGCCAAAGGACGGTCCCTCCGCCGGCATTACTACTTGCACGGCGCTTATTTCAGCACTGGGGAATATTCCTGTGCGGCATGATGTGGCAATGACCGGTGAGATCACCCTGCGCGGCAGAGTGCTTGCCATCGGCGGTCTGCGGGAAAAGAGCATGGCAGCCTATAAGAATGGCATCAAAACCGTTATTATACCGGCGGCAAACGAGCCGGATCTGGCGGAGATCGACGATGTGGTGAAGAAAGCGGTTCATTTTGTGCCGGTACACACCATGGAGGAGGTGCTGGAGCAGGCGCTGGTGCGTATGCCCGAAATCGCCAAAAAACGCGGCTACCACGCCGCCGCTGCGGAGCATAAGGAAAATACCTCGGCGGTGCTGTGCCGCTGAAAAACAAAAGGGAGGAATAAAACCGTGAATTTTCATCTGGTAAAATACGAGCTTTCCTGCGGTCTGGCAAGTCAGCTGCCGGAAAGCACGCTGCCGGAGGTCGTCTTTGCGGGGCGCAGCAATGTGGGAAAGTCCTCCCTCATCAATAAGGTCTTTAACCAGAAGCAGCTGGCGCGTGTCAGCGCCACCCCCGGCAAGACCTCTACCATTAACTTCTTCCGGTGCGGGGATACGGCGCGCTTTGCCGATCTGCCCGGTTACGGTTACGCCAAGGTGAGCGACAGTGAGCGCCGCCGTTGGTCGGGGCTGATCGAGGGTTACTTTCATCAGGATCGGGATATCCGGCTGGTGCTTTCGCTTTTGGATATCCGTCATGCCCCCAGCGCCGACGACCTTACCATGCTGGATTTCCTCATTGACAGTGAACTGCCCTTTGCGGTGGTGCTTACCAAGACCGATAAGCTGACCAATAACCAGCTGAAAGCCCGTCTGGAGGAGATTCGCACCGAGATCCCCTGCGGAGATCAGGTCACGCTGTTCCCCGTATCCTCCATGAACGGGAAGGGAATAGAGGAGCTGCGGCAGGTCATCGAAAGTGTAGTGGAAAGTGACTGAGCTTTACACAATAGAAATGCAGGCGGGACGGGGAGTTTCGCCTGTTTTCTTTTGCAAATACAGTTGACTTTTGGCAAAGAGAGTTTATAATAGACAGGTATGCACATGTAGGAAAAGTGGGAAAAGTGAGAAGAAAGGGGAGCCGCTATGCCAAAGGGAAAGCATATTCTTAGCGGTATGCCAAAGGGAAAGCATGTATTTGGCACCGTAAAGATCGGTGATAAAGGTCAGATCGTGATCCCCAAGGAGGCACGGCAGGTATTCGGGCTCAGCCCCGGGGATAGCCTGCTGGTACTGGGCGATGAGGAAAACGGAATCGTGCTGGCAAGAGCCGAGGTGCTGAACAATGTCGCCATGGAGATACTGGGGAAGGTCAATTCATCGAAAGAGGAATAAGGAGTAACAACAATGGATACACAAAAGATTTATCACGAAATGGGCATCAGCAGTGCGGTGTTGGATTTCTGCCGTTTTGCCGAGGAGGAGCTGAAGCCCCGTTTTGCCGAGATCGACGCGATCGCGGAGTATAATCAGGCAAAGGTCGTAGCCGCTATGCAGAAAAACCGTGTCAGTGCGGAGTGCTTTGCGGCATCTACCGGCTATGGCTACAATGATATCGGGCGTGAGGCACTGGAAAAGGTTTATGCCGATACCTTCCATACCGAGGCGGCGCTGGTACGCCCGCAGATCACCTGCGGTACACACGCACTGGCGCTGGCGCTGGCGGCGAACCTCCGTCCGGGCGATGAGCTGTATTCACCGGTGGGACGCCCCTACGATACGCTGGAGGAGGTCATCGGGATCCGCCCCGGCAAAGGCTCGCTGGCGGAATTCGGCATCACCTACCGCGAGACCGAGCTGCTCCCCGACGGTACCTTTGACTATGAGAATATCCGCAAGGCGATCAATGAAAAGACCAAGCTGGTCACCATTCAGCGTTCCAAGGGCTACGCGACCCGTCCCACCTTCTCGGTACAGCAGATCGGCGAGCTGATCCGCTTTGTAAAGGAGATCAAGCCCGGAGTTATCTGCATGATCGATAACTGCTACGGCGAATTTACCGAGATCATCGAACCGAGCGATGTGGGGGCGGATATGATCGTCGGCTCCCTCATCAAAAATCCCGGCGGCGGACTGGCGCCGACCGGCGGTTATATCTGCGGCACGCAGGAGTGTGTAGAGCAGTGCGCTTACCGCCTGACGGCGCCCGGGCTGGGTGCGGAGCTGGGCGCGACGCTGGGGCTGATGCAGTCTTTCTTCCAGGGCTTTTTCCTGGCACCTACCGTTACTGCTTCTGCGGTAAAGGGCGCGATCTTTGCTGCCAGCGTTTACGAAAAACTGGGCTACCGCTGCGTTCCCGCCTCTACCGAAACGCGCCATGATATCATTCAGGCAATAGAGCTGCGCAGTAAGGAGGCAATGGTCGCCTTCTGTAAGGGCGTGCAGAGCGCCGCGCCGGTGGATAGCTATGTAACGCCGGAGCCATACCCCATGCCGGGCTACGATTCCGAGGTCATTATGGCGGCGGGCGCCTTTGTGCAGGGCTCCTCCATCGAGCTTTCCGCCGATGGACCTATCCGTGAGCCGTATGCTATCTATTATCAGGGTGGTCTTACCTGGGCACATGCCAAGCTGGGTATCCTGATGTCGCTGCAAAAAATGTGTGATGCCGGACTGGTCAAGCTGCCGGAGGCATGATAGGGAGATAATATGAAGCAAAAACTGAAAAATCTGTGGAACTACTTTACTACCTACGAAAAAATCTGGTTCATCAGCATTACGGTGCTGGCATTTGTGTTCGCGATCCTCTTCCCAGAGGAGGACTTTGGCGGAGTAAACGGCAAGGTCATCATGGCGCTGTACCTTTTGGATATCTTCCTCAATATCACCTGTGAGCTGCTTATTTCCAAGCAAAGCAAGTGGAACTTTATTGTTTCTCTGGGCGTGGAAATTACCGAGATCCTCATCTGCGTGGTGCTTTCCTACCGTTTTGCCACCATGGCGACTACGCTATTCTCCTGGATTCCCATTGATATCATCAGCTTTATCAACTGGAACCGACACAAGGATAGGGAACAGGACGAGCTGACCGAGGTACGCCGGCTGACGGGTCTGCAGGAGGTTCTGGTTTTGGCAGGCATTGTTGTATGGACGGTAGTGGTCGGCTACTTCCTCACCACGCTGGAGATCGAAGGGCTGCTTTCCTCCACCCCCACGCTGGAGACCATTGTTTGTTATCTGGACGCCTGCGCCAGCGCGGTCGGCATTGCCAACGGTGTGTTCATTCTGCTGCGCTACCGCGAGCAGTGGATCGCCTGGTATATCTGCGCACTGCTGGAGGCTGCCATCAATATCATCTCCGGTCAGTGGGTACTGCTGGTGCTTAAGGCAGGTTATCTCACCAATACCACCTACGGCTATATCAAGTGGACGCAGTATATCAAGGCGCACCAAAGTGAGCCGGCGGCGCTGGAACCGGACAGGGCAGATAACCTTGTATAAAATTTTTGCGGTACGCGTGTGCGCACGCGAGGCAAAACTCCACAAAGCAAAAACTCACCCCCGCTTTTCCCTAGGGAAAAGCGGGGGAATCTTTTTATGCTATGTAGAAGCATGGGGGCACTATGTCGGCGCAATTTGGAACAGCGTGGGTGCTTTCAGTTACTCATTTGCCATCTTTTCCTGTATTGGGTGTCTGTGTCGTTTAATGACCGATCAATAATACAGAACAGGATAAGATAGGCTATTATGAAGGTGCTGCAAAGCTTATAATCAGATACTTTTCGGTAAGACAGTAAAGCAAAATACCGTCATGCTATGACTGCTTCTATACATCATAACAAATGTATTGAGCCATCAATTCACACTGTTTATATACCACAAATAGGTATCCTTTAGGGCGGTATATCTCCTTCTTGTTAAATACGCTGTCAATTCCTTATCCCGATATTTGAGAAGAATGGAATCCTTACGGATGGAATTGATAAATCGCAAATTGACAATGTAGCTTCGGTGCGTCATATAAAAGCATGGCAAGGTCAGAGTTTGCCGCCAATGCTCCATGGTCTGTGTGCTTCGCAGGATGCCATCTATTGTATGAATCAAGACCTTCCTTTGTGCTGCTTCAATACAGATGATCTCCTCCGCACGCCGGACGAATACCCCCTCATTTGTCACAATGGGAAATTCCCGACTCTCCATGTTGTACTGGCAGATGGCATCTTTCAGGTTCCGAAACAGCCGGTCTTTGTCTATCGGCTTTGACAGGTACCAAAACACTTGAGACCTCATGGCTTCGTCCAGATAATCCAGATAAGAGGATACAATGAAAATTTTTATGTGGGGGTTCAATTCTTTCAGCCTTGCACCAGCTTGAATTCCGCTGACACCGGGCATTTCAGCATCTAAAAACGCAATATCTGCACGAGTTTCTGCACCAAGTAAGGTATTACCGCTATGATAACTGGCGAACTCCGGTATTAATCCGCCCAGTTGTGCAAAATATTCTGAAACATATAATTGTAACGGCTCAAGAGCCACAGGATCATCATCACAAAAAACTACACGCACAATAATGTCTCCTTATATTCTATAAATATAGAATTATTATATCATATCCAAAAAGTAAATTTCAAGTGCCTGTGCTGCTCAGAAAGCTTTTTATGAATATGTGGGCAAAACGATGACCAAAACTGCATCAAAACGGTCGTTTCGCGCAGCACAGATTGCGTTACAACAATTCAAAAAGTAAGATATAGTAAACGACTGCTCTACACTCCAATAAGTACATAGCAAAAGGGGATAGGATCATGAATGTTTTCTTTAAGCAGGCGACAAGAACCCCGATTTTTACCGTACTGATGGTGTTCCTGCTCAGTTTTTCTGTTGCGCTATCCTGTACAGGTTATTCTGCATGGACAAGTGTAAAAATACAGCAGGATGAGATTACCGGTGGCTACACAACGATAGCGATTCCGGTAGAACCGGATCTAAACGGGTTGTCGCCGGAGGAGATCGCTTCCGCATTGCAAAACCGTGTATATGCCGATGTGGCTGCACAGGAAGCACCCCAAATCACGATGATAGACCGCCGCTGCCTTCTTTCCGCTCACATAGCGGGCTGCAAATCTCTCTCTTCCAGTCGTATGGATCCATCGGAATACAATATCGCTTTTGATGGGGAGTGCTATTCCCTCGCCGTATTTGCGCTGCGCTGCGAAAGCATCAAGGAGCAGCCAACAGAAGGTATGATGCTATATGACGCAGCATTCAGTGTTGAGGAGATCATCAGCCTTTCAGATGCGTACGATTCATTCCCAAAACCGGATTGGGTACATATCTACAGTGATGTCCGCAAAGCGGGTGGGGCGACGCCGTTTGAAACGGGAAAGACCTACATCGTGTTCGGGCAATACCAGGACTATCGTGTGGTTCGAACCGCCGATGGCTATAGTCAAGTAAAGACCGAAAACCGCTACATTGTTCCATTCCCCGAGATCCACAGCAATTATTATGGTGACCCCTCCAGTCTCGAAGTTGGTAGTCACAATGGGCAAAGCTATCATTTCCCTGCGGGGGGACAGCTTCCTTGGATTTGTGAATACACCGGAACGGTGACAGATTATCTAAGCAGCGACGCAGCCGCCATCTGGCGGGAGGATATTATACCGCTTTGTAAGCTTAACCATGAATCTGCCGCTGTGATACTGACTGATAACATAGAGAGCATATACTCTTTCAATACCGGTGATGCAAGTTTATTGTCGGGACGCTTTTTTACAGCAGAGGATTATGAGAAAGGCGCCGATGTATGTATCATTAGTGCTGCTTATGCCGAACTAAATGGTCTTCAGCCAGGTGATTCGCTCTGGCTGGACTACTACGATTCCGGTTTTGGAACATACAGCAATGGAGCAATGGCAAATTCTATGCTTGCGCAAGGCGATCCAGGACCCTATCACCAAAGGTACTACATGGCTCCCGATGACGCGATCGGGGTATGTAAAGAATATACCGTTATTGGTATCTATACCGGTGCTCGCTTTGCCTTTGGCGCATATCAATTTAACGCGGATACGATTTTGGTTCCCAAGGCATCGGTTCCCCATGTACAGGATTATGAATCGTTGGCAGATTCTTTGCTCAACACCTTTATCCTGAAAAACGGTTTTACCAAAGAGTTCGAAAATTATATGGATCGGCAGGGACTTGGAGGACAATTTCTTTATTTTGATCAGGATTTTTCTTCTATGCAGGAATCGTTGGAGGCGCTTGAAACCAACGCTAAGCGTCTGCTGATGGTTGGTATAGGGGCATTTCTGCTTGCTTTTGCGCTGTTTTTATTCCTGAATTTCCGCAGAATGAAGCAGGCAGTTCGTGGGGTTCGTCTCTTAGGGAGATCCTCCAAAGCAGTATTCGGAGAGATTATTGCGGTACTTGTTGCTCTGGAACTCCTTGCGACCATGATTGGTACAAGCATTGCGGCTATTCTGTTTAATGCCGTTACGGAGAAGATACTTTCAAGTGCCCTTATGCTTCGACCGGAGGCAATGATGATGGCTGCTGTTGCTGCATTTATATTCCTTATGATCGCCACAATCATTTGCTCGGCTATCTTTGCGAATCGCAAGCTGATGAAAACAAAATAAGACTTGATTTGAGAGGAGCAAAGAGTCTATGTCTCAAAAAAGCGGTCACGCCCTTGTAGGTGTGACACTTATAGCGATGCTTCGCCGTTGGACGGCAAGCCTGCTTCTTATCGCTGTCGCAGTTGTATGCGCATTTTCCGCTGTGGTTTTGCGGAATCTGACCATCAGGCAGGAGAATGCATTAAACAATACAATTGCAAATACCACGATCTCCTGTACTGTAACAGACGCAAAAGGGACGGATTCCGGCAACCTGCAAATGTTCTCGGCATTTGTAGAAATGCTGGAAGGAAAACGACGGCTGCGAGGCTGTTATTTGGACGATTATGTGAAAAATGTGCGGGCAAAAGCAGAAACGCCATTGGAGAAACCGGCAGGAGCAACACTTTGCCGCATCCTATCCATCGATTCTGATCCGGCACTTTCACAGGTGGAAGGAGCTTATGTTAATTTTTTTGATGGTTGGACGGAAGATGTGCTGAGGGGTCAAGAGCAAATCTGTTTAGTTCCGGCCGATATGATTACTGAAGAAGGTTATATGACGATTGCCGCAGATATGGGAGAAACCGTTCGTTTAAAAATCATAGGAACAGTCACGAACGGTCCCCGCAATGTAATATACTGCCCTTACTTTATGCCGTGGATAGAGGGAATTTCTGTCGCATTTCTGACGGACAGCTGCTCCTTTGACATACGGGATAATCAGAATCTGGAGGCGAGCAAAGAGTATATTTATAAGTGGTTTGTCCAGCCCAGTCTCAGCAATCAAATTGACGGCACTACCTTTGGCGTTTTGGTTCATGATGAAACCTATCAGAAGAATATATCGGAGATTCAGGCGAACCTGTCCATGCTGCGCTTGCTGCTGCCGGTATTGATTGTCATCTGCGGCTGCATCGGTTTCTTCGCCAGCTTTCTTGCGACCCGCGGTAGAATAAAAGAGTTCGCTGTGATGCGCTGCCTTGGCATGAGACAACGCGAGATTTTTGGACTGGTTATGCTCGAACTCATCGTTCTTGCACTTATAGGTCTGTTTTTAGGCACTGCAAGCGGCATTCTTCTGGAAGGTGGAATACAAATCGACGCATTATGGAACGCCGCACTGATGACGGGGATATTCTTGCTTGGTTCGGCAGCCGCCGTGCTTCGGATCACCGGAATAAACGTTATGAAACTCATGAAGGCGGAGGGCTGAATATGAACAGATTAATTGCAAAACAGGTAACATACGAATACAGGAACGCTGTCCAGACGGTAAAAGCAGTAAACGGTGTCAGCTGCGCTTTTCAGCAGGGGCGGGTTTATACCATTGTTGGGTCGTCAGGCAGCGGAAAGACCACTTTTCTCTCCCTCCTGGCGGGATTGGATGTGCCGGAATCCGGTACGATTGAATTGGACGGAGAACCCACAGCGAAAATGGATAGGGATTCCTACCGGTTGAACCATGTGTCCGTGATCTACCAGAATTTCAATTTGTTCCAGCATTTGACCGTTTTGGAAAATACCGCGTATCCCTTATATATCCGGAAAATGCCTAAGAATGAAGCAAATGAGCTGGCGGCAGAAAAACTCCTTCAGGTGGGTCTAATGGAGGAGCAGTTCAAGCGGTTTCCTAATATGCTCTCCGGCGGTGAGCAGCAGCGGGTAGCCATTGCCCGTGCTTTAACCTCCGGCAGCGAGATCATTCTGGCAGACGAGCCAACGGGCAATCTTGATAGTACCAACACTCGGAATATTGTGGAGATCCTGCAAAAGCTGGCACACGAGAATGGTCGTTGCGTCATCATCGTCACGCATGATCCTGCGGTGGCAGAAGCCGCAGATGTAGTGCTGAAAATGAAAGATGGCAGTTTGAATCGCTGATTCGCCAGGCGGTACCTATCAGCAAGATAGTTATGGATATAGTTAAAAATCAACAAGGAATGACCGTCTTCCCGGATGGGAAGCAGCGGTCATTCTTTGGGCTTTTTAGGGAATGAGAGTGGCTGATATAATTTCGATTTAGTAGTGGACAAGAAAGCTGCAGCAGTGATATAATGCGTGATAGTATCCTGCTGAAAAGAACAAAAAAGGGACAGCGGTAAAAGAACGGCAGATATGCCGTGGATCCGCTTGAATAAAAACTTTGTAGGGGTGATGCACTGTCATGTGCAGCCCCTTTCAAATTTAGGAGGAAGCAGTGAAAAACAGACTTTTTGGGAGCCGGGAATTTTACCGCCGTGTGCTGGCGATCAGCGTGCCTATCATGGTGCAGAACGCCATCACAAACTTTGTAAGCCTGCTGGATAATGTTATGATCGGGCGGGTGGGCACAGTGGAAATGTCCGGTGTTGCCATTGCCAACCAGCTCATATTTGTCTTTAACATGCTGGTGTTCGGTGCGGTGGCAGGTGCCGGTATTTTCGGTGCGCAGTTTTTCGGCAACAATGATATGGACGGTGTGCGCCACACCCTGCGATTCAAGCTGATGATCTGCACGGTGCTGGCGGGAGTCTGCATCGGGGTATTCATTGCTTTCGGTCCGCAGCTTATCAACCTGTACCTGAAAGGGGAGGGCAGTGTGGAGGACGCCGAGGCTTCGCTGCGCTTCGGTCTGGAGTACATCAAGGTGATGTACATTGGTATGCTGCCCTATGCCATTACACAGGCTTATGCCGGTACATTGCGAGAGACCGGCGAAACGCTGCTGCCCATGAAGGCGGGTATTGTGGCGGTGTTGGTCAACCTGACCTTCAACTATATCCTTATTTTCGGGCACTTTGGGGCGCCGCGCATGGGCGTGGTGGGCGCTGCTGTTGCAACGGTACTTTCCCGCTTTGTGGAGCTGGTCATCGTGGTCACTTGGGCGCACCGTCACGCGGTACGGTTCCCGTATATCACCGGTCTTTACCGCTCGCTGCATATCCCCAAGCGGCTGTTTGGTGATATCCTGCGGCGCGGTACGCCGCTGCTGCTTAACGAGGGGCTGTGGGCTGCCGGTATGGCAATGCTGAACCAGTGCTATTCCCTGCGGAGCCTTGATGTAGTCGCTGCGACCAATATCAGCAGCACCATATGGAACCTGTTTGCCTGTGTTTATCTGGCGCTGGGCAGCGCCATCAGCATCATGGTAGGACAGGAGCTGGGTGCCGGAGAATTTGAACAGGCAAAAGTGACGGCACGGCAGACGACGGCATTTTCGGTGGCAATATCGGTAGGCGTTGGTCTGCTGATGGCGTTTGTTGGCACCTATTTCCCGCTGATCTACCGCACCACCGATGCCGTTCGGCATTTGGCGACGAATCTTATCGGCATTGGCGCCTGCTTGATGCCCTTCACCGCCATGACCAACGCGCTGTACTTTACACTGCGTGCCGGCGGCAAGACCATTGTGACCTTCCTGTTTGACAGCGCCTTTGTGTGGCTGATTAATATTCCGGTGGCGTATGTTCTTAGCCGGTACACGGATATGCCCATTCTGCTGTTGTACGCCTGCTGCCAGAGCCTTGAGATCATCAAGTGTGCCATCGGTACTGTGATGGTGAAGAAGGGTATCTGGATCAATAACATCGTAGCGGATAAAAAGGGCGAAGTATAAAAACGAATACTCTTTTTCCTCGGGGCAGATGAATGTCCCGGGGATTTTTCTGTTCAGATTTGATTTTCTTTTTACAAGAGAAGCGTTTTGTTTTTTACACACGGGCGGTATGCTAAGGACGCTGAAGGAAATAAAGAATGTGAAAAAAGAAAGGAAACAAAACTATGAAAAAGTACATTGCAATTCTTCTGGCGATTGCCTGCGCTGCCGCGCTGCTGCTGACTGGCTGCGGCAATTCCAACAATCCCAACAATTCCTCCAATGATCCGCAGACCCCCGCTGAGATCAGCGGCTCCGTTTCGACCGATGGTTCCACCTCCATGCAGAAGGTCATCAATACCCTCGGCGAAGCCTTTATGAACGAGAACAAGAACATCACCTTTACCTACAACCCCACCGGTTCCGGCTCCGGCATCAAGGCGGTGCAGGAGGGACGCTGTGATATCGGGCTTTCCAGCCGCGCACTGAAGGCGGAGGAAAAGGAAGCCGGTCTGCAGGAGACTGTCCTTGCTTACGACGGCATTGCCATTATCGTGAACCCCGAAAACCCTGTCAGTGACCTGACCATCGAGCAGATCGCCGATATCTATACCGGTAAGATCACCAACTGGAAAGACCTTGGCGGCAATGATGCCGAGATCGTTCTCATCGGTCGTGAGGCCGGCAGCGGCACCCGCGATGGCTTTGAGACCATCACCGGTACCACCGATTCCTGCCAGTACCGTCAGGAGCTGACCTCCACCGGCGATGTTATCACCACGGTAGCGCAGAACCCCGATGCCATCGGCTATGCTTCTCTGGCTTCCATCAAGGATACCGTTAAGGCACTTTCCGTCGGCGGGGTAGTTCCTACCGAGGATACCGTAAAGGACGGCAGCTACGCGATCCAGCGTCCCTTTGTGCTGGTGACCGTAGAGGGCAAGGCACTGAGCGACAGTGCACAGAAGTTCTTTGACTACATCACTTCTTCCGAGGCAACGAGTCTCATCTCCGCTGCCGGGGCGGTAGCCGCCACCTAAAGTGTAAGGAGAAGGACGGCGGCAACAGCAGCCGTCTTTTTCCGTTTAAGGGGAGAATGTACATGAAAAAAACGGGCGAGTTTATCGTTCACGCGATCTTTTTTCTGCTGGGGCTTATTACGGTAGGGTGTGTACTGCTTATCAGCGGTTATCTTATCCTCTCCGGCATTCCGGCGATCCAGCAGATTGGGCTGGGGAATTTCCTTTTCGGGAAGGTGTGGGCTTCCACGGCGGCGGAACCCTCTTATGGCATACTGCCCTTTATCCTGACCAGTGTGTATGGTACGGCAGGGGCAATCGTGCTGGGGGTACCGATCGGCTTCCTGACCGCTGTTTATCTGGCGAAGCTGGCGCCGCCCAAAGTAAAGCACCTTATGCAATCGGCTGTGAGTCTGCTGGCAGGTATTCCGTCGGTAGTTTACGGCTTGGTAGGCATGATGGTGCTGGTGCCGAATATCCGCAAGATTTTCCATGTGCCGGACGGAGCCAGCCTGCTGGCGGCGATTATTGTGCTGGCTATCATGATCCTGCCGTCTATCATCAAGGTCTCGGTCACGGCGCTGGAGGCAGTACCGAAAGATTACGAAGATGCCTCGCTGGCGCTGGGCGCGACTCCGATCGAGACCTATTTCAAGGTTTCGGTGCCGGCGGCACGCAGCGGCATTGCGGCGGCGGTGGTGCTGGGAGTAGGACGCGCCATCGGTGAAGCAATGGCAGTCATGATGGTTTCCGGCAATGCGACCAGCCGTATGCCAAGCCTCTTTGAGAGTGTCCGGTTTTTGACCACGGCAGTCGCCAGCGAGATGTCCTATTCCTCCGGCTTGCAGCAGCAGGCGCTCTTTTCCATTGCGTTGGTGCTGTTCCTGTTTATCATGCTGATAAACGCCGGACTGAACCTGCTGCTGAAGCGGAACAAGGGAGGCTGACAGTATGAAAGAACAACTGAGCGGCAGAAGGCGCGCCTATGCCGTGCTGATGAAGGTGCTGATGGGAATAGCAGCAGCTCTGACAGCGGCGCTGGTTCTCTTTTTGATTGTTTATGTTTTAAGAAAGGGCTTGCCCAATTTAAGCTGGCAGCTGCTTTCCACGGCGCCCAGCTATCTGGCGGGCACTATCGGTATTCTGCCGGATATTCTGAACACCCTGTATATCGTTTTGGCGACCATTCTCATTGTGGTGCCGTTGGGCGTCGGGGCGGCGATCTACCTGACCGAATATGCTGCGGGCAGTCCCATCGTTTCGGTCATTGAATATGCAGCGGAAACACTTTCCGGTATTCCTTCAATTATTTACGGCTTGGTGGGTATGCTGTTTTTCTGCGAATTCTTCGGAATGCAGACCTCCCTTATCGCTGGTGCCTTGACCCTTGTTATTATGAACCTGCCCACCGTGATTCGGACAACGCAGGAGAGCCTGAAAACCGTCCCGCAGAGCTACCGAGAGGGTGCTTTCGGGTTGGGAGCAGGGAAGTGGCGTGTTATCCGCACAGTGGTGCTGCCGGGCTGTGTAGACGGCGTTATCACGGGCGCGATCCTTTCGGTCGGGCGCATTTTGGGAGAATCGGCGGCGCTGCTGTTTACGGCAGGCTTTGGTCATGTGCTGAACGACTTTTTTACCGCGGTCACCAAGCCGGGCGCGACTCTTACCATTTCGCTGTACTTTTATGCCAAGGAGGACGGTGAATTCGGGATCGCGTTTGCCATCGCCTCTATCCTTATGGCAATGACCCTGCTGCTGAATATAGCCGCTGACCTGGTCTCGCGGCACTTTGGAAGGGAGAAAAACAATGAGTGATATTATTTCGGTGCAGGATCTGAACCTGTGGTACGGCAGCCATCAGGCTCTGCACCATATCAATATGGAAATTCCGGAAAAGAGCATTACGGCGTTCATCGGTCCCTCCGGCTGCGGAAAATCCACCCTGCTGAAGACGCTCAACCGCATGAACGACCTTGTAAAGGGTGTGCACATTACAGGCAAAGTATGCTACAAGGGGCAGGATATTTATGCCCCGACGGTAGAGGTCAGCGAGCTGCGGCGGCAGATCGGTATGGTATTCCAAAAGCCAAATCCATTCCCGATGAGCATATACGATAATGTGGCATACGGTCCCCGTACCCACGGGATTCGCAAAAAGGCGGAGCTTGATGAGATCGTGGAGCGATCCCTGCGGGATGCGGCGATCTGGGACGAGATAAAAGACCGTCTGCGCAAGAATGCCCTGGGACTTTCCGGCGGTCAGCAGCAGCGGCTGTGCATTGCGCGGGCGCTGGCGGTGGAACCGAATGTGCTGCTGATGGACGAGCCGACCAGTGCGCTTGACCCCATTTCTACCTCCAAGATAGAGGAGCTGGCGATGGAGCTGAAAGAGAAGTACACCATCGTTATAGTCACCCACAATATGCAGCAGGCAGTTCGTATTTCGGATCAGACCGCGTTTTTCCTGCTGGGCGAGCTGATTGAATACGGCAATACCGAGGAACTGTTCTCTCAGCCCAAGGAGAAGAAGACTGAGGATTACATCACGGGGAGGTTTGGATAATGAGAAGTCATTTTGATGAACAGCTGGCACAACTGAGCCGTGAGCTGACCGAAATGGGCGCCCTGTGCGAGGAGGTCATTGCTCTTTCCGCCAAGGCACTTGCCGATAGCGACAAGGCACTGGCAGCGCGGGTCGCGCCGCTGGATGCCGAGATCGACCAGAAGGAGCGCGATATTGAAAGCCTGTGCCTGAAATTGCTGCTCCAGCAGCAGCCGGTCGCCCGCGACCTGCGGCAGATCTCCGCCGCGCTGAAGATGATAACCGATATGGAACGGATCGGGGATCAGGCGGAGGATATTGCGGAGATTGTCACCTATATGGAGTTTGAGTGCACCGATTGCTCCCTGCTGCGGGAGATGGCGAAGGCGACCATTAAGATGGTGACGGAAAGCGTAGATGCCTATGTGAGGCGGGATATTGAACTGGCTGGACAGGTGATCACCGAGGACGACATTGTGGACGATTATTTCAGCCGTGTAAAACGGGAGCTGATTGCACAGATCGCGGAAAACCCCGCTGGAGGGGAACAGACCCTTGACCTTTTGATGATCGCCAAGTATTTTGAACGTATCGGCGATCATGCGGTGAATATCGCGGAGTGGGTCATTTTCTCGGTGACAGGAATTCACAAAAGCAGCGAAATACCGTAAAGAATAAAGATAAAAACCGGCTGGCAGTCTGAATAAACAGCCCCCCATTTGTTAAACAAGTATTCTATCATGCTTGTTTAACAAATGGGGGACTTGTTCAGGTGTGCAGTGTACCGGCTTTTTGTTTATTCAGTATTTTAGTTTTGCTGTCGTATTTCAAGGGGCAGCAGGGGGTAGCGCGACAGGGTCGTTCCCGTCAGGTCGGTGCGGTGCATATCCACGGCGGTGATCTGCGGATTTCGGTAAGTCGTGTAGTAATAGATACCGCGCGTGGCATTGCAGCAGGAGGTATAAATGGTGATCTCGTACTTACCGGGCGCGACCTCACAACAGCCGCGTACCTGCTCCACCGTGCCGAGAATGTGGAAGAACTGGCTGACGCTTTCCGCCTCACCTTCGCCTCTTACCGAATTCATGCGGGTAAAGGCGACCCGTACAAAGCGGGAATCGGAGGAAACATCGCCGGGCAGCCCCTTGGCGCCCATACCGCGGCTGTAACAGGGCAGTTCCACCCCGGGCGCAAAGGTGTTTTCCGGCTGGCGGGGCGAAAGTCCGCGATAACGGTTCAGTATCGCCATCTGCTGGGGAAACGGCGGGTTGTTGGTCAGGACCCCGACGGGATCATCGTAGATATGCAGACCGTCTGCCATACACTCTACCACAATGGCGCCGGATTTATCCGCGATAAGCCAGTGTAGGGAGGCGGGCGGCAGCTGACCGTTGAAAGGGGTATCGGTCAGGTTCATGGTTTCCAACGCAGCGCGAGCGTCCCGCAGATCGGCGCAGCGGGCAAGCAGCCACGGGATAAACTCGAACTGGGCGATGTTCTCTTTGCCCTCACAGGGCTTGGCATAGGCGGCATTGCCCACAAAGTTCAGCCCTGCCATGCCCAGTCCTTTTTCGTTAATGGCGTCATAATAAAGGGGATAGTCCTCCGTGACATACGCCATACCGATCAGGGCGTAATGCTCTGTCAGTGTTTCGCCATGACGCAGGGCGAGTGGGAAATGGCGGGGCATAATGGTTACTTCACTTGGGTAGGAAAATTCATAGTCCAGCGTCCGCCCCATGTAAAAATCTCGGGTGCGGTAGGTGGCTGCGGTACACATAGTTTGATCGTCTCCTTTGCACAATGCAGGGAAATTGGCGGCTTGATAATTCCGACATCTGTGGTACAATATCATTATTGCACCATCTGCATCTAATATAGCACATTGCTTTCGGTTTTACAAGAAAACCGCAGAGGAGGGGAACGGATATGACGGAAAAATATGAAGTAACGCGGGAGATAGGTCCAAGCATCTGTGATGCCGCCGGCAAATTGAGCTACGCCGAGGCGTTTGGTCTGTTTATGGATATAGCCACCACCCATGCCGAAATGCTTGGAATAGGGCTGGGGGCAATGGCAAAAAAAGACCTTTTTTGGCTGACGGTCAAAACACAGGTCAATTTTATCCGGCGCCCCGCTATGCTGCAAAGTGTTTCCTTACAGACTTACCCCGAAAAGCCGGATAAAATGCGTGGGAACCGCAGCTATATCCTTGGCAGTGCGGGGGAGGTGCTGATGACCGGTAAAACGGAATGGGCGGTCATCAATACCCAAACACACAAGCTGGTGCCGCTGGATGGGATTTATCCAGAGGAGCTTAATTTCGATATGACTCCTGCCTGCCCGGAACCGTTTGCCCGCATTGCCGATCATTTTGAGGAGACCGAACGCTATGCCGAGTATCGAGTGCGCTCCACCGATATTGATGTGGGCGGGCACATGAATAACACGGCGTATGTCCGTGCCGTCATGGGGACTTTCTCCAACGCGGAGCTGAAAGCCATGAGGATCCGCCGCGTGGATGTTATATTCCGCGCCTCCTGCTATGAGGGCGAGCTTCTGGAGTTCCGGCGTAAGCAGACCGAAAACGGGCTGGATATCCGTGTGTCCCGCGGCGGGGAGACGGTGCTGCTGGTGCGAATTCAATAAAATAAACAAAAAACAAGGGCGCCGGCGCACAAAACCGGCGCTTTTCCCGTTTTATCCGCGACGACTTGACATGGACGCTGCTGCGGGGTTTATAATAGTTCATATCATCGCATATCACCGCAATATCAAAGGAATGACAAGAATGGAAAAGAATCTGACAACCGGCAGCGTGCTGAAAAATGTGCTGCTGTTTTCTCTGCCTTACCTGCTCTCATATTTCTTGCAGACGCTTTACGGCATGGCAGATCTTTTTATCATAGGGCAGTTTGAGGGGGTAGCCAGTACCACTGCCGTTTCTATCGGTTCGCAGGTTATGCATATGCTCACCGTTATGATCGTCGGGCTCGCAATGGGCGCGACGGTCAGCATCGGGCGGGCAGTCGGCGCCGATGACCGCCGGCAGGCGGCGCAAAGTATCGGGAATACCGTGACACTGTTTATGGCGGTCTCGCTGGTACTTACGGCGGTTCTGCTTTTGCTGCGTCGGGATATCGTGGCGGTCATGTCTACCCCGACCGAAGCGGTAGAGGGAACAGTGGCGTACCTGACGGTCTGTTTTATCGGGATCCCGTTTATTACGGCTTACAATATTATCAGCTCCATTTTCCGCGGTATGGGCGACAGCAAAAGCCCCATGTATTTTATCCTTGTTGCCTGCGTTGCCAATATTGGTCTGGACTATCTCTTTATGGGCGCATTGCGCATGGGACCGATCGGCGCGGCGCTGGGCACGACCCTTTCGCAGGCAGTCAGTGTTCTTGCGGCGCTCATTATGATTCGCAGGCGCAAGACGGGCATAGTCCTGAAAAAGAGTGATCTTCGCCCCCAGCGGGAAACAATGGGCAGCCTCCTCAAAATCGGTGTTCCCATCGCTCTTCAAGATGGCTTGATCCAGATTGCTTTTATTGTTATTACCATCATTGCCAACCGCAGGGGACTGAATGACGCCGCGGCAGTCGGAATCGTAGAAAAAATCATCAGCTTTCTGTTTCTGGTGCCGTCCTCTATGCTTTCTACCGTTTCGGCACTGGGCGCACAGAATATCGGTGCAGGCAAGCCGGAGCGTGCCAAGGCGACGCTGCGCTATGCTGTTATCATCACAGCGGGCTTCGGTGCTGTTATTGTCCTGCTGATGCAATTCTTTGCCGAGCCGGTTGTCTCACTCTTCACCAGCTCTGCCAGTGCAGATGGTCTGGAGGTGATCCGACTGGGCGGGCAGTACCTGCGCGGCTATGTGTGGGACTGCATTTTTGCGGGGATCCACTTCAGCTTCAGCGGTTATTTCTGCGCCTGCGGTAAGTCGGGGCTTTCGTTCCTTCACAATATCCTTGCCATTGTGCTGGTGCGTATCCCGGGGGTGTACTATACATCCACCCACTTTGCCGATACGCTTTTCCCAATGGGCTTGGCAACGGCGGCAGGCTCGCTGCTTTCGGTGGTGGTTTGCGTTGTGGCGTACAGCATTATTACCCATCGGGAAAAGAACTTAGTGTAATAAAAGAAAATACCGGTTACTCCGCCAAACGAAGCGACCGGTATTTTTTTATGCTTGAATAAACAGACCTATCGTCTCGATATGTACATCATTGTCCAAACTCAAACTCATATCTTCCGCAATGATTGGAAGCCTGAATTTGATGGACTTGAGCCACTGACCATTAGGCTGCCGTTCCTCATAAATCTGAACTTCGGAAAGCAGCGATTCCATGAGCTGCCGCTTTTCCTGATCGTCCATGACGGAATAGAGCTTATCAAAGTAAATCAGCACCTTGTAGATGTTGTCGCCTGTCAGCTTTTCCGCCTCAATTGCCATCTTCTTGGCTCTGGCGGCAACGAGCTGGTTTTCTGTATCCTCGATCTTATCATACATCTTGTAAAGTCGGTCATCAAGGTCTGCTTTGCGTTTGATGTAGTGCTTATCGTCCGGGTCGAGGGAATCAATTTCATCCATCAGCTGTGCCTTTACGGAATAGCTCTGGCGAAGCTGCTTTTCATGTGCCGCAATCTCCTGCTCAATGGCAGAGGTATCCACCTTCATGCTGATCTTTTCCTGCATCATGGCGGCGAATTTCGGATTGCTTACCAGCTTTACGATAACCTCCGCAACGGCGCTGTCCAGCAGCTCTTCATTGATCTGCTTCTTGAAGTCACACTTATGCCCGTGCGTCATTGTACGATGCTTACAGCCATAGTAATAAAAATCCTTGTATTTTGAGCCATCCGCCTTGTGTTTGATGCTTTTGTTTCCGTACATTCCCGCACCGCAAACCGGACATTTTACGATACCTGACAGCAGATGTATTTTTGTGTCTTTGCCCCTGTTGACATGTTCGTACTTTTCCGCTTGTGCCAGCAGCTTGACCTGCGCCTCGTGCCATAGTTCTTCGGAAACGATTCCCTCATGCAGGCCATCCACCAGCAGATAATCGTCCTGTTCCACCAGCCGGTAATCATTTCGAGTGCCATGCACCTTCTCCGTCCGACGTCTGCCATAGGCGATTTTCCCGCAGTAAACCGGATTTTTCAGAATCCTGCGGATCAGCGCCGCATCGAATAATGGATTTTTCCCGTTTTGCCTTTGAATTTTGTGAATCCCGTGGGTTGCAAGGTATTTTGCAAGACCGTTTGCGCCGGTATCCGTATGCACATACTGGTCAAAAATCACGCGGATTGCCGCTGCTTCTTCCTCGTTGATGAAAAGCTGTCCCTTTTCCAGCTTGTAGCCATAAGGCGCAAAGCCGCCGTTCCATTTCCCCTCACGGGCTTTCTGGATTCTGCCCTCCATTGTCTGCACACGGATATTTTCACGCTCAATTTTAGCCACAGCTGAAAGAACGGAAATCATCAGCTTTCCCGCATCCTTGGAGGAATCAATCCCGTCCTCCACGCAAATCAGATTGACGCCAAAATCCTGCATAACCTGCAAAGTAGACAAGACATCTGCCGCATTTCTGCCGAAGCGCGAGAGTTTGAACACCAGTACATAGGACACGCCGTCTTTACCAGACTTGATATCCTCCATCATACGGTTAAACTCCACGCGCCCTTCAATAGACTTGCCGGATTTGCCTGCATCCTCATATTCGCCCACAATCTCATAGTCATTGAACTCGGCATAGGCTTTCATTCTGGATTTCTGTGCATCCAGAGAATATCCGTCAATCTGCATGGCGGTGGACACGCGAGTATAGATATAGACATTTATCTTTTCTTTTTTCATCACGTCTTCTCCACCCTGGCTTACTTTTTATCTGTTTTCTGCTCCAACAGCTTGATGGAATCCAGATAATCGCGCTCAACTTCACTGAGGGTACGGGCTTTGTATTTCCTGTACTCGCCGGTTGCCTTGTCGATAGCCTGCTTATGGCTGACGCTTCCGTTGCCAATCAGCAGCTGCTCTCCACTCATAGTCAGAATCCGATCAAGATGCTCTGACCAGTCCTGCATGGTCATTGCCTGCTCTCGCTCTGCCTGTCGTTCCGCAAAATCCAGATAGCCGGATACAAGCTGCCCCATAGCACGAAGCTCTTTCTCGTTCAGATAGTTCTTGGCAACTACCGCCTCTTTCAGCGTGGGCTGACTGCCCGCAAAGGTGGTCAAGCCCATAAATTCTTTCTCCGCATCGGCGCGTGTGTAAATGACTTCCGCCGCGGTTTGTCCATGAATGGCATAATGAATCTTATTTTGGACTTTCTTGAAAAACTGAATGGAGATTTCCGCCTTGGGATCATAGTCAATACTGGTCGCGTAGATTTCAAGTACCTGTCGGTAAAACACCTTTTCAGAAGCACGGATATCGCGGATACGCTCCAACAGCTCCTTGAAGTATCCGCCGCCACCCAGATTTTTCAGGCGCTCATCATCCAGAGCGAAGCCTTTTCGCATATACTCCTTCAAAATCCCAGTTGCCCAAATACGAAACTGCACGCCGCGCTGAGACTTCACACGGTAACCGACAGAAATGATAACATCGAGATTATAGTAATCCACCTGATAAGTCTTACCGTCAGAGGCAGTTGTTGCAAAATTTGCAACAACTGCTTCTCGCTTCAATTCGCCCTCAGCGAAAATGTTCTTGATATGTCTGGAAATGGTAGATTTGTCTCTCTGAAACAGCTCCGCCATCTGGTCACTGGAAAGCCAAACGGTATCTCCATCGAAGGTCGTTTCGATCTTTGTCAAGCCATCCTCTGTGGTATAAATCATCATTTCAGAATTGTTCTGCTCATTCTCCCAGCGTTCCATTGTCACTTCACCTCGTTTTCTGCCATTGCAGGAGCTTTTGCTCCCGCAATGGCGGTTTGGACACTTATTTCATGACAATTATATCATGCCACTTTTGCGGGTTCAATATCGTTTTCGTGAATATTCTTATCGGCATCATCTTTTTCAGACGCGGCTTCCTCTATGACGCGATCGGGCAGCGCATCAAGATTCAGAACCACGGCATACTTTTCAATCAAATTTGCCAGCAAAGCGGCGAAGCCGCTCCATTCATCTACCATAGGCAGTTTCCCTCTCTTTCTCCGTTCTGTGCGCATATGCCGCCAGCACTTCCTTCGGAATACGATCCAGTACGGCGACGGCATCCTCAAAATCCCGATGCAGCTTGGCGTCAGCCAGCTTTTTCAAGGTGCTTTCCTGCGTGGCTTTGTCCAGCGACTGCTCCAACTGCTCCGTTTTCTTTTTCAGCTTTTTATTTTCGGCAGTCGTGACCGTGAACGCCGCATTGTACTTTTTCAGTGTCGTGTGAATCTGCTCTACCGCCGGGATGTACTTATCCAGCAATATGCCAATTTCAGCGGTTTTCCCCTTAATGTTGAACGGGTTGATGTCAGACAGCAGTTCCTCCACTTTGGCTTTTTGCTTGGTCAGGCGCGTCATTTCTTTGAACACCCGTGGCGGGATATGGTCGCGTCCGGTTTCGCTGGCGCTCTCGCCGCGCTCCAAATCTGGGTATTTTTTGACCATATGCTCCCAAAATCTGTCCTGCCACTGCGTCAGCTTCTTCTTGTTGCCTACGATTTCTTTGGCGCAAAGCCGCCCATCTTCTGTCAGCGGGACAAAAGAAAGGTGCATATGGGGCGTTTTCTCGTCCATATGCACCACAGCGGATATAATGGTTTTCGGGTCTTGATGTTTACGGATAAAGTCCAGCGCCTCCTGAAAATAGGCTTTGATTTCAGCTTTCTTCTTACCCTTGAAGAACTCCGGCGTTGCGGTCACAAGAGCCTCCACCAGCCGCACACTGTCTGAGCGGGTACGGCAACCGGTGTCCTTGATCTGCCGTTCTGCCTCTGCGCGATATTTGCGCTCCGGTTCGAGTAGATGAAAATTCAGGTGGCTGCGGCTCTTGTCAATATCCGGATTGCTGACATATTCCTCTTTTGTGCGCTCATTGTGCGCTTCAATATTGGAAATTTCCGGTCCTTTGTACTTGGCAAAGCGGAGAATCGCAAACTGCGGCTTACTCATTTATTTCTCTCTCCGTTTCTGCCTCGTCGTCGCAAGCTCCACATTCTTCACTCCGCCGCAAGCGGCAGAGCTCATCCGTTCCGCTGTTCCTCCTCTCCCCACAAAGGCATCGCCTTTGCGGGGACCCCAGTAAATTTCATAGCCCAGCGTGTTGGCAAGCTCGACGACCTCTTTATAGCGGATGCTCTCCCGCTGTAACTTGGCGGACAAATTGGAAACGCTGTCCGACCAGCCATATTCATCATGTAATAGGTCAACAACCTCCTGCATGGTAAAACCGGCGCGAATGATCTGCGCCTTGATCTCATTGCGGACACTCTTATTCAAATCCCCTCCAAAATTCAGATAATGAAAAAGCAAAGCCGGTACGCCCACCGGCGCATCCGCTTCGCTGTATCGTGAAAAAATCTGTTGCTGTCAAATCCGCTCAGAATTGCCGTTATGAAGTCCTGTTCACAGGTGACACCTATCGACTTTTCTGTTTCGTGTGACTTTGCTCTAAACCGTATGATTTCCCATGTTTCCATGCATCTGCTTTGCTGTTCCGAGAAGCGTGATTCCGTGAAACCATTTCTGCCATCAGGCAAATAATTTGCGGATTTCGCTTGGCTTGATTTCTCGCCTCAAAATATAGCAGCGAACTCGGCAGTTTTCCCATATAGCAGCGTTTGGGGAGAAATGCTGCATACATACATGGAGCGGCGGCGTGAAAATTCATCGTCAGTCCTCCGGTACGTACGTACGCTCTGAGGCATCAGAAAAACCGTTTATATTGAGTTTTGCAATCGCCTCAATGCCGAAAAAGCCCCATACACGCCGTCCGGCAGCGTTGGTGATCTTGTTGCAGTATTCCAGATTGTACCTGCTCTGACTGGCAATCACGCTGTCGCTGAAGCTGCGGCGCTTTAGCGGCGTCAGATTGTTTTCCTCACACCACATCCGGTAAATTTCGTACAAGTCTTTGGAGCTGATGGTGCAGTCTGCTTTCAACCGGATATAGCCCTCCGATTCCAGAAAATCAAAGACGTTGTTGTTATCCCGCTTGACTGCCTCCCGATTATCCCGTGTGCGCTGGCTCTCCGTGAACTTAAAGTTGTTGGCAACAAGCCGCTGCAAGCCCTCAAACGCCCACAGGAAGATACCCTCGACCTCTGCTTTCAATTTTTCGGCAAGGTCAGGATCATCTACCCGTTCCGCAGGCTTTTCCCTAGTGGTCAGTACAAGCTGACGGCGGTAAAAGCCGTCGCTACGGTCATAGAGCGCTTGCAGATCACCGTTGGAAAATGCCAGCAGGCGGGCAAACATCCACCCTTGATAGCTCTGCTTACCCTTGCGCTCCAAATCCATCTTGCCTTGGGCGGTCACGATGGACTTGACGTAGTTGGTCTGCCGCAGCGCCTCCATCCGCATATCGTCATCCACGCACAGCAGAATGTGTTCCGGATCCGCGCGAGCGAAGCGATTTTCAGAGATTTTGCCGATGCTGCCGTCCTTCATGTTGCTGCCGAGAAGCGCACCCAGCACAGCGCCGATCTGTGATTTTCCTTCGCCGCCGTTTCCCTTAATCACCATCATGCGCTGCCCCTTGTTGCTGGGGATCAGGCAATAACCGATGAACTCCTGCAAGGTAGGAATGTCCTCCGCGTAAAGAAGCCCATCCAAAAAGGAAAGCCACCGAACGGGAGCCGGTGCGTCAGGACAATATGCCACCGGCAGTCTGCTCCGCACAATATATGTATATATCCCTCGTAGACCGTCTTTCTCTCCGTGGGATTTGACTGTTCATCAGATGTCCTATGTGCCTCTTGGGCATCACCATGAATCGCTTCGCCGCAGTTTTTACAAAATCTTGCTCGCTCGTCCAACTTAGTCCCGCAATAAGGGCAGAATTGCTTTTTCATCTTTCTCTATCCTTCCAACTTCTGTTTATTGTTCAAATCCCTGATCAGATTCCGCCCGTACCGCATCGCATATATCTCCAATGTTGCAATCCAGATAATCACATATGCGGAGCAGGACAGACAATGCAACTTCCCCGTTGCGGCGCATCTTTGTCATGGTGCCGGTCGCTATATTCAGGTCTTTTCTGAGTGTAGCGGGTGAGATATTTTTCTCAATGAGCAATATCCACAGCTTTTTATAACTGATTCTCACATTGCGCCTCCTGTTTATATCCAAAATATAGTATACTGTTCAAAAGTGTGGCTGTCAATGTATTTTATCAAATATACCGCTAAAATTCGCAACTTCTTGCGAATTTTAGCATTGTACAGCTCTAAAATAACTGCCGCTCAGAGGCATAAATACCTTTCGAGCGGCAGCTATCTTTCTATACTAAGCAAACTATATTCTTAAATCATCCCAAAGTGACGCAGCGCTTCCGTAATTGCTTTTTCTTTCTCCGGCGGGCATTGGGACTGCTTGGCGTTTTCGGATTTCGGCTTATTGTAGTTTTCACGCTCAATGATGCCGTATTTCTGCTTCACCTGTGCGATATAGAGGTGGCTGACCTTCAGTCCGGTATGCTCGAAAATGTATTCCCGGATTTCCTCGTAGGTGGCTTTGCTCTCAGCCGAAGTCAAATCAAGCTCATCCATCTTCACTTCAATCTTGATATGTTCCTTACTTTGGAGTTTGGACAATAAGCATACCGTCTCACAATGCGCCGTCCTCGGGAAAAGATCTACCGGTCGGTAGCATTGCAGGGTATAGCCCATCTCCCGCAAGGCGGCGGCGTCCCGCGCCATGGTAGCGGGGTTGCAGCTTACTATTACAATACGGCTGGGTGCCATGTGTACAACTGCCTCCAGCGTCGCGTTGTCACAGCCCTTGCGCGGCGGATCAAGTACGATCACATCGGGGTGCAGTCCACGCTTCGCCAGGATCTGCGAGGCTTTTCCTGCATCGGCACACAGGAACTCCGCATTCTGTACCCCTGCGCGGCGGGCGTTTTCTTTGGCATTTTCCACGGCGCTGGGGACTACCTCCACGCCAATCAGCTTCTGCTCCGGCGCTACCATCGATAGCCCGATGGTTCCGGCTCCGCAGTAGAGGTCAAGCAGTGTTTCCTGTGGTTTCAGCGCCGCCAGCCGCGCGGCTTCGCGGTAAAGCTGCTCGGCAGCATCGTGGTTCACCTGGTAAAAGCTGTGCGCGGAAAGCGAGACCTCCACGCCGCACAGCGTATCCTGCAAAGTACCGCCGCCTGTCAGCACCGTTTGCTCTTTGCCAAGGATCACATTATCCCGACGGGTATTGTGGTTCAGCAGTACGGTGGCGACAGCAGGGAACTCCTGCTGAACCTCCCGCGCGAAGCGCTCCGCCTGCGGCAGTTTACTGCCGTTGATGATAAGACACAGCATAATGCTGCCGTCGGCAGCTGCCTGCCGCAGATAAAGATGCCGCAGCAGCCCTTTTCCGCTTTGTTCATCGTAGATGGTCAGCCCATGGCTGTCGGCATAGCGGCATACCCACGCGGCAATCTCGCTAAATTCCTTAGGCTGCAAAGCGCAGTTCCCGCAGGGGATCACCGTATGGCTGCGCGGCGCAAAAAAGCCGGTATAGCTGCCCGTCTCATTCCGCCCGAAAGGGAACTGCGCCTTGTTGCGGTAACGCTCATGGCTGGGGGAGGGCAGGATAGGCAGCGGTTCCATCGCAAAGCCGCCGATGCGCCGCATGGCATCCCGCACCCAGCCGGTTTTCGCTTGCAGCTCTGCCTCATAGGTGATATGCCGCAGGCTGCACCCGCCGCAGCGCTTGTAGCAGGGGCAGTCCGGCTCAATGCGGTCGGGGGAGGGCGTCAAAATCTCCTCAATGATGCCATAGCAGTAGCTTTTCTGCACCTTGACGATCCGCACCCGCAGCACATCACCGGCGGCGGTCATCGGCACAAATACCGCTATGCCCTCGGCGTGCCCTATTCCGCTGCCATCACTGGTGATGCTTTCTATCGTCAAGGGAATGATGTCATTTTTCTTAAACATGGTTTCTCCTCTTGCCGCTTCATTTCTTTTCTTATTATACCATTCCGTTTCCCGTTTGGGAACAGCCGCGCGGCAAAAAGACTTTTCATTCGCTGCTTCCTGTGCTATAATACTATGGCTATGAATCGGAAAGGAGGTGTCTTCGGTGCAGATCTCGCTGCAGAATGTCAATAAGAGCTTCGGCAGTGATGTCATTTTCTCCGGCGTCACCGCCAAGGTAGAGGATCATGACCGCATCGGTCTGGTGGGACCAAACGGTACCGGCAAGACGACCCTCCTGCGGGTCATCTGCGGCGAACTGGAACCGGATGATGATTCCGGCGAGATCGCGCGCGGCGCTGATCTTTCCATCGGATATCAAAAGCAGAACTGCGGTCTTTCCTTCAAGGGGACGATCTGGCAGGAAATGCAGTCGGTCTTTGCCGATGTGTATGCGCTGGAACGACGCATGAAAGAACTGGGCGAGCGCATGGCAGAGGAGAACACGCCGGCACTGGCAGAGGAATACCGCCGTACCGAGGACGCTTTCCTTGCGCGGGACGGCTATCAGGTCGAGGTAAAGATCAAAACGGTGCTGACCGGCATGGGCTTTGCGGAGCACGGCTTTGATAAATGCGTGGACAAGCTCTCCGGCGGCGAACAGACCCGACTGGCGATCGCGAAGCTCCTGCTGGAAGCCCCCAGCCTGCTCATTTTGGATGAGCCGACGAACCATCTTGACTTTGCCACACTGGGCTGGCTGGAGGATTACCTCGCCGGCTATAAGGGAGCGCTGCTGGTCGTTTCGCACGACCGCTATTTCCTTGATAAGCTCTGCAACAAGATATGGGAGCTGGAGGACGGCTCCCTGTGGGAATACAAGGGCAACTATACCGCCTATACGCGCCAGCGGGAGGAACAGGACGCCCGCCAGAAAAAGCTGTACGAGCAGCAGCAGGCGGAGCGCGCCAAGCTGGAGGACTATGTAGCGCGTAATCTGGTGCGTGCATCCACCACCAAAATGGCGCAGTCCCGCCAGAAGATGCTGGAGCGGCTGGAGCCGGTTGAAAAGCCGCACCGCCGCTTAAAGCCACCGAAGATCCGGTTGGAATTCGAGACCGAACCGGTCAAAGATGTTCTGACCGTGGAGGATCTGACCATTGCCGTCGGTAGCGGGGAACGGGAGCGCGTGCTGCTTTCCGGTGCCGAATTTAATATCCAGCGCGGCGATAAGGTCGCCATCATCGGTCCCAACGGCAGCGGCAAAACAACGCTTCTGCGCACCCTTCTTTCGGCGGAACCGCCTACGAAAGGGCGCATTATGTGGGGGCGCGGCGTTAAGCGCAGCTACTACGATCAGGGCAGCGACCACCTCGATCAGTCCCTGACTGTTCTGGATACCATGTGGAAAGCCTATCCGCGCCTGTATGAGACGCCGCTGCGCACCGCGCTGGGGGCGATGGGACTCACCGGCGAGGATGCTCACCGGTTGGTGGGGCAGCTTTCCGGCGGCGAGCGTGCCCGTCTCAAGCTTGCTATCATCTGTCTGGCGGGCAGCAATGTGCTGGTGCTCGATGAGCCGACCAACCACCTGGACCTGCCCTCCAAGGAGGTCCTGCAGCAGGCGCTTTCCGAATATGAGGGGACGCTGATCATCGTCTCCCACGACCGTTACCTGCTGGATCGAGTCCCGAACCGTATCTTCGCGATAGAGCAAGGAGCACTGCACCAGTATAAGGGCGGTTACGGCGCATACCTTAAAGCGAAAGCAGAGCAGGGGACAGAGAAAGCTGACGCCCCGCAGCCGAAGGTCGAAAGTGAACAGAAAAAGCAGTATTACCGCGGTAAGGAGCAGCGTCGGGAGGACGCCCGCCGCCGCAAGGAATATACCGAAACGGAAGCCGCTATTCATACGCTGGAAGCGGAGCTTGCCGAGATCAAGGCGGAAATGGCACTGGATAGCGTCCAGAATGACTATCAGCGTCTGCAGGAGCTTTGCGGTCTCATTGAGGAAAAGCAGAGTCTTTTGGATACCGCCATGGAACGCTGGCTTACGCTCAGCGAGGAGATAGGCGGCAATTAAATACTGACCGCCTGCACAATGGCGGAAAATCATAAGACAGTTGACAGCCGCAGCAGGTTGGTGTGAATCGCTGTGGCTGTTCTTGTATTTTTATCGGCTGTGTGACAGCCTGAGAACAGGGAAACTCGCAAATCGGTTGGATAGAGGAGAGATCGGATATGCAGATCAGTCAGTTTTTTATGAACGGAGATATAAAAGGCGCCATTGCATATATGCGTGATCACGAGGAATTCAAAGACATTCTTCCCGCGTATGTTGCGATTTTTGAAAATTGTGAGTACCGCACCTTCGATGTACCGGATACGCTCAACGATATCCTGCGTTTGTATCAGGTTTATTTCCGTGATACCTTTTACTGCGGCATACCGGAGGCGGAAGCGGCGGATAAGCTGATGACTGGGCTGAAAGCGCTCCTGAACATGCCGGAGGCAGGGGAGGAGCTTCTGGCGGAGCAGCTTCGGGCGTTATTTGAAGCAAAGGGCTACCACACGCTTTTCGGGAAGACCCAAGGGTACTACGGTCCTTATATTTGGCGGGATACGACCCCGACCGTCTATCGTGTCGAGCTGCCGGACAAAACAGCGGAATACACCGTCAATATTCTTAATGGCTTTATATTCCGGAGCTGGATGGATTATCTGACCTTCGGCAGATACGGAACAAGCGGCTGGGCTTCGCCCGACGGTACGATCAACTGTGTTGAGCAGGCGTATGATTTTGAAAGCGAGCGGTTCCTTGTTTCGTTATTGAAGCATGAGGCACAGCACACCGTAGATATGAAGCAATTTCCTGGGATCACCCCCGCGGAGCTGGAATATCGGGCAAAGCTTGTGGAGCTTCATTATTCCGGCGATCTGGGGCTGCTGCAAAAGTTTTTATCGGAAGCAGATGAAAACCGAGCAGACGACAGCCATGCGGTCGCGTCCGCAAGGATCAGACTTGAGTTCGCCGATACGGATCAAACAGAGCTTCCCTCCATTCAGGCGCGAGCGCTGGAACTGTTCCATGCCCACACAAAAGAAATGGAAGCAAAGTACGGGGAGCAAAATCAGCGTCCAACGGTCGATCGCGGCTAATTTAGTCGCTTATCAGGTAGATAGAGCGTATGGATCACTTATTCCGCTTTTTCCGGCTAAAAAAACAGCGTGACTTTCGCAGCCACGCTGTTTTTTGCTGCCTTGCAAGCATCTCGCAAAAACCGGCAGCTTTTCATTCTTCTTCGTTTTTTTGCAGTTCACAGTAGCTTCCGTCCTTCACCGCGTAGATGGCATCATAATCGGCGTGCATCAGCTCGGCAAGCGGGGTCGCTGCCTCGTAGCGAACACAGGTGCCGCAGTCGGTGCTCAGTGTTCTGGGCACCGGCGCCATTTTGGCGTCAATGCCGGCTTTCATCATGGCACGCGCGGTGCATTGGGCGGAAAAGTGTGTGTGAAATGTCGCAATGTAAGAATTCATTTTACTTGGTCAGGGTCAGGGTAAAGTCGTCCCCGTCTGCCTTTACGGCAACCTTATAGCCTTGGCTGCCGGCAAAACGGGTCACGTTTTCCACAGCGCACTGGTTGTCTACCATAACGGTCAGCTTGGCAGGATTATTCTTCTTTACCTCTTTTTGTACCATTACCACAGGCATGGGGCAGGAAAGTCCTCTTGCATCTACCATTGTTTACGCCTCCTTAGCAACGTTTCGGAACGAAACGATCGCCACGACCACAAAGCCGATGATAACAGCGATCATACCGTTCTGGGTAGGACCGGCAGCGGAAGAAGCCAGACCGAAGTTGTGGCACAGTGCGGCGCCTACCATCATGCCCAGTACGGTGATGGTGGAATCGGCGTTGCCCTCGCCCGCCAGAATCAGCTGACGCAGCGGGCAGCCGCCCAGCAGCACGGAGCCCCAGCCAACCAAAGCCATGCCCAGCGCGTTCCACAGACCGTCGGTGTGTGCAACAGGCTGACCCCCAAAGCCGAGATTGAAGTTGCCGGTGATGAGGTTGCCGATGATAACGGCAACGATAACAGCAATAAAGCCATACATCAGCTTAAAGTCCTTGAACATCATCGCGTCGCGGATACCGCCCACGGTGCACAGACGGGAACGCTGCGCCAGAGCGCCGACGATCAGACCAACGATCAGGGAAGCGATAAGGGGAGCGTGCTTGCTGCCGGGACCCTCGGTGGAAAAATGAATGAAGGAGGGAGCGGCAATGAGCAGGATCAGCAGCGCTACGACGATAGCGGGCATTACGCTGCCTTCCAGGGCGCCCAGGTTATAGGCGCGCTTCATGGTAAAGCCCTTCTTGAGGAACAGAGTGCCGACAAAGATGCCGACCACAAAGCCCACCAGACCAACGATGGCATTCAGGTCGCCGCCGCCGATACGGATCATCATACGCAGCGGGCAGCCCAGGAACATCAAAGCGCCGATCATAACGAACATGCCCAGCACAAAGCGCAGGGCAGGGGAGGAACCGCCGCGACCCTTGAACTCCTTAAAGCCCAAAGCAGCGATCAGGGAGCCCAGTACGATGCCGATGATCTCGGGACGGATGTACTGTACCGCCGCCGCGGAGTGCAGACCAACGGCACCGGAGGTATCGCGCAGGAAGCAGGCGATACAGAAGCCCATGTTGCCGGGGTTGCCCAGGGCGGTCAGCAGTACGGCGGCAGCGCCTACTACCAGACCGGTGACGACCACCAGCCAGTTTACTTTTTTCATTGGGATAACCTCTCTTTATGTTGATTTGATAAACACAATCATTCGTTTATCATAATACAGAATAACGAAGCGTGCGAAAAATGTCAATGTTAACAGTAATTAACGAATAAAAAATCGGCAAAACAAAACGGTATTCGTTAATGAAGAATAAATAATGCCGTATCTTTCAAATGACCACAAAAAAGCAGCCCCACCGCGGGACTGCTTTCCGTTTTATTTTGCCGTTTCTTTTTTATGGTGGGGCGGGTACAGCTTGATGCAGTGATCCAGCTCCATTGCCGCCGACATCAGTTCCTTTGCGTGCTCGCTCGCTTCGCCCCACAGGGTAAAGTGCGCGTCGCAGCGGTCCTGCCGGAAGTTGTCACAGCTCAGCTCCGCGTAGCGGCAGCCGCATTCGGGGCAGCGTGCCCGCCCGATGAAATGCTTATCGTCCAGCGCGTACCAGCAGGGCAGCCGCAGCCGCAGTCCGCAGGTCGGGCAGGGGAATGTGGTGTACTGCTCCATGCGGATCGCCTTTTTGACGCTGTACATCAGCGGCAGCTTGGGCTTTTTCGGCTTCACCAGCGTGTTTTTCAGTGCCTGCAGCTCCTCCTCGGTCGGCAGGGGACCGTACCGCTCCGTCAGTGCCCGCCCGATGGCGGCAGTGAACTGTGCGTCAAAGTAGGCATCATGGTACGCCTGGTCCTCCGGCTCCGGCAGCTCCATTGCTTCCACGGCGGTTTTCAGGGCATAGTTGCGGATGCTTTTCTCGGTGCGGTAGGCATATGCCATCTGTACATCGTAGCGTCCCAAACTCTCCGGAATACTCATGCCGATATGGGCAAGGTTCTTTTCCAGCACGCCAAAGTCGTTACTGCTCCATGCGATCAGGGTATCGCAGTCACCGCACCAGTCAAAGAACTCCTTTGCCACGGCTCCCAGCGGGTCGGCGTCCCGCAGGTCTTTCATGGTGATGGCAAGGATCTTCTGGATATAGGGGTTCATCTTGCGGTAGATGACAGGGCGGATCAGCCGCCGGAACCCGTCGATCTGCCGGTATTCCTCATCGGTCTTTACGGCGCCGATCTCGATGATCTCATCAAAGCTGTTACCGTCCAGAAAGCCGGTGTTCCACTCTAAATCGAAAAAAACTTTATTCAAGGGGAAATGCTCCTTATTATAGAAAATGACCTTTTTGTATTTTAGCGCATTTTGCGACAAAAGAAAAGGGCTTTGGACGCTTTCTTACTAAAATCCATTAAGACTTGGTAAAATCTATTGCAAATGTCATAGGCTCCGTGTAGAATATGGGTACTCGAAAGGAGAGAAAGAATATGGCAAGGAAGCTATTTTGCGAGATCAGCCCCCTTTGCTACCGCATTTCGGTGGAAAAGGAGATCCTGCTGCGGAATATGCGGGATCTGGTTTCCTCGGTACGCTTTGCAGAGCGTCGGGAAACAGCGCCGCTGCCCGCGCTCCTAAAGGGACACCGTTCCCCTATGCTGCGGGAGCTTCGCGGTGTGGATATGCAGCTCCAGTATAATAAGGAAACGAATCTGCGTCTGGCGGGGGAGCACATCAACGGATTGATCGTCGCACCCGGAGAGACCTTTTCCTTTTGGCATACGGTGGGCAGAACGACCGCGAAAAAGGGATATCTTTCGGGACTTACTATCGGGGCGGGGCGATTGGGCGCCGAGACCGGCGGCGGACTGTGCCAGCTGGCAAACCTCATACACTGGATGGTGCTCAACAGTCCGCTTACCGTCACCGAGCTGCATCACCACACCGATGCCCTGTTCCCCGATAGCGGCAGACGGGTCCCCTTTGGCACCGGCACCAGCATTTTTTACAAGAATGTCGATTACCGCTTCCGCAACGATACCGATACGCCCGTACAGCTCCTCATCTGGCAGGAGGAGCACGACCTGTGCGGCGAGCTGCGCGCGGAGCACAGCTTTCCGTACCGTTGGCGCATTTTGGAGGAGGATCACCACTTCCAAAGGGAAGCGGACGGCAGCTATTACCGCTGCAGCCGTATTTACCGTGTGAAATATGACTGTGAAGGCAATGAACTTGACAGAGAGCTGCTGCTGGTCAATCACTCTAAAGTTATGTATGATCCTGCCCTGATCCCACGGGAGCAGCTGAGGGAGGAGACCTTATGCTAAGGGAACGCAGCTTTGCCCATCACGGCGGCATCTGTTGCCGCATGGGGGAGCGGATATTAAGCTGGCAGGAGCTGCACGCCCGTGCCTCGGCGCTGGCGGCTGCATTGGCAGGCGGCAGGGAACCGGTGCTGATCTATGGGGAAAAGTCGCCGGAATATGTCATTGCCATTGTGGGCTGCCTGTGGGCAGGTCGTCCCTATATTCCGACAGGGGCACATATTCCGCCTGCCCGCATAAAGACAATGCTGGCGGCGTCGGGCGCTAAAACGGCAGTCGCCTTGTCTCCACTCCCCGGGGAGATACAGAATGGCGTGCCCTGCCTTGCCGTGCCGCGGCAGGGAGCTGCTTATTTTGCTTTGCCGCCGGTCGCGGAGGAGGACGTTGCTTATATCCTCTTTACCTCCGGCAGCACCGGTACGCCGAAGGGCGTTATGGTCACTTACGGCAATCTGGAAAATTTCATCGGTTGGTTTACCGACCTTCCGGCAGTTGCCGGAATATATCCGCACGCGGTCCTCAATCAGGCGCAGTTCAGCTTCGATCTTTCGGTCGCGGATCTATACTATACACTATATACCGGTTGTACACTGGAGCTGCCGCCGGAGGGCGTACCGCTTTCTGCCTGCGGCAGTCGCGCGGAGCTGGCGGTCATGACGCCCTCCCATGCCGATTACTGCCTGCTGGACGAACACTTTGCGGCGCAGGCATTGCCCTGCCTGCAAACCGTATTTTTTTGCGGGGAGCCGCTGCGCGGCGGCACGGTACGGCGGCTGTGGCAGCGCTTTCCCGGGCTGCGGGTCATCAATGCCTACGGCCCCACCGAGGCGACCTGCGCCGTCAGCGCGGCGGAGATCACGCCGGAGCTGGCAGCGGGGGAGACCCTGCCCATCGGCAGAGATGGTGGAGAAGCGGTAAATATTACCATATCTGTCGAAAACCGGATTTGCCTAAAGGGGCAAAGCGTCGCGGCAGGCTACCTGAACGGGGAACGCTTTGACGGCAGTTTTATGACCGGCGATCTTGGTTATTTTGAGAATGGTTATTTATGGTACTGCGGACGCTGCGACGATCAGATCAAGTACAAGGGCTACCGCATTGAGCCGGTGGAAATTGAGGCGGCGCTGATCGCACAAACCGGCGTGCGGCAGGCGGTGGTGCTGCCCCGCTGTGACCGTTTGGGGCGTGTCATTGCGCTGAAGGCGCTGGTAGCGACCGACGGAACGACCGATGAGGAGACCCTGCGGGAAGCGCTGCGCCGCACCCTGCCTGACTACATGATCCCAAGACAGATCGTTTTCCTTGAGGCACTGCCCATGACGGTAAATGGCAAGATGGACCGCAGGAAGGCAGCGCTGCTGGGGGAGAGCCCGACACCGACCGGCGAATAGAACACACTGAACCGGAATAAACAAACGAGAACAAATGTTTCACGTGAAACATTTTGGAGGGAGAGAAAAGAGAAGATGACAAGCGAAAAGCTGCTGGCAATGCTGAGCCGTGCCTGCGACCGTCCCCTGACAGGGGAGACCGAGCTGCTGCAAAGCGGCTATCTGGATTCGCTGGCGCTGGTGCTGCTGGAGGAGGAGCTGGAAGCTGCCGGCGAAACGGTCTCGGTGGCTCGTATCCCGCGGGAAGCGATGGCTACCCCGCAGACCCTGTGGGACTGGTACCGGCAGAATGCGGCGGAGAACGGCGAAAAATAAATCTGTTTGACAGGCGCTCCATGATGTGCTACAATCATCGGGTTACCTTATCAACTTTTAGCGGGGTGAAAGCTTGAGTACAATAGAGATCCTGCTTATCGGTGTCGGGCTTTCGATGGACGCCTTTGCCGTGGCGATCTGCAAGGGACTGGGCATGCGGCGCATCAACTACCGGCACACCTTTATTATTGCGCTGTTCTTCGGCGGGTTTCAGGCGCTGATGCCCTTTTTGGGCTGGCTGCTGGGAAGTCGTTTTGCACAATATATTACCCGCTTTGACCACTGGATCGCCTTTATTCTGCTGCTGTTCATCGGCGGCAAGATGATATGGGACACCCTGCACGAGGACGGCAAGGAAGAGGAAGAATTTGCCAATGAGCGATTAGACCTGAAGGAGCTGTTCCTGATGGCGGTGGCGACCAGCATAGACGCTCTTGCCATGGGCATCACCTTTGCGTTCCTCTCGGTCAATATCGGAAAGGCTTCCGGTTTGATCGGCTGCACGACCTTTATCATTTCCGCGCTGGGTGTGTTTATCGGCAACCGTTTTGGCGCAAAATATAAGGACAAGGCATCGCTGACCGGCGGTATTATCCTTATTCTGATCGGCTGTAAGGTGCTGCTGGAACACCTGGGAATTCTGGGCTGAGGTTTAGCCGAAACTAACGGATTGACAAATCCGAAACGGCATAATATAATAAACCGCGTAAAGGGGAGTAGTTTGCGCAGTCCCATGGGCTGCGTTGGGCGGTATCGTCATCCCAGCGCCTAGGCGCTCGTACCGTCCGTAAACACCATGTGTTTAGAACAAGACTTTTACAAAGGCTCTTTTGGGGGCTTTTGTAAAAGTCTTTTTTATGTTTAAGTGTAAATAATATGCATGAGGTGACTGACTATGATTTTTGAAGAAATCGGCAGCCTGTTTGTGAATGTGGCGGCGCTGAGCGATTGGCGCTACTGGGTCATGTGGCTCATCGGCGGTCTGCTTATTTATCTGGCGATCGCCAAGGATATGGAGCCGACGCTGCTGCTGCCGCTGGGCTTTGGCACCATTCTGGTCAATATCCCGCTTTCCGGCGCTATTGACCAGGTGAGCGCGAACGGGCAGGTGACGGAGGGGGCGCTGACCACCCTGTTCAATGCCGGTATCGCCAATGAGCTGTTCCCGCTGATCCTGTTCATCGGCATTGGCGCGATGATCGACTTTGGCCCCGTATTGAGCAATCCCAAGCTGATGATCTTCGGCGCGGCGGCGCAGTTCGGTATTTTCCTGACCTTCTGTGCGGCTTCCATGTTCTTCGGCACCAATGACGCGGCTTCCATCGCGGTCATCGGCGCGGCGGACGGTCCGACCTCCATCTTTGTTTCTCAGATGCTGGGCTCCAAGTATCAGGGCGCGATCATGGTGGCGGCGTATTCCTATATGGCGCTGGTGCCTATCATTCAGCCGCCGGTCATCAAGGCGCTGACCACCCACAAGGAACGGCTGATCCGCATGCCCTATAAGCAGGTGGAGATCAGCAAAACCACCCGTATCCTGTTCCCAATCATGGTGACCATCGTGGCGGGCATTATTGCCCCTACCTCGGTCGCGCTTATCGGCTTTTTGATGTTCGGCAACCTGATCCGCGAGTGCGGCGTGCTGAACTCCCTGAGCGATACCGCCCAGCATGTGCTGGCGAACCTTGTTACCATCTTTCTGGGCATTACCATTGCCGCCAATATGCAGGCGGAGCAGTTCCTGAAGCCCGAGACGCTGCTCATTCTCTGCCTTGGTCTGGTCGCGTTCATCTTTGATACCGCGGGCGGCGTACTGTTTGCCAAATTCCTCAACCTGTTCCTCAAGACCAAGATCAATCCCATGATCGGCGCTGCCGGCATTTCGGCATTCCCCATGAGCGGCCGTGTGGTGCATAAGCTGGGTCTGGCGGAGGATAAGCAGAACTACCTGCTGATGCAGGCGATCGGCGTCAATGTTTCGGGGCAGATCGCTTCCGTGGTCGCGGGCGGTTTGATCCTCAACTTCTTCCTGTAAGCATAAGGGGGTAACGCATATGAACTTTAATCCGGGCGCATTTTTGAGCAACTTCCATTACCTTGTTTCCGGCATGCTGGGCATTTTTCTGGTCATCGGAATCATCATATTGTTTACGGCGCTGTTGAACAGAGTGTTCCGTAAGAAATAATTAAGGAATTCTTCAAGACTTGTTTATTGCAGCTTTTCCCCAAATGGGTTATCCTTGTGATACGATATTACGGGACAAGAGGGCAGGATAAATGCAGATGACGGACCGACAAAAGAAAATATGGGGCATTGCCGCCATAATCGGCTTGGTGGTCTTTATGGGGCTGCTGTGCTGGTTTGTCGGGCGTCCGATGCTGCGCTTCGTCTCGGAGCCGGAAAAATTCCGCCTGTGGGTGGACAGTCACGGCATCTGGGGACGGCTTGCCTTTATCGGCATGGTGATCTTCCAGATCATTGTAGCCATTATCCCCGGCGAGCCGCTGGAGATCGGCGCGGGCTACGCCTTTGGCGCGGTGGAGGGCACGATTCTGTGCCTTATCGGCGCGGTGCTGGGCGGCGCTATTGTGGTGCTGCTGGTGCGGCGCTACGGCGTAAAGCTGGTGGAGGTTTTTTTTCCACGGGAAAAGATCATGTCCCTGCGCTTTATGCAGGACAGCCGTCGGCTGGAGCTGCTGGTCTTTATCGTATTCATGATCCCCGGTACGCCGAAGGACCTGCTGTGCTACGCGGTGGGACTGACCAACCTGCGAATGCGGGATTGGCTGTGGATCTCGCTGGTGGCAAGGATCCCGAGTATCATCACCTCGACCATCGGCGGCAATGCGCTGGGGGAGAGAAACTATGTCTTTGCGGCGGCGGTATTCGCGGTGACGCTGCTGATCAGTCTGGGCGGTATTCTGGTGTACCGCCACATCTGCCGCAAGGAAAATGAAGAGCTGGCAAAAAAAGAAGCAATGGAGGAGACCGATAATGAAGAAAACGATTAGTCTGCTGTTGGCGGTGGTACTGCTGCTGACGGCACTGACCGCCTGCGGCGGCAAAGCGCCCGCAGAGCCTGCCGAAACGACGCTGTACAGTACGCTGACGAAGGGCGAAGCCCCTGCCGACGCGCTGGGAACGGTGGTTTATCTTGGGTACTACGAAAGCGCCGATGCCATGAAAGCGGAGCTGCCCGAGGCGCTGAAAGACCTGCCGGTGGCAGAGATGGGCGGCAGCGAAGCCTACGCCGTCATTCCGCGGTTTGAGGGTGAGAGCGTGACCCTGTACGCGGTGGAGATGGACGAGAGCGCCAATGCCGTGAAAAGTGAAAACGGTACCGTGTATAACGGCGCTGTGCTGGTGATGTGCAATGAGAGCGACATCATGAGCAATGTGGCGGTGGAGCTGAAGCAGGGCGAGGACAGTGTGAGCTTCAGCCCCTGTATCAGCCTGCGGGACGGCAGTGTGGTGACCGATGACCGTGTACCGGTGAGTACGATCGAATAAAATAAGCCCCCGTTCTTCCTTGAGAGGAGCGGGGACTTTTTTGCAGATGAGGGCTTCAGCGGACAGTGATCTGCGAGAGGACCTCACCGACCTTGCCATGCAGGGTAAGGGAGGTCTTATCGTCCATTGGGGTGGGGTCACGGTTGATGAGCACCAGGTATTTGCCGTGGAAATAGTGGACGAGGGAGGCGGCGGGATAAACGGTAAGCGAGGTGCCCGCGATAATGAGCATATCCGCCGAGGAGATGCAGCGCAGGCTTTCATCGATGGTATCGCTGTCAAGCTGCTCCTCGTAGAGGACGACATCGGGCTTGATAAGTCCGCCGCAGGTGCAGCGGGGGATACCGGTCGAAGCGAGGATATCCTCTGCCGAATAGCATTTGCGGCACTTCTGGCAATAGTTGCGGTGGACGCTGCCGTGCAGCTCCAGCACCTTTTTGCTGCCTGCCATCTGGTGCAGACCGTCGATGTTCTGCGTGACGACGGCGGTAAGTTTGCCGGCGGCTTCCAGCTGTGCCAGCTTGCGGTGGGCGGCATTGGGCTTTGCGGTGAGGCAGATCATCTTCTGACGGTAAAAATCGTAGAATTCCGCTGTGTGACTGACAAAAAAGCTGTGGCTGAGTATTGTTTCCGGCGGGTAATCAAACTTTTGATGATATAACCCATCAACGGAGCGGAAGTCGGGGATACCGCTTTCGGTAGAGACGCCGGCGCCGCCGAAAAAGACGATGCGGCGGCTTTCGTCGATCATCTGCTGAAGGCGCGCGATATTGCTGTCCATATAGGGGAGAGACCTCCTTTCGATTTGAGAAAAGCCGCCTTGGGGCGGCTTTCTTCGACTTTTACTGGGGGAACTTGTTTTTTTCGGATTTCTGACGCAGCTTTTCCCGCGTGCCGTCCGGCTTTTGGATATAGGTATGATCCAGCGTGTGCTGGAGGCTTTGGCGCATTTCGGCAATATACTGCCCGCGCAGCTCCATGCGTTCCTTGTGTTCCTCCGCGGTCAGCTCACGCTCCCGCGCAAGGCGGGAAAGGTGACTGATGCGTTCCAGTTTTTCTTTTTCCATATCGGCTCCTTATTTGGGGAAGATGAAGTCCAGCAGGTGCTGAATGACATCGTAATTGAACTGGTACTTGGCAATGACGCAGCCACCGACAACCAGCCCGATGAAGATGAGTTGGAGCAGCAGGGCGGCGATGCCAAGATTGCGGCGGTTGCGGTTATTGCCCCGCCGGAAGATCCACTTGATGGCACAGACGAAATTGACGATGGGGATAGCGAGCAGCACCAAAGCGCCCATAAAGGAACTGACCTTCATGACGGAGGTATCGGGCGGGGCTTTGCGGGGCTTCTTTTCCTCCTGCGGGGGTTCTTCCTGCTGTGGTTCGGCGGGGGAGGGGGAAGCGGTCCCGACGGGCGGGGCGGTGTGTTCCTCGTTCCCAGCGACCACGGCGGCGGGGATATCCGACAGGAGATCTTCGCTGCTGCCGTCAAGAGGGGTATTTTGTCGGTCTTCCATCATGGAATGATCCCTCCGTTATCTTTACAGCTTGGTGCCGCACTTGGAGCAGAAAGCAGCGCCGTTTTCCATAGGCTCGCCGCAGGCGGGACAAACGGGTGCAGCGGCTGCGGCGGGAGCTTCCTCCTCAGCAGGCTGCTCGGCGGAGACTTCGGGAGCAGGGGTCTCCTCCAGATTAACGACGCAGTCGGTCTCGGTGCTGTTATCCGCCTTGACCAGCGCGATGCGGGCACGCAGAGCCTCGATCTGCTCGTAGAGACCGGTGATCTTGGCGCACTCTTCGGCAAGGGGCGCTTCCGAGTTGCCCTTGTTCTGCTCGTAGGTCTTGCGTCCCAGATCCAGCATTGCGGAATTGATATCGGACTGAACGCCGAGGATCTCCGCCTTGAGCTTGGCGATCTCACTGAGATCCTTTGCCTTATCGGCAGCGGTGCCTGCCGCCGCGGAGATCTTCTTGCCGAGATTATCGAAAAATGCCATATGATGTTCCTCCTTGATGGGTAATGAATGAGATAATTTTATCATATACTGTCCGGAACTTCAAACAGTAAAATGTGAACAAAGTGGGGGATTTAGCTTTCCTGATCTGTATGACTGGGGCAATAGGGAGAAAGCGGGCATTTGGCGCACTGCGGGCGGCGGGCGATACAATACTCCCGCCCCAGCAGCACCATGCGGTGACAAAAGCCGGTGGATTTTTCCGGCGGGATCTTTTCCCGGAGCTGCATTTCCACCTTGTAGGGATCCTTGGAGGTGGTAAGCCCCAGCAGGTTGGTGATGCGGATACAGTGGGTATCGCAGACATAGGAGGGCTGACCGTAAATATCGCCGCAGATGAGATTGGCGGTCTTGCGCCCCACGCCGGGCAGCTTGGTCAGCTCCTCAATGCTATCCGGTACAACGCCGTCGTACTCGTCCCGCAGCATTTTGCACATCTCCACGATATCGCGTGCCTTGGTGTGATAAAAGCCGCAGCTGCGCACCATTTTCTCCACATCGGCAACATCGGCTTCGGCAAAGTCTTCGATGGAGGGGTAGCGGGCAAACAGCGCCGGTACCACCTGATTGACGCGGGCATCGGTACACTGCGCCGCCAGCCGCACCGCAATGAGCAGTTCGTGCGGGATACGGTATTGGAGAGAACAGAGATCCTGCGGATACAGCTTTTCCAGCTCCTCTATGATGCGCGCGACGCGCTCTTTTTCCTGCATATTCGTCACGCTCCTTTCTTCCCCCATGATAAGGAGAAACGCGCAAAATGTCAAGGCGGTGCAGCCACGCTTCGACCGTTTCTATCCCCGGCGACGGGCTACAATGAATGTGACGACGGGAAAGGGCGGCGAATACCGATGAAAATATACGGCGATGTGCTGGCGGCGGTGAATTTTACCGTAACGCTTCTTATCCTGCTGCTGTGCGGGCGGATATTGGGTGTCCGTCCCGGCAGGACGGCAAAGTACATATCGGCAGCGCTGGGGGCGGCTGCAGCGTTTATCATTTTTGTGCCGATCCATTCGGTCGTATGGCAGCTATTGTACCGGCTGGCGGTCTCGGTACTGCTGGTGGGGACCGCCTTTCCGGCATTGAGCCGCGGGCGACTGCTGCGCGCCATCGGGGTATTCTACATAGTAAGCATTATTTTTGCCGGAGTTGCCATGCTGTCGATCTCATTAAGACCCGATATGGGTTTTTATACAGCCAATGGTGTTGTTTATTACAATATTCCGCCCATGTTGCTGCTGGGCTGTGTGGCGGCGGCATACGGCGCGGTGACGCTTTTTGACCGTTTTACGGCGCTGCGTCAACCCAAGTGGGACCTATACCGTATTACCATAGAACGGCGAGGCAGGGCGGTGCCGGTGCTGGCGCTGGCGGACAGCGGCAACCGGCTGGTGGAGCCTTTTTCCGGACTGCCGGTGCTGGTGGTGAACGCGGCGGAGATCTGGGGGCTTTTGAGCGCCGAGGAGCGGCGGGCGGTGCGGGAAATCGATACCGAGGCGGCACTGCCTGAGCTGCGCTGGGTGCTTGCCGGAACGATAACTGGCTGTGAGCTGCTGCCGGCGTTCCGACCGGAGAGAATGACAACGGTGATAAACGGGAAAAACGCGGAGCTGGGCGGGTACTTTGCCGCGGCGGGGACGCGGGACATCGGTGACGGGAATTACTGTGGAGTATTTAACCCGAAGATGATACAGGTTTTGCTGTGAGGTGGAGAAAATGCTGCTGGAACGACTGAGGAAAAGACTGCGAAAATACTTTTTGCGCTATTATCTGGAGATCTACTACATCAACGGTTCGGATAACCTGCCGGCGCCCTTGAGCCGAGAGCAGGAGGCGGCGGTATTCCTGCGGCTGGAGGAGGGCGACCCCAAGGCCAAGGAAACGCTGATCACCCACAACCTGCGGCTGGTGGTGTATATCGCGCGGAAATTTGAATCGACCGGCATCGGGATAGAGGATCTGATCTCCATTGGAACGATAGGACTTATCAAGGCAGTGAATACCTTTTGTCCTTCAAGGAATATCAAGCTGGCGACCTATGCCTCCCGCTGCATTGAAAATGAGATCCTGATGTACCTGCGTAAGATCCAAAACCAGAAAACGGAGGTCTCCATAGATGAGCCGCTGAATGTGGACTGGGACGGCAACGAGCTTCTGCTTTCTGATATTCTGGGAACGGACGGGGACACCGTGAACCGAGAGCTGGAGCAGGAAGTGGAGCGCAGTGCGCTGCGCGGACTGGTGAACGGGCTGGGTGAGCGGGAGCAGCGTATCATGCGGCTGCGCTTTGGGCTGGACGGCGGTGAGGAACGAACCCAAAAGGAGGTGGCGGATATCATAGGCATTTCGCAGTCGTATATCTCCCGACTGGAGAAGAAGATCATACGCCGGCTGCGGGAGGATATGCAGCGGATCTACTGAAATATGAGCCGCCGGAGAGACCTGTGCCGGCGGTTTGTTTTTTGCGAACGGAGGGAGAAAATTCCCGACGAAATATGGTGAAATGTTGTTGCATTGACAGGGGAGAAAATGCTATACTGACATTAGTTATAATCAGCGTAAAGGAGTGTGTTTCCTTGCAGGAGGCAAAGCGTTTTCCCACTGCCATGTTTGGGTTTGAGCGTAAGGCGGTGCTGGACTATATTTATGAGCAGGACAGGCAGGCACGGGAAGCGCTGGAGGAGCTGGCGGTGCGTAACGATACGCTGGACCGCAAGGCTGCCGAGCTGAACGAAAAGCTGGAGGCGCTGACCGCGCAGTACAAGCAGGCAGTGAGCGACAGCGAGGAAAAGCAGCGCCGCATGACCGAGCAGGGCACGGACTGCGCCCGCCTGCGGGAACGCACCAATAAGCTGGCGGCGCAGCTGCGGGAGAAGGAAAATGCCCTGCAGCTGCAGATGGAACTGAACAAGAAAATGCAGGCGAAGGTGAACGAGCAGGAGGCTGCCCTGAACGACCTGCGGGCGGATCTGAACGAGGCGAAGCTGCAGGCGGATCTATTCAAGGGGCGGCATGAGGACTTTAACGGGCTGAAAAACCAGCTGGACGAGATAAGGGTGCAGTTTGCCGAGCGGCTGGACCAGTTTGAAAAGGATTTTAACCGGCTGGAAGCGGAAGTGCCCTGCTGCCGCGCGGCAGCCCGGTGCGGCAAAACGGAAAAGCCGGCAGAGGAAAAGCCGAAGGTACATAAGGTGACGCTGCGCCGCAGAGGGACGGTGCAGCAGCCGGTGGAGCCGGAAAAGAGCACCGGCGGTGCTGGAAGCCGCGTCTGCAAGATCCTGAATGAGTGGAAGTGATGTGACCGATGTTCAAATCAATCACCTCAATGGAGGTATTCTGGGATATCCTGCGCAGTATCCGTGTGCAGGATATTTTGGATATTCTCATTGTTGCATATCTGGTATATAAGCTGATCAACCTGCTGCGGGAGACCCGCGCGGGACAGCTGATCAAGGGCGTGCTCGGAATCATACTGGTGTATGTGCTGGCACGGGCGTTTCAGCTGCGTGCGGTCAGCGCCATTATCCGCTATTTGATCACCTACGGCGTTTTCGCGCTGCTAATCATTTTTCAGCCGGAGCTGCGCAAAGTGCTGGAGAAGCTGGGACGTACCAGTTTTTCGCTGACGCAGATCCGGAAAACGGTGAACAGCATCGGAGGCAACAGCTTTGAAAACAACAGCAATGTGATGCGCTGCATCAACGCGATATGCGATAGCTGCGCCATGCTTTCCAAAGAGCGCACCGGCGCCCTGATTGTTATTGAGCGCAGCACCCGCCTGGGAGATATCATAGCGACCGGTACGCTGGTAGATGCCAACCCCTCCGCTGAGCTAATCCGCAATATCTTTTTCAAGAATTCACCGCTGCACGACGGAGCTATGGTGATCCGCGACGGCAGGGTACACGCGGCGGGGTGCTTTTTGCCCCTTTCCAACAACTACGATATCAGCCGGACGCTGGGCACCCGTCACCGGGCGGCGCTGGGTATGTCGGAGGTCAGCGATGCGCTGATCGTTATTGTCTCGGAGGAGACGGGCGCGATCTCGGTTGCTAAGGACGGCAAGCTGAACCTGCGGCTGACGGTAAACAGCCTGAATTCGATTTTGTGCGACGAGCTGCTCTCGGAGCAGGAAGTAAAAAAGGGCAGCGCGATGGATACGCTGATGAACCTTTTTAGGAGAAACGGACATGAACAAGAATCAAAGTGAAGCGGTGAACCCCTCTGCCGACCGTCCCAAAACGCTGCGGATCATACTCTCGATCGTCATAGCGCTTTTTGTGTGGATGGCAGCGATGCTGGCGGCGCCGGAGATCACAAAAGCCATAAAAGATGTTCCCATTACGGTGGATATCCCCACCAGCGCGATGCTGGAGGTAGTGGACGGCGCGGATACCAAGGTCGCGCTGGTGCTGGACGGCAAGCAGTTCGAGATCGGCAATTACGGTCCGGAGAATGTGCGGGTGGTCGCCGACGCTTCCGCGATCACCGAGCCTGGCACCTATGAAGTGCCGCTGGTGGTAAGCGATAACGGCACCAGAAGTTATACGGTCACCTCCATTTCGCCTTCTACGGTTACACTGACCTTTGAGGCGCGCACCACAAAGCTCCTGCAGATTCAGCCCAGCATTACGGGGCTGACCACACCGGCGGACTACATCGCGCCGGAAAATGAGATCACGCTGGATCCCTCCACCGTGGAGATCAGCGGTGCGGAGAGCTTCATTTCCCGCGTGGAGCGCGCGGTGATCGAGGTGAACTTTACCCGTGAGGTGAGCAGCACCCAGAGTCAGAACTCCAAGATTGTGTACTACGACGCGGAGGGCAACCGGCTGGAGACCGAGGATATCACCTATTTCCACCAAGATGTAAACAGCGTGGCGGTCACCATTCCGGTAAAGCGTGTTGCAACGCTGCCGCTGGTGGTCTCGTTCCTCAATGTACCGGAAAATTTCCCCGAGGAGGAGCTTTCTTACACCCTTTCGGTGGATACGCTTACTGTGGCGGCAGAGGATTCCGTATTGCGCAGTCACAGCAGCCTGGTGCTGGGGTATATCGACTTTAAGCAGATGAATCTGCTGACCTCCTCGCAAATGGACTTTACGGTGCAGCTGCCGGAGGGCTTTACCAATATGGACGACACGGAGGTCGTGACGGCCTCTTTTGAGGCGGACGATCTGGCATCGACCAGCCTGAGCCTTAAGAACTTCCAGATCGTGAATGTGCCGGACGGCTACACGGCAACGGTGGAGGAAGAATCGCTGCGTGTCTATGTTCTGGGCAGAAAGAGTATTATCAGCGGCATTGCGGCAGGCGACTTTGTGGTAAAGGTCGATCTTTCCGATATGAACCTGCGCAACGGTAAGTACGAGATTCCCGTTTCCATTTACGCGCCGACCAAGGGCTTTGTATGGGCGGTAGGCGAATACAGCGTAACAGTCGATGCCAAGGCGGGTTAATTTGACCTTGAAACTTTCGGCTCTGCTTTTTATGGGCAGAGCTGAATTTTCTTTCGTGGGAGTTTACGATGAGCATTTATCTGATCAACAATATTATAGTGCCGCTGGAGAGTGAAGCGGATCTCCGTCGGGAGGCGCTGCGCACGCTGCGGTGCCGCGGGAGCGATCTGTTGTCGGTGGATATCTACCGCAGGAGTGTAGACGCCCGCAAAAAAGATTATATCCGGCTGAACTACACCGTTGCGGCAACACTGAAAGAGGGCATTGCCCTGCCGGAAAACGGAAAATGCCGCCTGCTGCGGGAGGAAAAGCCGGAGTTCCGGCAGGGAACGGAACCACTGCGGCACCGTCCGGTGATCATCGGGCTGGGACCCGCCGGCATGTTCTGCGGACTTACCTTGGCGCGGGCGGGTTATCGACCGATCATTCTGGAACAGGGCGCCCCGATGGAGGAACGCTGCGCTGATGTGGAAGCCTTCTGGCAGGAGCGGCGGCTGAACGAAAGCTCCAATATCCAGTTTGGCGAGGGCGGCGCAGGGACATTCTCCGACGGAAAGCTGATGACCCGTATTAACGACGGCTTTTGCCGCACGGTGCTGGAGGAATTTGTGGCGCACGGCGCACCGAAGGAAATACTGACCGCCGCGAAGCCGCATATCGGCACCGATCTGCTGCGAAAGGTCGTTGTGGCGATCCGGCAGGAAATCACGGCGCTGGGCGGTGAGGTGCGCTTCCATACGGCGGCGGAGGATTTCATCACAAAGGACGGGAAGATCACCGCCGTCATAACGCAAGGGGAAGAGATCCCCTGCGACTGCCTGATACTGGCGCCCGGCAACGCGGCAAGGCCGCTGTTTGCCTGCTGTCTGGAGCGGGGCATTGCGATAGAGGCAAAGCCCTTTTCGGTCGGCGCACGGATCGAGCATTTGCAGGAGGAGATAGACCGTGCCATGTACGGCGACTACGCCGGACACCCCAAGCTGGGGCACGCCGAGTACCAGCTCTCGGAGCGGGAGCCGGAAACGGGACGGGCGGTTTATACCTTTTGCATGTGCCCGGGCGGTGTCGTGGTGCCGGCGTCTTCCGAAGAAAAAACCATAGTGACAAACGGCATGAGCTACCACAGCCGTGCGGGGAAGAATGCCAATGCCGCGCTGGTGGTCTCGGTGGATCATCGAGATTACGGCGATCACCCACTGGACGGGGTGTGGTTCCAGCAGGCGATAGAACGCCGTGCATACGCCTCCGTGGGAGATTACCACGCACCGGTGCAGACCGTCGGACGATTGATGCAGGGACTTGCCGGAGCGGAGTGGGGCAGGGTAGAACCCACTTACGCAATTGGTGTGAAGCCAATTGACTTTACAAGAATTCTGCCGTCCTTTGTGACGGAACAGATGAAAAAGGGGCTGGCAGTATTTGACCGCAGAATAAAGGGCTATGCCGCGCCGGACGCTGTTCTGACGGCGCCGGAGACGAGGACCTCCTCGCCGGTGCGCATTGTGCGCGGGGAGGACAGACAAAGCGTTTCGACCGAAGGACTGTACCCCTGCGGCGAGGGCAGCGGCTATGCCGGCGGCATTATGAGCTCGGCGGTGGACGGTATTCACACTGCCGGTGCGGTCATTACACGGTTTTGCCCGCCGAATGATTGAATTGTACGACAAATTGTGATATAATATTTTATCAAACTGATAAAGCGACGGAAAGGAGGACGGCTTGATGCGCTTTTTTGCATGGAAAGAGAATTTTGCAAAGGCAGATCCGATGATCGTGGAAAACCGTCCTCTGCCGATGTTCCTGTGCCGTGTGCTTGCGGCGCGCGGGATCACGGACGGCGCAGCGGCAAGGGAGTTTTTGAACTGCTCCCAGCCGCTGTGTGACCCCATGCTGCTGCATGATATGGAAAAAGCGGTTACTATCGTCCGGCGGGCAATAAACGAAGGAAAAAAGATATTGGTCTTTGGGGACTACGACTGCGACGGCATTACCGCTACGGTGATGCTGTATGAGTACCTTGAGGGCGAGGGCGCCGATGTATGCTATTACATTCCGGAGCGTCTTGGCGAGGGGTACGGACTTTCGATGCAGACCATGGAGATGATCATTTCCTCGGGCATTGAGCTTATTATTACCGTGGATAACGGGATTTCCGCCGTGGAGGAGATCGCACGAGCCAAGGAAGCGGGGATAGAGGTAGTGGTGACCGACCACCATGCCCTGCCGCAGCAGCTGCCGCCCGCCGATGCGCTGGTCAATTCCGCATTTGAGGAGGACGGTTCCCCCAGCAGATACCTGTGCGGCGCGGCGATGGCATTCAAGCTGATTGCAGCGCTGGAGCAGCAGATGCAGGGGGAGGACGCGCAGGAGCTGCTGCTGGAGCAGTACGGCGACCTGGCGGCAATAGCGACCCTTGCCGATGTAGTGCCGCTGACAGGGGAAAACCGCACGCTGGCGCGCATGGGACTGGAGATACTGGCACATACCGACCGCCCCGGCTTGCAGGCACTGGCACAGAACGCCAAAGCCGACCTGACTGCCTGCCACAGTGATACCGTATCCTTTATGCTGGCGCCGCGTATCAATGTGACCGGACGGATCGGCAGTGTGGATACGGCAGTGCAGCTGCTGCTGACCCAGAATGATGAACAGGCGGCAGCGCTTGCAGCGGAGATAGAAAAGCTGAACGCCGAGCGCCGCCGTATGGAGGAGAGCATCTCCGCCGAGGCGGAGGAGCTGCTGCGGAAAAAGCCGCTGCTTTTACATAACAGAATTCTGACTTTAGTAGGTGATGACTGGCATTTGGGCGTTATCGGTATTTCCGCCGCCCGCATGGTGGAGCGTTACCGTAAACCCTGCATCGTCATTTCCTGCTCCGATGGCATTGCGCGCGGTTCGGCGCGCAGTGTGGAGGGCTTCAGCATCATCGATGCCATTACCGCGTGCAGTGATAAGCTGCAGAAATTCGGCGGGCACCCCATGGCAGCAGGCTTTACGCTGGCAGAGGAGGATATCCCTGCCTTTACCACCGCTTTGGAGGAATACGCCGCGGAGCACTATCCCATTATGCCGGTGCATGTGGTGAAGCTCGATGCTCCCATCACGCCGGAGGAGATCACGGTGGCGAATGTGGAGGAGATGGACAGGCTTTCACCTTTTGGGTGCGAAAACCCCGCACCGACCTTTTTGCTTTCCGGCGTTACGGTGCAGTCGGTCAGCGCCATCGGGAACGGCAACCATCTGCGAATGAGTGTGCAGGCAGGGAAATATACTGTTCCGCTGGTGTACTTCGGAATGGCTGTGAATCAATTTCCCTTTACAGTGGGCGACCGTATTGATGTGGCATGTAGCCTAAGCATCAATGAATATAATGACCAGCGCACCGTTTCGGTACGGGTGGTGAATGTCCACCCCACGGGCTGGCGGCAGGGGGAGACCCTGCGCGCCGCGGCGACCTTCGAGGCGGTCATGCGCGGGGAGGAGACTGCGGACGCAGCGGAGAGCTTTGCCCGCAATGACCTGATCGGCGTTTACCGCTACCTGCGGGACAACAGCCCCATTACGGTGGGAACGGACGGACTATACTACATACTGCGTAAAAAGCTGGAGGGCTACACCTACTTCAAGCATCTGGCTGCCCTGCAGATTATGCGGGAGCTGGAGCTGATGGAGGAGACGCAGCCGGAATGCTTCCGGATAAAAAACGGAGACAAAAAGGTGGAGCTGGAATATTCTTCGACCTTCAGAAAGCTCCAGAAAGGATAGGTGAGCGATGGACGCCCTGTATGCAAAACTGGCAGATGCCATTGAAAAATCCAATAAAAGCTACGACCTGCCGCGGATAGAAGCGGCATACGAGCTGGCAAAAAAGGCGCACGAGGGGCAGATGCGCTCCTCCGGCGATCCTTATATTTCTCACCCCATTGAAGTTGCCGTTATTCTGGTGGGACTGGGCATGGATTCCGACACCATCATCGGCGGACTGCTGCATGATGTGGTGGAGGATACCACGGTAACGCTGGAGGACATTGAAAAACAGTTCGGCGGCGATGTGGCGGAGCTGGTGGACGGTGTGACAAAGCTTGCCAATATCCCGTATTCCAGCCGCGCGGAGCAGCAGGCGGAAAATGTGCGCAAAATGCTGCTGGCGATGGCAAAAGATGTCCGAGTTGTGATCATCAAGCTGGCGGACCGGCTACATAATATGCGCACGCTGGATTACCGTATTCCGGAAAAACAGCGTGTCAAGTCGCTGGAGACCATGGAGATCTACGCTCCGCTGGCGCACCGACTTGGTATCCGCAGCGTCAAGGAGGAGCTGGAGGATCTTTCTCTGAAGCACCTCGATCCGGTGGCGTACCATGAGATAGAGCAGCAGCTGGCGCTGCGCAAAGAGGATAGAGAAGCATTCCTCAGCAATATCATCAAGCGCATTGAGGCGCGGCTGGAGGAGGAGCATGTCACCGCGCAGATCGACGGACGGGTAAAGAGTATTTACGGCATTTACCGCAAGATGTATATGCAGGGACGCTCTTTTGACGAGATCTACGATATTTACGCGGTGCGTATCATTGTGGATACTGTGCTGGAGTGCTACAACATTTTGGGCATTATCCACGATATGCTGCGCCCGATCCCCAACCGGTTCAAGGACTATATTTCCACCCCCAAGCAGAACATGTACCAGTCGCTGCACACCACCGTGCTGGATAAAGAGGGCGTGCCCTTTGAGGTGCAGATCCGCACCTGGGATATGCACTATACGGCGGAATACGGTGTCGCGGCGCATTGGAAGTATAAGATCGGCATGGAGGGCAAGGACGCGCTGGACGAGCGCTTGGCGTGGATCCGGCAGCTGCTGGAATCTCAGAAGGATTCCGACGATGTGGAGGATATCGTAAAATCCATCAAGACCGACATCGCGCCGGAGGAAGTTTTCGTCTTTACGCCGCGCGGCGATGTGATCCGGCTGCCTCAAGGTTCCACTGTGGTGGACTTTGCCTATGCCATTCACTCCGAGGTCGGCAATAAGATGGTCGGCGCCAAGGTGGACGGGCGCATGGTCTCATTGGACTATAAGGTAAAGACCGGTATGATCGTGGAGATCATTACCTCCACAACACAGAGCAACGGTCCCAGCCGCGATTGGCTGAAGATCGTAAAAACCAGTGAGGCTCGCAACAAGATCCGCTCGTGGTTCAAAAAGGAAAAGCGGGAGGAGAACATTGCCGAGGGTAAGCTGGCGCTGGAAAAGGAAATGCGCCGCAACCTTATCGCACCTCCGCCGGAGGAACGGGAAAAGTTTATCGCGGATATCGCGGCGCGGCAGAAATACAACACGGTAGATGATTTTTACGCTTCTATCGGCTATGGCGGTGTTTCGCTGGAAAAGATCATGCCGCGTGTCAAGGACGACTTTATCCGCCTGTACCGCAAGCCGGAGCAGACACTGGCGCCGACCGCGAAAAAGACCTCGCAGAAAGCCTCCAACGGCGTTATCGTGGAGGGGCTGGAGGGGTGCCTTATCAAGTTTGCACGCTGCTGTAATCCGCTGCCCGGTGATGAGATCGTCGGCTTTATCACCCGTGGGTTTGGTGTTTCCATTCATAAGTGCGACTGTGCCAATGTGGTGAATGCCCGCCGTCGCGGGGAAGACCCCGAGCGCTGGGTAAACGCGACATGGGCAAGTAAGGTGAAGGAGACCTTTAAGTCCACTTTGGATATTCTCGCTTCCGACCGCATCGGGATTTTGGCAGACGTAAGCGTGCAGCTTGGCAACATGAGAATTCCCATTCATTCCGTTATGGCAAAGGAACTGAAAACCGGCCAAACGAGTATTCAGGTTTCCATAGGAATCAATGACTTGAACCAGCTTCAGACCATTATCAATAATCTCAGCCGGATTCCCGGCGTATCTTCAGTGAAAAGGGCGGTGCTTTCATGAGAGCGGTCGTACAAAGAGTGAGCGAGGCAGCGGTGAGCATCGACGGCAAAACGGTAGGAAAGATCGGAAAAGGCTTTATGATTCTGCTGGGTGTGACCGAGGGCGACACGCCGGAGCTGTGCGCGTATCTGGCGGAAAAATGCGCCGGACTGCGGGTATTTACCGATGAAAACGGTAAAATGAATCTTTCGCTGAAAGATGTGGCGGGAGAAGTGCTGGTTGTTTCGCAGTTTACACTGTATGGCGATTGCCGCAAGGGCAAGCGTCCATCATTTATTGCGGCAGCAAGACCCGAGACCGCGATCCCGCTGTATGAACGGTTTATTGCCGAGCTGCGTGACCGTGATCTTCATGTGGAGACGGGGGAGTTCGGCGCGGATATGATGGTATCCCTTATCAATGACGGTCCGGTGACACTGATCCTTGATACCGAGGAAATGCGTACCGGACGGGTGGAAAAATAAAAGGAGTGACAGAAGAATGAAGGTAATATCGGTACCGATGCACTGCTTTGCATCGAATTGCTATCTGGTAATCAGTGAAAAGGGGAACTGCGCCGTGATAGACCCCGGCATGGAGCCGGAGAATATCATCAAAAGCATTGAGGAGAACCACCTGACCCCGAAAATGATCCTGCTGACCCATGGTCACTACGATCATTTCTGCGCGGTTCCGGGGCTGAAGGAGCGTTACCCCGAAATTCAGCTGATGGCAGCGGAAAAGGAACTGCCGCTCCTTAGCGATCCCAAGAAAAACTACAGCGCCACTGCGGTGGGAATGCCGCTGACGCTGACGCCTGACCGCCTGTTGAAAGACGGCGACAAGATAGAGCTGGACGAGCTGGAATTCACCGTATGGGAGACACCGGGGCATACGGCGGGTTGCCTGACCTATTTCTGCGGCGACGCCATCTTTACCGGCGATACCCTGTTTGTGCAGAGCTGCGGACGCACCGATATGTACAGCAGCGACTTTATGGACATGGTGGCTTCCCTGACCCGCCTGCGCTCCATCAAAACCAATTACCATATGTACCCCGGTCATGAGCAGGACGGTATGCTGTTTGACCAGTATGCGTGGATTGACAGCCTGGTAGCGCGGATCCGCGCCGCATATGGTCGTTAAGCTTGGTATCCCGCAGATACGGTATGAGGTGGAGAGCCTGACACGTATGCTGCTGGGCGAAACGCCTGTGGCTGTAGTGCTGCCGGAGGAGACCGTGCCGGACGACAAGGATATGATCACGGTAACGGAGGAACCGGCAGAAAACGGCGTGCTGTGCCGTGTAAGAACGCTCCTTGGCGGGAAGATGCAGGAGAGCGCGCGTCTATGCGCAGATGACCGTACCGAAAAAGAGCAAACGGTCTGCCGAATGATCTATGACCAGTTGACCGCACTGCTGGGGCACAGCCTTCCGTGGGGTATGCTGACCGGCGTTCGTCCCGTGAAGCTGGTGCGCCAGATGACCGAAGCAGGGCTGACGGAGGCGGAGATCGCCCAAAAACTGACCGATTACGGTGTCAGCGAGGAACGGCTGCGGCTTTCCATGGATACATGGCATAACCAAAAGGAAATTGTTGAGGGGCTGGCGCCGAATAAGGTAAGCCTTTATGTGGCGATCCCGTTTTGTCCCTCCCGATGCAGCTATTGCTCCTTTGTATCCCATTCCATTGAACGGGCGGGGAATATGCTGGAGGACTACCTGCCCCTGCTGCTGCGGGAGCTGGAACTGACGGCGCGGCTGATAAAGGAAGCGGGGCTTACCCTTATCAGTGTTTACATTGGCGGCGGTACCCCTACTACGCTTTCCGCTGAACAGATGGACTGCCTGCTGCGGGAGATCGTAAAGGACTTTGACCTTTCCGCCTGTGAAGAATTTACGGTAGAAGCGGGCAGACCCGATACCATCACCCGTGAAAAGCTGGCTGTACTGGCGAAAAACGGCGTAGACCGCATCAGCATCAACCCGCAGACGCTGAATAACCATGTGCTGTCTATCATTGGACGGCGGCATACAGCGGAGGATTTTGTGGCGGCGTGGCGACTTTCGGAGGAGTTTTCTTTCGACCGGAATGTAGATCTGATCGCCGGATTGCCGGAGGATACGCTGGAATCGTTCCAAAGCACGCTGAAGCAGATTCTTGCCCTGCGTCCCGAAAATATTACTGTGCATACTCTTACGGTCAAGCATGCCTCCACCCTGAAAGAGGAGGGACCACAGCAGCGCACCGCCATGGAAATGGTGGAGTATTCCCGCCATGCACTGGAGGCAGCGGGGTATCTGCCGTATTATCTCTACCGGCAAAAGGGGACGGTGGAAGCGCTGGAGAATGTAGGATACACGCTGCCCGATAAAGCCTGCAAATACAATGTCTATATCATGGACGATGGGCATACCATAATCTCAGCGGGAGCAGGCGGTGTGACCAAGCTGGTGCCAACCGGACCGCAGCGTATCAACCGCAGCTTTAACTACAAATACCCATACGAATATATCAATCGTTTTGAAACGGTGCTGGAGCGCAAGGCTGCCCTGCCGCTAAGGCACCTGAATGATAGTAAATGAGCCGAAAGGAGCGGAAGTTATGAATCAGGCAAACTGGAACGACATTTTGGGGAAAGCCAAGGAATTTGGCAAGGCGGTAGGCGATGTTGCCGGTGAAGTGGTAGATGCTTCCCGCCAGAAGATCGACGAGATGAAGAAGCGCCGCGAGCTGGAAGAGTGCTACATGAAGCTGGGTCGTATGTACTATGCCCTGCTGCAGGAGGGCACCGAGGACGCCGAGACCGCCCATGCCATTGCGGAGAAAGCAGCCGCCATTAAGGTGATGCTGGAGACTGCCAGTGCCCAAAAGAAGCGTGAGGATGCGGAGCTGCGCATGGTGGCTTGTCCGCACTGCGGCAAGCTGGTGTCCTCTACGGCGGTATTCTGCAGCTACTGCGGCAAAGCCATTCACCCGGCGGAATAAGTTCATAAAAGTAATACAGGGGAAGTCGAGCAGCTAAAAACGCTGTTCGGCTTTTCTTTTTTACAGAAAGGGCGGAAGAGATGAGGATAAAGGGCAGGCAGACCATATTGCAGGGGGCTGTTATTCTTACAGTCTCCACACTGATTGTCAAAGTCATTGGCGCCATGTTCAAGATCCCCCTTGCCAATATACTGGGCGGGGTGGGAATGTCCTACTTCGTTTCCGCCTACGATGTGCTGATCCCCATTTACTCCATGACGGTGACGGGGCTGGGGGTCGCTGTTTCGCGCATGGTATCGGAAAGTGACGGCAGGGGAGAACCGCCCGAAAATATCCTGATGACCGCACGGACAATGTTCCTTGGGGTAGGGCTGCTGGCAGCAGCACTGCTGTTCTTTGGCGCATCGGTATTGACAAGACTGATTGGTAACCCTTCAGCGGTGCTTTCCGTTTGCTGCATTGCGCCCTCGGTGCTGTTTTCCTGTCTTTCATCCGCTTATCGCGGGTATTTCCAGGGGCGGCACAATATGCTGCCGACTGCTCGCAGTCAGGTCGTTGAGGCACTGGTCAAGCTGATGACCGGTATTCTGCTGGCGTGGCTTATTTACTCCCGACTGACCGCGGCGGCAGCGGCTGGGACACTGGGGTGGCAAGGAACAGCGCAGGAGGTTCAGCTGCGTATCCTGCAATACGCCGCGGCGGGTGCGGTGCTGGGGGTATCGTTGAGCACATTATGCGGGCTTCTGTTTATCCGGCGGCAGTACCGGCAAAGTGCGATGGAAGAAAAAGGGCGCTTTTCCGGTACAGATGCTCGAAAACTGTGGCGTATCGCACTGCCCATCGCGCTGACCTCCCTCTGTGCCAATTTGACCACAGTGATCGATCTTTCCTCGGTGATGAACTGCCTGAAAAACGCCGTCCGGCAGGGAAGCGGAGAGATCCTGAGAATGTATGCGGGCTGTATCCCGCCAGAGGTCACGGTGGAGGTGTTGCCGGAATACCTGTATGGCTCCTACTCAGGGTTGGCGGTTTCCATCTTCAATTTGGTGCCGGCGGTCACGGCAGGCATAGGCATGAGTGCTGTTCCGGCTGTGGCGGGCTACTGTGCCGCAGGCGATGACCAAAATTTGCAGCGCTCGGTAGAATCGGTGATGGCGACAACGGCGGCAGCGGCATTTCCGGCGGGGCTTGGCATTTTTACCTTTGCGGGGGAGATCCTTGCTTTTCTGTATCCCCATCAGTTGATGGAGGCGGCAATTGTTGCGCCTACCCTGCGAATGATGGGGCTGGTGTCCATTCTGATAGCGTTTGCGGGGATATTCAATAATATTTTACAGGCTTCCGGTATGGAAAAGACGCCGCTGCTGGCACTGCTGATCGGCGGGGTGCTGAAAATGACAACAAATTTTATCCTTGTTTCCCGTCCATGGGTGAATATCCACGGGGTTGCCTACGGTAGCCTGCTGTGCTACAGCTTTATTGTGCTGTACAGTGCGCTGCGCTGGTTTGGCAGTGGGAGACCGTTTGCGCGGGCATCGGTACTGCTGAAGCCAATGCTTTCCGCGGCAATATGTTGTGTCGCGGCACGCATGGTTTATGATCTGATTTTGGGGCATATGGGAAATGGAATATCCTTGATTTTTGCCATTGCTGCAGCGGGGATTATTTACATTGGGCTGCTGTTTTGGCTGAAGTTTATTAAAAGTGCTGAAATATGTCTTGGTTTTTCGGGCAAGAATAGAAGAAAATAGCTTGAAATCAAGCCGGTTTTCCTGTAAAATGGGGATACTATCCTAAAAAGCAGGCAGGGCTGTAAATGATGCCGGAGCAATACGAAAAAAGATCCTACCGGTGTGATGATCTGGTTCGCATTATTGAAATTTTGCGTAGTCCCGAGGGCTGTCCATGGGATCGGGCGCAGGATCATCACTCTATCCGCAATAACTTTTTGGAGGAAGCATACGAAGCAGTGGAAGCCATTGACCGTGAGGACACGGCACTGCTATGTGAGGAGTTGGGCGATGTCCTACTCCAGATCGTACTGCATACTCAAATGGAGGCGGAACGGGGACACTTTGACTTCGACGATGTATGCACAGGGATCTGCCGCAAGATGATCGGTCGTCACCCGCATGTATTCGGCGGGGAGCAGGCTGCCGATGCCGAAGCTGCCGCCCAAAGCTGGGAGGTGCAAAAGCGCAGAGAAAAAGGGCTGTATTCTCTGGAGGATCGGCTGCGGCAGGTCTCCATGGCGTTGCCGGCGCTGATGCGTGCGCAGAAGCTGACGGTCAGAGCCGGTGCCGCCGCATATGATGTTGAACCGGATAATGAAGAAATATGTGCGGCACTGGAGCAGGCGCTGAACAGCGGTGAAGCCGAAGCCTCACAGCGTTGGGGCAGACTGCTTTTCATGCTGTGCGAGCGCATGTCACAATGCGGCGTTGCTGCGGAAGAAGCACTTTCCCGCGAATCAGACCGAATGATCACACGCTTTTTAGAGATGCAACATAGCGAAGCTCCCAATGGGGATCACACGCTGTGAATATGAAAAAGGCATGGTTTGCCTACTAATTTAATTCAGGAGGAAACACAAAATGACCAAAGCTGAAATGATCGTAGCCGTAGCCGAAAAGGCTGGTATGACCAAGAAGGATGCCGAGAAGGCTGTTGCTGCTGTTCTGGAGACCATCACCGAGACCCTGAAGAAGGGCGATAAGATTACCCTTACTGGTTTCGGCTCCTTTGAAGTCCGTACCCGTGCCGCTCATGCCGGCATCAACCCGCTGACCAAGGCTCCCATTACCATCGCTGCCAGCAAGGCTCCTGTATTCAAAGCCGGTAAGGCTCTGAAGGACGCTGTAAAATAAATCTTGAATGCTGTGGAGCCGGTGCAGAAGCGCCGGCTCTTTTGCGGAGAGGAGGAGCCTATGCGGCTGGATAAGTATTTGAAGGTCTCGCGCATCATCAAGCGGCGCACCGTTGCCAATGAGGCGTGTGACGCCGAGCGTGTGGTGGTGAACGGCAAGACGGCTCGCGCCTCCTATGAGGTCAAGATAGGGGATATTATCGAGATCAATCTGGGACAGAAGCCGGTAAAGCTGCGCGTGACCGCCCTGAAAGAGACCACCAATAAGGATAATGCCTCGGAGAATTTTGAGATCCTTTGAAGGGAGATGACCGCAGTATACAGACTGCGGTTTTTCTTTTTCCATTTCTTTCAACCCGATGACCTTGTTTACTGCCGGTGGGTGCAGCCCATACTTCTGCCAATGCGACCGGTGGGGGAAAATGGCTATGTATTATAAGGTGGAAATTAGCGGCGTAGATACATCGAAGCTGAAAACGCTGAAGAATGACGAGACCAATGAACTGCTGCGGCGGGCACATGCGGGAGACAAGGAAGCGCGCAACCGGCTGGTAGAAAGCAACCTGAAGCTGGTGCTAAGTGCTGTGCAGCGGTTCAGCAATCGGGGCGGCAATCCGGACGACCTGTTTCAGGTCGGGTGCATAGGTCTCATCAAGGCGATCGAGCGCTTTGATATCGATTTGGGATTAAAGCTGAGTACCTATGCCTTTTCCCTCATCATTGGGGAAATGCGGCGTTTTTTGCGGGATTCCGGAATGGTAAAGGTAACACGGCGGGTGCGGGAACAGGCGATAGCCGCGCTGAAAAAGAAAGAGGAACTGCAAAATACGCTGAACCGTGAGCCGACGGTGGAGGAAATCGCACAGGCAATGGGGCAGCCCAAGGAAGATGTAGTGCTGGCGATGGAGGCGATCATGGAGCCAAGCTCGCTGTATGATCCGGCGTATTCAGACGGAAGAGAGAATGTCTGCCTGATCGATCAGGTGCAGGATAAGACGGGGGAAAGCGACTGGGTAGACGAAATGCTGCTGCGGCAGGCGATGGAGGCGCTTTCCACACGGGAAAAAAGAATACTCTCGCTGCGTTTTTTTGCGGGGAAGACACAGGTGGAGGTCAGCAGGACGGTGGGCATTTCGCAGGCGCAGGTCTCCCGCATAGAAAAGGGCGCCTTGCAGCGCATTAAAACACAGATGTAAACTGGAATAGCCCTGCCGCATAGGATAGAACAGGCGCGGCGCAAAGGGGGAATGAGCATGGTATGCAGCTTGATGGATCTGCGCTGCAAGGAGGTCGTAAATATCCAGAACGGCGCCTGCCTTGGCTGCGTGTGCGATGTGGAGTTTGATACCTGCTCCGCCCGCATCTGCACATTAATCATCTTCGGGCGTCCCCGCTTCTTTGGATTATTCGGCAGGGAAGCGGATATTGTGATTCCGTGGGATCAGATCCGCTGCATCGGGGAAGATACCGTGCTGGTGGAGAACATTGCGTGTCCTGCGCCGCCGCGCCGACGCGGTTCGGTATTCGCGGGCGCGCTGCACTGATACACCGTTGGAAGATCCGCAGAAAGCTGCGGATTTTCTTGTATTTTTCACTTGATTTTCCCGAAAAGCTATGATAAACTATATCGGTACAACGCATGCGGTACGATCTGTTCAGCCATGTGCCCGCAAGGGTGGCAGGGCGGAGATGACTGCCGCAGAGGTTACACAAACAAATTTTTGGAGGTAAACAAAAACATGGCAGTAGTATCTATGAAGCAGCTTTTGGAAGCTGGCGTACACTTTGGTCACCAGACCCGTCGCTGGAACCCCAAGATGGCTCAGTACATCTTCACCGAGCGCAACGGCATCTATATCATCGACCTGCAGAAGACCGTAAAGAAGCTGGAAGAGGCGTATGACTTTGTCCGTGAGCTTTCCGCTAACGGCGGCACCGTTCTCTTTGTCGGTACCAAGAAGCAGGCTGGCGATTCTATCCGTGAGGAAGCGGAGCGCGCCGGTGCTTACTATGTAAACGCCCGTTGGCTGGGCGGTATGCTCACCAACTTTGAGACGATCCGCAAGCGTATCCGTCGTCTGGAGCAGCTGCGTAAGATGGAAGCGGACGGCACCTTTGAGCGTCTGCCCAAGAAGGAAGTTGTTAAGCTGGAACTTGAGATCGAGAAGCTCGAGAAATATCTCGGCGGTATCAAGGATATGAACAAGCTGCCCGCCGCTATGTTCGTTGTCGATCCCCGCAAGGAGAAGATCGCTGTTGCTGAGGCTCATAAGCTGGGTATTCCCGTTATCGCTATCGTTGATACCAACTGCGATCCCGATGAGATCGATTATGTTATCCCCGGTAACGACGACGCGATCCGTGCCGTTAAGCTGATCTCCTCTGCTATGGCTAACGCCATCATCGAGGGTCATCAGGGTGCTATGGGCGCTGCCGCTGCTGAGGCTGAGGCAGAGACCGCTGCTGAGGAATAAGAATAAAACCGGAGAAGCCCGAAGCACTTTCGGGCTTTTCGTGAGAAAGCGAAATAAAAGCATATATAAAATACAGGAGGAAACGAATATGGCATTTACTGCTCAAGATGTAAAGGACCTGCGTGAAAAAACCGGCTGCGGCATGATGGACTGCAAAAAGGCTCTGACTGCTTCCGACGGCGATGTGGAAAAGGCAATTGAGTTCCTGCGTGAAAAGGGTCTGGCTGCTGCTGCCAAGAAGTCCGGTCGTGTAGCCGCCGAGGGCGTTGTCTGCACCATGGTAGATCACGAGAAGAAGGTCGGCGTTGTCATCGAGGTCAACTCCGAGACCGACTTTGTTGGTAAGAACGCTGATTTCGTCAGCTTTGTTGAGGCTTGTGCCAAGACCGTTATCGATGAGAACCCCGCTGACATCGAGGCTCTGATGAACTGCAAGCTCGCCGGCACCGACATGACTGTCGACGCTGCGCTGAAGGATAAGATCCTCACCATCGGTGAGAACCTGAAGATCCGCCGCTTTACCCGCTACGAGGGCAATGTAGTCAGCTACACCCACGGCGGCGGTCGTATCGGCGTTCTGGTTAAGTTTGAACTGGACGGAGTAGAGGCGAATGACGCCTTTGAAACCTTCGGCAAGGATATCGCTATGCAGATCGCGGCTGTCAGCCCCTCCTATATCTGCCCCATGTGCGTTCCCGCTGAGGTTGTTGCCAAGGAGAAGGAGATCGTTCTGGCTCAGATCGAGAACGACCCCAAGCTCGCCGGCAAGCCCGCTCAGGTCAAGGAGAAGATGGTAGACGGTCGTATCAACAAGTTCTATAAGGAAGTCTGCCTGCTTAAGCAGCCTTTCGTTAAGGACGGCGAGATCGATGTTGCCGAGTATATCGAGAAGACCGGCAAGGAGCTGGGCGGCACCATCAAGGTTGCTGACTTTGTCCGCTATGAAAAGGGAGAAGGCATCGAGAAGCGCGAGGACGACTTCGCTGCCGAAGTTGCCAGCATGGTCAAGTAATTAAGCTAAAATGAATATACAGCAGCTATCCTTATGGGTGGCTGCTGTTTTTCTAATATAATGTGTAAGATTACCTGTTGATTTGAACAAAAAAATGCGTTATTATATGTTATATCAAACAACAAGGAGGACATCAGAGTGAAATTTTCCGAGATGAAATATGAGCGCCCGGACGCCGAACAGCTCAAAGCGGAGCTGAACGGTCTGACCGAGAAGCTGAAAGCGGCAAAAAGCTATGCCGAGGCAAAGGAGCTGTTCCTTGCTGAGGAGAAGCTCAACAAGCACATCAGCACCCTTGCCAACCTTGCCCACATTCGTCACACCATTGATACCCGCGATCCTTTCTACGATGGGGAAATGAAGTTCTGGAACAAGGTGGACCCCGAGCTGGAGGAGTGCCAGCAGGCGTGGACTCAGGCAATGCTGGAATCTCCCTACCGTGCGGACTTCACCGCTGAGTATGGTGATCTGATGTTCCTCAAAGCGGAGATCAACCGCAAGACCTTCTCTCCGGCGATCATCGAGGAGCTGCAGAAGGAAAACGAGCTGACCGTTGAGTATGAAAAGCTGTTGGCTTCCGCCCAGATCCCCTTTGAGGGCGGTGTTTACACCCTTTCTCAGCTTACTCCCTTTAAGAGCGACCCCGATGATGCCCGCCGCCTTGCCGCATGGAAAGCCGAGGGCAACTGGTACAAGGAAAACCAGGCAAAGCTGGACGACCTGTATGACCAGCTGGTGCATCTGCGCGATAAGATGGGCAAAAAGCTGGGCTATGACGGCTACACCACCCTGGGCTACTACCGCATGGGCCGTAACTGCTACACCAAGGAAGATGTAGAGAAGTTCCGCAAGGCGGTTGTAAAGTATCTGGTGCCTGTGGCGGACAGCATTTACCGTGAGCAGGCAAAGCGGCTGGGCAAGGAATACCCCATGAGCTTTGCCGATAACGCGCTGGAATTCCGCTCCGGAAACCCCAAGCCCGTCGGCACCCCCGATGAGATCCTTGCCATGGGTCGCAAGTTCTACGATGAGCTTTCTCCCGAGACCAGCGAGTTCTTCCGCATGATGCTGGATAACGAGCTGCTGGACGTTCTTTCCACCGAGGGCAAGCGCAGCGGTGGCTATTGCACCAGCATTGCCGATTATGAGGTTCCTTTCATCTTTGCAAACTTTAACGGCACCCAGCACGATGTTGAGGTCGTAACGCATGAAGCCGGTCACGCCTTTGCCGCGTATATGAACCGCCACCGTATCCCCACCTCCTACATCTGGCCCGGCATGGAGGGCTGCGAAGTCCATTCCATGTCGATGGAATTCCTTGCGTGGCCGTGGGCAGAGGGCTTCTTCGGGGACGATGCCCGTAAGTTCCGTTACAGCCACCTTTCCGGTGCGCTGACCTTTATCCCTTACGGTACTATGGTCGATCACTTCCAGCATATCGTGTTTGAAAAGCCCGACATGACCCCCAGAGAGCGCCATGATACATGGAAAGAGCTGCTGGGCACCTATATGCCGTGGATGAAGCTGGACGGCGATATTCCCTTCTACAGCGAGGGCGAGGGCTGGCAGCGTCAGCACCACATCTATTCCATGCCGTTCTATTATATCGATTACTGCCTGGCGCAGACCGTCGCGCTCCAGATTTGGGCGCTGCAGCAGAAGGACCGTAAGGACGCCTGGGAGCACTACATGGCTTATACCCGTCAGGGCGGCAGCCGCGTCTTTACCGAGCTGCTGAAGAACGCCGGACTGGAAAGCCCATTTGAGGAGAGCTGCCTGAACGGTGTTTGCCAGACCGCCAGCGAATGGCTGAAGAATTACGATCTGACCGGTATCGAATAAAGAATATGTGAAAATGAGTGAAACAGGGCAGGGGACTTGCATAAAAACTCTGTCTCTGTTCCACAAATCGCCCGTCAAAATGACAATATCGTGCAAATGGAATTGACAAATTACAATTTGTGTGATACCATATTAAAAAAATTTTTGGTGGGCACAGGTTTTTCAAATAAAACCTGCAAGCCACGGGAAATTGTCCCCAAATTTCGGCTTTTAATTTAGTCGAAAGCTCTAAATTTGTGAATTCGCGGCACAAGCCCGATTCAAAATAACAAAACGAAAATTTATAAGGAGGATTTTGCAACATGAAAAAGTTTTTGGCTCTGTTGCTCACCGTAGTCATGGTTCTTACCATGGTAGCCTGCGGCGAGAAGACCCCGAAGGCTGATGGTCAGGTTGTCATCGGTTCCGATACCGAAGCGAGCGGCGACTGGGCTTATTCTGCCTTCCAGTCCAACCCCAATGCCACTGATAATGAAGTGGTAACCCTGACTGATGACATGCTCACTGTTACTTCTGATCAACACGGTGACTATGTTGTCAACAAGACCGCCGTTAAGTCCTACGAGCGCATCGAGGAAGAGAATGGCAATGTTACCTACAAGTTCGTTCTGAACGATGGACTGAAGTTCAATAACGGTGAGGCT